>CAIKWA010000073.1 GCA_903831005.1 uncultured Opitutia bacterium
CGCTCTCTTAATGTTGGGTTAAGGCCTTTTCTGGCATAATTAACTCATGCGTAAACTCTCCCTGATAGCCTGCCTGTGCTTCCTTACGGCCTTCGGCGCACCCGCTGAAGGCAAGAAGGGGAAAGGGAAAGGCGGCCCGCCTGCCGGCTCTGTCGACACCGTCGCGGCAGCCAAGCCAGTCGAAAAGAATAGCACCTTCAAACTCACCAGCCCCGCGGTAAAGGATGGCGAGAAACTTCCGGTTGAATTCACCGGCGACGGCGCCAGCGCCAGCCCGCCCCTTGCTTGGACCGGCATGCCGAAAGGCACGCAGAGCTTGGTGCTGATCATGCACCACCTCGATCCGGAAGGTAAGACGAAGATCTACTGGCTCATGCATGACATCAATCCGCAGACCACGAGCGTCGCCAAGAACGCCACCGACTTCGGCAAGATGGGTATCAGCACCGTCCATCATCGCGTCGAGTACGCGTCGCCTCACTCGAAAGGTCCGGGCGAAAAGAAATATGTCCTCACGCTGTTCGCCCTTTCCGCCAAGCCCGACCTCTCCAAGGCCGAAACCCCGATTACGGTCGACCCGCTTCTCGCCGCCATGAAGGGTAAGATTCTCGCCGCTGCCGATCTGACCGTGCTCTACACCCGCCCGGCCGGCGCCAGCGACAGTAAGGAAGAGAAACGCCCGCCCCGCCGCGAAGAAGGAGCCAAGTAAGCGGTTTTGATTGGAACGCGACGGCCTGCCGTCGTACTCACTTCCTATGCGGCGAGTCTTCCTGCTCTGGCTTTCGGCCCTCCTGCCGACACTTCTCTGGGCCCACCCCGAGTGGAAGGAAGCCACGTGCATCGGCGTCATCGACGAGAAGAACGTCTTCGCACTGACGGTAAAATTTGACGTGCCTTCTTTCCTCCTAGGCCAGCTGCCCAAGGACGCACCGATCAAGGACCTCGATGTGCTGATGTTCACGCCCGGGCGCCTGGCCTCGTCCATCGAACCAGGCCGGCAACAGTTCCTCGCCGGCCTCCGCCTCGAAGCCGACGGCAAACCTGTGGTATGGAAAATCGAAACATTCCCGACGGCTGAACAGATTCTCGCGCAGTCCGGCCGCCAAGGTGAAGCCGATCGCTACCCAGTTATGATGAATGCGAAGCTCACGGCAGCGGTGCCCGCAGGCACGCAGAAACTCGTACTCCGTTTCCCCGACGCCTTGGGCACCGTCTTCACGAACCTCCGCAAGGGCATGGAATTCCAGACGGTCATGGCGGTATCGAAAAACGAACCCGGTGAATTCCAGATCGGCGACGGCACGGTTGCCACCGACAATCAGACCATCGTCGCACTCCTAGCCGACGGCTTCGGCCACGTGCTGCCCGACGGCTGGGATCATTGTCTGTTCATGTTGGCGATGTTCCTCGGCGCGGCCTCGCTCCGCCAGGCACTCGGTCGCTCCCTCGTATTCACCCTCGGCCACAGCATCACGCTCAGTGCAGTCGCACTCGGCTGGGTCGGCAACCCGGGTGCATGGATTGAACCCTTCATTGCGCTCACCATCGGGCTCGGCGGACTGATGGCGTATCGCGGTACCGCCACCAACCGTCAGATGCTCATCGTCCCGGCCGTCTTCGGCTTGGTCCACGGCCTCGGCTTCGCCGCGGCGGTCTC
>CAIKWA010000074.1 GCA_903831005.1 uncultured Opitutia bacterium
AGTCCAGAGTCCTAGCTACGGGACTCTGGGGTCGGGTACGGAGAGTTTGAATCCTGATTCCGTTAGTCGCCCTCGCGACTGATGCGTCCTTTATAAGGGAGGCTCTTACCTGAGTGAAATTGACTGAGGGTGTTGTGCTGGCCCCGGGTGGTGCTGTCAATGGATTCGTCGGAAAACCTAGAAATTATGACAGAAAGGCCGATTGGAGGCCATTAAAGGCCTCTGAAAGGGGGTACCGCGCTTAGCGCTTGAGGCTGAAAGGCGTGAAATCGGTATCGGTGTCGAACGCATCGACGCCTTCAGCCTGCTTCAGCTTGGCGCAGACGACCGTCGTGACCGGCGTCATCACCACCTCGACGAGTATCTTGAAGACCCAGTTGGCGAACATCACGGCGAGGAGCGTCTGCGGGCTCCAGATGCCGATGAAGGCGAGCGGGTAGAAGATCAGGCTGTCGACGCCCTGGCCAACGACGGTCGAGCCGATGAAGCGGGCCCAGGGATGCTTGCCGCCCATGCGCACCTTCATCTTCGCAAGCACATAGGAGTTGAGGAAGTCGCCGACGAAGAAGGCGATGATCGAGCCGAGGGCGATGCGCCAGCCGCCGCCGAAGCACGTCTCGAGCGCAGGTTGCAGTTGCGCACTGAAGGGCTCGTTCGGGCTAGCCGGGAGCGCGAGCACGACCCAGGTCATCACCGTCGCAAAGAGCATGGCGCCAAATCCCGCCCAGATCACACGACGCGCCAGCGCGTAGCCGTAGACTTCCGTGAGGATGTCGCCGAAGATATAGGAGAGCGGGAAGAACAGGTTGCCCGCGCCGAAGTCGGTCTTGCCGAAGAAGGGCAGGTCGAGTTGCACGACCTTCGCCGGGCCGATGAGGTTCGAGCAGAGTAGCACCGCGACGAACGCGCCGAGGATGAGGTCGTAGTAGCGGAAGCTGCGGGTCATCGTCGGTTAGGGTGAAAGGAATAGGCCCGTTCGCCAGCGGGGTGGGCGAAAAATCAGCGGCCGAGGGCGGCCTTGAGGAAGGGCTCGAAGATATCGGCTTGGCGGTGGAAGCCCAAGTCGCTCGCGTGCGAGCCGTCCGTAGCGCCGTCGCTGTCGTCGCCGTAAAGGTGGTCGCCAGGCACGTAGGACAGGCCTTTGACGCCTTCTTTCAAAAGTTGTTCATAGGCAGCTTTGAGGGCGGCGTGGTTGTCGTCGTGGTGCTTGCGTCGCGAGGCGATGATCCACGAATCGGTGTTACGGCGGTCTTCAACGAGGATGATTGGGGTATCGGGGCGAGCGGCACGGAGCTGCTTCACGAGCGGCGCGCACTTTTCCGAGACGTCTTTCGGTCCCATGTTCGGGAGGCAGTCGATCACGTAGGCGGAGGCGTCGATGCGCGTCAGAAAATCACCGACGGCTTGGTCCATACGGCCGTTGCCGGAGAAGCCGAGGTTCACGACTGGCACATCGAAGCGACGGCCGAGGATGGCCGTATGTACCATGCCCGGACGGCTAGCGCAGGCGCCGTGGGTGATCGAGGTGCCGTAGAACACGACGGGCTTCGCGCGCGGCTTGAGGCCTTCGAACTTCTTGCCTTCGGGTACGCCGACGTGGAGGAACTCCACGCCGTTATAAAGCGGGAGGTAGATTGCGTAGTCGCGTTCACCGGCGTCGAGGCCTTCGGCGAGGCGGACCTTCATCTCCTGCGAACCGGGGCGGACGACCTGCACCCAGCGCCACTTGCCGTCTTGGTCACGGGCGTAGAGGTCGAGGCCGCTGACGCCGGTCGCGGGCATGTGCGGCATGCCGAGCTGTGACTTGGTCACTTTGTAGTGCGCGTAGATTGTCGTGGCGTCGGTACGGAAGCGGAACATCTGGCCCGCGCTGTCGCGGCTCAGGCCCCAGACGGCCGGGGTGACTTTACCGTCGGCCTCGGCGGGCAGGCGGTCGAAGTAGCTCTTACGCTCGGCGTCGGGGAAGGCGCGGCCTTCAAGGTCCGTGGTGCGGACGTCATGCCAGGAGACCTTCTCGTCTGGGCGCACCGCGTAGCGGTCGACGGCCTTCGGCGCGGCTTTGGCGGCCGGGGCTTTCGCGGCGGGCTTAGCCTGTTGAGCGAGGCCGCTTGAGGCGGCGAAGAGGAGAGCGAGGAGGAGGGCGGAGGTCTTCATGGCTTGGAAATTCAGAGGGCGGTACCGTGCGTCATCGCGATTGCGCGGATCTGCGCCAGCGGCTTCTCGTATTCATCGAGCGCGGCTATGTAGTCTTCGCGGGCCTTGTCCGCGCGCTGGAAGGCCGACTCCGTGGACGACTTGGTCTTATCGAGGTTCGCTTGCGCCTTCGCTTCCATGTCTTCGGCGGAGGCGAGTGCTGCGGAGGTGCTGCGGATCTGTTCCTGGAGGAACTGGAGTTCGCGGACTTCGATGGTCGGCTGGGAACGGAGCAAGGCGACCTGGGAACGGAGCGACTCGAGGCTTCGGCGGAGGCGCGTGACGCGGTCCGACTCGCGGGTGACGTTGGACTGCGCGCGGTGCACGAGCGCCTCGGCCTTCGCTTTGTCCTCGAGCGAGCGCTTGTACTCGTCGAAGCGCAGCTTGGTCCGCGGGTAGTTGGCGAAGGTCATCAGCTGGACCACGCCTTCCTTCGTTACGTAGGGCAGCTGGTAGCGACGATTATCGATGCGGAGGATGTATTTCTCCCCCGGCTGATCGTAGATGATGGGCAGCGTCTGGGGCGCGTCCGGGTCGGCGGCCCGCGCCGGGGCTATCCCGAGCAGGAGCAGGCAGAGCAGGGCGGGGAGGGCCTTCACGGTGCTTTAATATGGGCGCCAGCGAAGGCAGTCAAACTGCCTTCTGGCGATCGGGCCGACGGAGTCGGCGGCTGTCGATATGCTGAGTAATCACCTTCAGGATGTCTGCCCGGACCGCTTGGCCGTTTTCATCGGCCAGCCAGAGTTTGAGCATGCCAGCGTAGAAGCAGAACGTTTCGCGGGCGGCGAGTCGCGGGTCGAGGCCTGGGGCGAGTAGTTTCTCCCGGGCGGCCTCTTCATAGAGTTCGGTCGCCTCGGCTAAGAACAGTGCTCCTGCCGACATCAGGTCTTTACGTACGCCGGCAAATTCGCCGACATATTCGCATTTCCAGAGCATGACCTCGTACGTCTCCCGGGCTTGCTTGTCCTCGGCTAGGCGTCGCAAAGCCTCATGCAGGCCTGTTTCGAGACGACGCAAGGCATCGCCTGTCTTAAAATCACCGAAGCGTAGGAGGATCCCCGTTGCTTGGCGCACGGCCATAAAGAGGTCGGCCTTATTGCGGAAATGCCAGTAGACCGCTCCACGGGTGACGCCAGCCTCTTTCGCCACGTGGTCGAGCGAGGTATTTGTCACCCCGTCGCGGCTGAAGACCTGCCGGGCGCACGCAACGATTCGGTCACGAGTGAGGGCGGCCTCTGCTTTGGTCTTGCGAGCCATGGTGGGGCAAATAGATTTACATACATGTCTGTATGTAAACTTCGCCCTGTCGAGGGTGTTCTCTGCTTGGTCACGCTCCTGGGCCTGATCGGCTGCCGTCAGGAGCCAGTCCAGCCGCCTCCCGCGCCTTTGCCGGTAGCGGTCCTCACGGTCACCCTGGCCGACATCGCGCAGACGGCGATCGCGCCGGCGCAGACCGAAGGCGTGCGTGAGGTGGAAGTCCGCGCGCGGGTGACGGGCATCCTGCAGACGGTCAATTACGCCGAGGGCGCCCAGGTGAAGGCCGGCGATCTCCTGTTCCGGATCGACCCGGCCCCCTATGTCGCCGCACATGCTTTAGCCGTTGCTCAGCTCGCGCAGGAGACCGCGCGGGCGCAGCAGGCGAACGATGAGGCCGTCCGTCAGGCGGAGCTGCTTCGCCAAAAGGCTGCCAGTCGCAAGGAAGCCGACGATGCGCAGGCGATGGCCGCCGCCGCCAAAGGCGCGCGCGACGCCGCCGCTGCGAAGGCCAGCCTCGCTAAACTCGACTTGGATTACTGCGAGGTTCGCTCGCCCGTTGCCGGTATCGCCGGTCGTCGCCTGCGGACTGAAGGCACGTTGGTCACCCCAACCGGGCCTGACGGCTTGCTCACCACCATCGTGAATGCGGATGAGGTCTGGGCGCGCTTCGGCCTTTCCGAGGATGATTTCCATCGCCTGTTCGCGGCTGGAGCCAAGTCCGCCCAAGGTGCCGAGGTCACGCTGCTGTTGCCGAATGGCTCCGCTTATCCGGTCCGCGGCAAGATTGACTTCACTTCGCCGCAAGTGGACACCCGGCTGGGGACGGTCCAGCTCCGCGCCCGCTTCTCCAACACCGATGCTGGCTTGCTCGCTGGCCAGTTCGTCCGGGTCCGTGTGACCGGGGGGAAGGCCAAGGACGCCACCCTCGTGCCGCAGCTTGCACTTGTCCAAGCTCCGTCCGGTCGTTCCGTCTTCGTCGTCGGCGCCGGTGATCGCGCCGAGGCCCGTCCGGTTACCTTGGGTGAAGCCCAAGGGATGAATATCGTAATCCTCACCGGCTTGCGGCCTGGCGACCGCGTCATCCTCAACCAGCTGCACAAACTGCGTCCGGGCGCTCCTGTCGTCGTCGCTCCGGCCCAAAAGTAAATGGGCTGGGACTTCTTCATCAAGCGTCCGATTTTCTCGGCCGTCCTCTCGCTCATCATCGTCCTGGTCGGCGGCCTCGCGCTCCGAAACCTGCCGCTGTCCCAGTATCCGCAGATTGCGCCGCCCACCGTGACGGTCGTGGCGAGCTACCCTGGTGCCTCCCCTGAGGCGCTGGTCAATAACGTCGCCGCGCCCCTCGAGGAGCAGATTAACGGCGTCGAAGGTCTCCTTTATTATTCGTCCAACTCCTCGTCGAGCGGCGCCCTCAGTATCACCGTCACCTTTGAAAATGGCGTCGACCCTGACATGGCGACCATCCTCGTGGCTAACCGCGTCAAGCTTGCCGAGCCGCGCCTGCCGGAGGAGGTCCGCCGTCTCGGTGTCATCACCAAGAAGCGCTCGAACGATATCCTCATGTCGGTGTCGATCGTCTCGCCCAAGGCCACGCGGGATTCCGTCTTCCTGAGTAACTTTGCTTCGTCCGTCGTCGTTGAGGAGCTGAAGCGTCTTCCGGGCGTGGGCGATGCTGGCGTCTTCGGCGCCCGCGACTACGCGATGCGTGTCTGGCTGCGGCCGGATCGTATGGCTGCGCTCGGCGTTACTTCGGCTGAGGTCGTCCGCGCGATCCGCGCGACCAACAGTCAATATGCCGTCGGCCGCCTCGGCCAGGAACCTTCCGTCGACGCTGCCTTCGTGGTCCCCGTCATTGCCCGCGGACGTCTTGCGACGCCCGAGCAGTTCGGCGACATCGTCCTCCGCTCCTCCGCCGGCGAGGGTGTCCTCCGCCTGCGCGACGTGGCCCGCGTCGAGCTCGGCTCGCAGAGCTACGAGCAGCTCAGCATGCTCGACGGCAAGCCCGTGGCCGGCATCCGGGTCTTCCTGCAGACCGGTTCGAATGCCCTCGAGACCGCCGACCGCATCCGCGCTCGGTTGGACGTGCTGACGAAGCAGTTCCCCCCGGATGTCGAGTATAGCATCCCGTTTGACACCACCCGCTTCGTCCGTTCCGCCATCGGCGAGGTACGCAATACGCTCATTGAGGCCGCCTTCCTGGTGGCACTCGTCGTCTTCCTCTTCCTCGGCTCCTGGCGCGCCACGCTTATTCCAATGATCGCGGTGCCCGTTTCGCTCATCGGCGCCTGCGCTGGCCTTTGGGTGATGGGTTACGGCATCAACATTTTGACGCTCTTTGCGATGGTCATCGCCATCGGCATCGTCGTTGACGACGCCATCGTCGTGCTCGAGAACACCGAGCGGCTCATGCGCGAGCAGGGCCTCAGTCCGTTCGAGGCCGCCAAGGAATCCGTGCGCGAGGTCGCTGGCGCGATTGTCGCCATCGTCTGCGTGCTCGTGTGCGTCTTCCTCCCGGTCGCCTTCCTCGGCGGCATCGCCGGCGTGCTCTACCGCCAGTTTGCGGTCACCGTCGCTTTATCCGTTATCCTTTCCGGCTTCGTGGCCCTCACGCTGACGCCGACGCTCTGCGCCCTGTTGCTCAAGCCACACGCCCCCGGTCCGTCCGTGGGACTGATGGCACGATTCTCAGAGGCTTTCGGTCGCGCTTTTGCGGCGGTCGCCGGCTGGCACGCGCGCACGGTCCGCTGGCTACTCGACCACCCCCGTTCGGCGGCGGGAGTGTTCCTCGCCATCGCCGTCGCGAACATCGCGTTGGTGGTGAAGATCCCGCGTAGCTTTTTGCCGGCCGAGGACCAAGGTTATCTCCTCGCGATGGTGGCGCTGCCGGACGGCTCCGGCATCAATCGCACGAAGACTTTCATGGATAATCTCACGCCGAAGCTGCGCGAGAACCCTGCCGTCCGTCATACCTTCGCGATCAGTGGTTTTGACCTCCTCGGCGGCGGTGAGCGTACCAACTCCGGGACAATCTTCCTGCCGCTGAAGGATTTCGGCACCCGTCCGCCTGGCGGCGAGGCCCTTGCTCGCCAGCTCAACGCGATTGGGATGACGCAGCCCGATGGCATGTGCCTCGTGGTGAATCCTCCCGCCATCCGCGGCATTGGCAGCGCCGGCGGTTTTGAATTCTATCTGCAGGCGAAGGATGACGATGACCCGGCGCGTCTCGCCGCGAACATCGAGAAGCTCGAGGGCGCCTTGCGCGCACGGCCCGAGTTGACCGGCATCCGCGTCTTCCTCCGCCCCGCCGTGCCGCAGTTTCTCGCGGAGGTCGACGAGGTCCGCGCCGCGGCTCTCGGGGTGACCTTGCCCGAACTCCACGAGGCCCTGCAGTCCACCATCGGCGTGGTTTACGCTAACGATTTCACGCTCTCAGGTCGCACCTACCGTGTACTTGTGCAGTCGGAGGCGGCTGATCGTATGGATGCCGCCGCCGCTGGCCGCGTGCACGTGCGCGCGGCGAACGGTGCGATGGTCCCACTGTCCAGCTTCGTGAAGTTCAAGCCCTCCTCGGGGCCGGAACAGCTTGAGCGGCACATGGGATTTCTCTCCGCCCGCCTCATCTGTTCGCCCGCCCCTGGCGTGAGTTCTGGCCAGGCCATCGCGTTGGTCGAGGAAATCGCTGAGGACATCCTCCCCGTCGGCTATGGTATCGACTGGACCGCGCAGGCCCTGCAGGAGAAGCGGGCCGCGACGTCCGCCTTGCCAGCGTTCCTTCTGGCCCTGTTGATGGTGTTCCTGATTCTGGCGGCCTTGTACGAGGACCTCGCGTTACCTTTGGGCGTCCTGCTCACCGTGCCGTTCGCGCTGCTCGGGGCGTTACTGGCGATCCTCGTGCGCGGGATGCCGAACGACATCTACTTCCAGATCGGGCTCGTCACGCTCATCGGGCTCGCGGCCAAGAATGCCATCCTGATCGTTGAATTCGCGGAGACTGCGCGCAAGGCCGGCCGTTCGGCGGCTGATGCCGCCGTGGAGGCCGCGCGTATGCGCCTTCGCCCGCTCGTCATGACCTCGATGGCCTTCGTGCTCGGCGTCGTCCCGCTCGCCTTCGCCAGTGGCGCCGGCGCCGCGGCGCGCCAGTCGATGGGCACTGGCGTACTGGGCGGTATGCTCGTCGACACCTTTGTCGCCACCTTGTTCATCCCATGGTTCTTCCATCTGCTTTCGGGCCGGAAGGACAAGCAGCCCACCGCCCAGTCATGATCGCTTCCCGACTTCCTTTTCTTCTCTGCTTCGGCCTCCTTGGCGGTTGCACGCTCGGCCCTGACTATGTCCGCCCCGAGCTACCCAAGGCTGAAGTCTTCCCGGAAGCAGGGAAGGGTGGCGCGGCCGTCCGGGCCGAATGGTGGAAGTCACTGGGCGATCCGGAGCTCGACGCCCTCGTGGCCAAGGCCTTGTTGGCCAATGCCGACCTCCGCATCGCAGTGGCCCGCGTGGAGCAAGCCGCCGCCGTCCTCGGTGAGACCGAAGGGGCTGGCTTGCCGCAGGTCGACGCGGTTGGCGGGGTCAGTGCAAGTAAGCTCAGCGAAGGCGCCTATAATCAAAATCTCGCCTCGACGGGGCGGCATCGCACCAACGCCCGCGGCGGGCTCACCACGTCCTTTGAACTGGATTTCTGGGGTAAGCTCCGCCGGGCGGAGGAATCGGCGCGCGCGCAGTTGTTGGGCGCCCGTGAGGCGCGGCGCATGGTTGAACTTTCGGTCGGAGCCGCCGTCGTGCGCTCCTACGCCGCTCTGCGCGCAGCCGATGCGCAGTCGCTGGCGGCACAAGAAGTCTCGGCCGCCCGCGACGAGGAAGCCGCCATTATTGCCAAGCGCGCGGCCGTCGGGGCTGCTGGTCCGAACGAGGTCGCCCAGGCCGAGGTCGCGCGTTCTGCGGCGGTCGCCACGCTGGCCGACGCTCGCCGCTCGCGTGCCGCTGCGGAGCACCTGCTCGGCACGCTGACGGGCCAGCCGGTGTTGACGATCACCGTGCGCCGTCAGGACGGCCTCCGTCTTCCGGCGCCCGTGGCACCGGGCCTACCGACCGACCTTTTGGCGAGCCGTCCTGACGTCGTCGCCGCTGAGCAGGCGCTCGTCGCGGCCAATGCGCGCATTGGCTACGTCAAGGCCGCGCGTTTCCCTACCTTCACTCTGACCGGCGCGATTGGCTCCGAAAGCCGCGAGCTCAACGCCTTGTTTGACGGGGCGACCGCGACGTCTTCGCTCGGCGTCGATCTCCGTTATCCGTTATTTGATTTCGGTCGCGGCGCAGCGCGCGTCGAAGGCGCCGTCGCCGAGCAGCACCAAGCTGCTGCCGCCTATGAGAAGGCTTTCCTTAATGCTTGTCGCGAGGTCCGTGACGCCTTGGTTGACGTCCGGGAGACCGCCGCCTCGGCCACCGCCGCCGCCCGCCGCGCGCGGGCGGCTGACGAGGCCTACCGGATCGCCGTCGAACGTTCCCGGCAAGGTCAGACTGGCCCAATGGAATTGCTGGCCGCCCGCCGCCTCCGGGCCGAATCGCAGGTGGCCGTCGCTCGCGTCCGTCTGGATCGCCTCGGCGCCCAGGTTGACCTCGTGAAGGCCCTCGGTGGGGCCCGCCCGGACGTCGTGCCTGCTCCCAAGTAGCCGTTCGGCTAGGATTGCCAACCCTGCCACGTTGCGGTGTGGTGGGGCATGCCCGCCCAGCCAGACCTCTGGTCCGAACTCGCTGCCACCATGTCGGCGGACCTTTTCTTGCTGGCCGGTACCTTGGTCTTCTTCGCCGCGGTCGCGCATGCGTTCCTGTGTCCGATGATTGCGCGGGCCGCGCACTCCGCAGAGAAGCAGCGTGGACTCAAGGGTGCGGCGTTGCACCTGCTCGGTGAGGTCGAGGTGGTCTTCGGCCTCTGGGCCATCGTGCTTTTCATCCTGATGGTCTGCTGGCCCGGCAAGGGCTGGGCTTTCGCGACGCGTTACGTCGAGAGCGGTGAATACGTGGCCACCGCCGCGGACGGCCCGTCCAAGTTCGTCGAACCCCTTTTCGTCTTCGTCATTATGGTCATGGCCGCATCGAAGCCCGTGATGGCCTTGGCGGCAGGTTTGCTCGGTCGCGTTGGGCGGCTGTTCGGCGGCACCCCCATCGCGCATTGGTTCGTGGTGCTCACGCTCGCGCCGTTGCTCGGATCGCTCATCACCGAACCCGCGGCGATGACGATCGGGGCGATGCTACTTTCGGCCCAGTTCTACAGCCTAAAACCCTCCGAGCCACTGCGCTACGCCACCTTGGCGCTCCTGTTCGTGAATGTCTCTGTCGGCGGCGCTTTGACGCATTTCGCCGCCCCGCCTATCGTCATGGTCGCCGCGAAATGGGGCTGGGGGTTGAAGGATGTCTTCGCGCATTTCGGGATCGCCGCGCTCGTCTCCATCCTGCTTTCGAACTGCGCTTATCTATTCTGGTTTCGACGCGAGCTTGCGTCGCTCAAGGGAGCGACGGAGGACAAAGCCCCCCAGCCGCCGATGCCCGCCTGGGTTATCGTCTTCCACCTCGCTTGCATGGTCTGGACGGTCCTGATGCTGACCGAGCATCGGCCCATTCTCATGTTGGGTGGGTTCCTCGTCTTCTTGGCGTTCACCACCGCGACCTCCCGCTGGCAGCCCGCACCGGGCTTGCGAGGGCCGGCGCTCGTCGGCTTCTTCCTGGCCGGACTCGTCGTACTCGGCGGCGTGCAAGGATGGTGGATCTCGCCGGTGCTCAGCCGGATGGGAGAGGGGGCCTTGCTGGCTACGGCAACTTTCCTGACGGCGTTCAATGACAACGCCGCGGTGACCTATCTCGCCTCACAGGTGCCGGCTTTCTCGGCGGCTGGCCCAGCGGCGGAGGCTTTGCGGCATGCCGTGGTGGCAGGGGCCTTGGCGGGGGGTGGTCTTACCGTTATCGCCAACGCCCCGAATCCGGCTGGTCAGTCCATTCTTTCGCCATGGTTCCCTGAAGGGGTTTCGGCTTGGCGGCTATTCCTCTGGGCGCTGACTCCCACGGCTTTGGCCCTTGCTTGCTTTATTTGGCTCAAGTGAGGGGTTGGGTGGAGAAATAGGCGGTTTTTGACTGTTCAACCTGCGAGGGTCGGGGGTAAGATGTCTTTCCCCGCAATCCACCCCGATTTTCTATGACCTCCCGTCGTCGCCCAGGCTTCACGCTCATCGAGCTTCTCACCGTCATCGCCATCATCGGCATTCTGGCGGGAGTGCTTTTCCCGGCCATCGGCGGTATCCGCAAGAAGGCCAAGCTCGCCACGGCGCAGTCGACGTTTTCGCAGTGGGCCAACGGGGTGACTCGTTACAAGCAGGTCTACGGTTTCTACCCCAACATCGGGACGGTCAAATATAACACCGCGGCCGACACGCTCCACCAGTTGGACGTCGACCCAATTGGGTCGAATTTCATCAAGGCAATGTCCGCGAAGTCGGCGATGGGCGTTTTGCTCAGCGGCGGCCCTACCGGCGATCGCGCGAAGTTCAATCGCAACGCCGAGGAGTTCTGCTCCTTTGCGCGCGATGATTTCGAAGATCCGGGTTTCTCTGGCAACGACCTGACGGAGGCTTCCAAGCTCGTGGATCGTTTCGGTAACAATAAAATCCGCATCATCTTCGACACCGACGGCTCGGGTAACCTCAAGGGAGCGCCGACGGCATCTCCGCCCGTCGGCGTCTGGCCGGACGACCTCGCTACCTTGGGCACCACCGGCATTCCCGCCCGTGTAATCATCTACACCACGATCGCTGGCGGTGATTTCGCCTCCGCGGGTGGCCTGACGGAGTTCGATCTCGCCGACGTCATCGCCATCCAGTGATGAGCGCGCCCCTCCCCCAACGCCGGACCCGCCGAGGGTTCACGCTGATTGAGCTCCTGCTCGTCATCACAATCATCCTGCTTATTTCCGGCATGTTCCTCGGGCTGAGCACTGGCGACGGCGGTGGCCTCCCGGCTGGGCAGCGCATGGTCGGTTCCACGATTCGTTCTGTCCGCGCGATGGCCCTCATGAATCGTGGTACCGCCGGTACGGGCATCTCCTACAATTCTCGTTATCGTCTGCTCATCCTTAACGACCCCACGGATCCGGTGAATCACCTCCGCCAATTCTGCGTTGCCGTCGGCGGCGTGTCGTTGGCTTCGGCTGGCCTGACCGACCCCGCCTTGATTACGGCCACGAACGACAATCGTTACACCTGGGTTTCACCGGAGGGAACCTCGATGCTTCCGGCCGGCGTGTACTTCATTCCGCCCAAGTCCGACACCACCACGACCATCAACCCTCCTCCCGGAGCGCCCATGCTGGCCAACACCCGTCGCAGCATCATCGGGTCGATTGCCGACAACACCGGTAACCCGCTGGATTCGGCTGGCAGCAGCCCCCCTTGGGTGATGTTCACGCCCGTCAATCAGCCCACCGCTCTCCAGTCGATGAGCGCCATGGGCGCCAAGAAGTGGTATTATATCGAAATTCAGCCGAGCGGCGCTTCCAACCATCTCGGCCGCGTCATGATCGTCCTCGCCAAGGGTTCCATGATGCTGGATGGGACCAGCGTGGCGCTCAACCTCGCCTCGGAGAGCCAGTTCGCCGCGCTCGCGCTCCGTCCGAACGGTGACGTCTCCTTCACGAGCGACCCCGACGAGATGGACAAGGCCAATCTGACCAAATGAACACCATGCGATCTTCACCTTCTTCCCGCCGCGGCTTCTCCTTAGTCGAGGTCACGCTCGCCATCGGCATCGTCGGTATCGCGATCATGTCGTTGGTCGGCATCCTAGGCTCCACCTTCCAGCAGGTCGACGACATCATGCAGACTAATCGCGCGCTGGCCGGTGTCACCCGCTTGGTCGGCGCCTTGGAGAACCCTCGTTCCATCCTCTACCTGACGTCGGCCGCGGATACCACCGCCACGAACACTACCTACCTGCAGCAGGGGATTACCTCGCTCGATCCGGATTCGACTAATCCGGCGAGCAATTTTGATATCGCCTACCGTCTGCTCGCCGGCGCCAAGGACAACGGCGCGAACACCGCTGTCTGGTTGTATGTCTATGAGCGTAAGGTCGTCCTGGCCACGTCCGACGCGCAGGTGGCCGGCGGGAATGTCCAATATAATCTCTCGTCGAATCCTTCGGTGATGGAAGTGGCTAGCTGTAAGGGTAATAATGATAACCTCAGCCCCCTCGCCGCCGGCACGCGTAACATCGTCGGCACGCCGATGCGCGTCCGTTTGTCGCTTTCCAAGCTGCTCGTCGGCCAGCGTTATAAACTGGATGTTGCGACGGGTGAGCCGAATTCGGCTAAGTGGGCGACAGGCGTAGACCTGCCCGTCGACCCTCGACAGTACGCGCTGGCCTACCTGCCGGTGGTGGCGGAATTCTTTCCTCACGACTACGTGGACTCCGCGATCTTCAAGGCTCGGGAGGAGAATCCTTTGCTCGTCCAAAATATCGTCATCAGCCGATGAAAACACCTTCCTTTTCGCATGCCCTCCGTCGGGGCTTTACGCTCCTCGAGGTCATGGTGGCCACCTCGATCATGGTCATCATCGTCCTAGCCGTCGTGACGATCGCGAGCGACACCTTCAAGGCCTACGATCGTGCGGTCGCCGACCTTTCCACCCAGTCTGAAGGCCGTGGCGTCCTAGATGCGCTCGAGAATGACCTGCAGACCGCCATCCTTCGTCCCGACGGTCGTTGCTGGATGGAAGTCATCTTGCCTGGTTCCCCCGGAGCCCCCGCGAAGGCGCCTGCGCCGATTGGTAATATGAAGGGGCTCGACCAGCCCATCTTGATGTTCTTTGCGTCCCCCCCGGATCGTCCGCGCTGGAATCCCGCCGCATCGACACCGCGCCAGTCCTTGAAGGGTGATGTCTGTGCGATTTCCTACCGACTGGGTCAGCGTTCGCCGTTCGATATGCCAGGTGAACCGATCCAGCAGGTGTACGGCGTCTATCGTACCATCGTCGACCCCGAGGGTACCTTCACCGAGGCCTTGCCAATCATCTTCAAGTCCCCGCCGTCGGGTGAACCTGCTCCGGAGTTGTCGAAGGCGCCGACGCCTTGGGACTATTGGTCTGGCCCCCCTCGGTTGATCTCTAACTACGGCGCCACCGACGCCGGCGGCCAAAAGCAGAGCAAGGTTCTCATCGACACCAACCTGACGTCCAACCCTCCGTGCTGGACGCTCGACGACCAGAATTTCATCGGCTCAAACGTCGTCGCGATGAACCTGATTTTCTGGTGCACCTCATCCCTCCCTTCTGACGCCGTCGACCCGGCGCTAAAGGATCCAGTGAAGCGGTTGCCGCAATCCCTTCGTCCGGTTCTGCCGGTCGCGCTGGATACGTTCAAGTTCGGGTCGACCTTGCATGGCGGCTATGGAGGTGCCTTCCGTGCGGCTACCAGCAGCACCTCCACGGCGGCCGCCCCGTTACGCTATGCACCGACGACCTTAGCAATCCCCACCCCCATGCCTTCGATCGCCCAAGTGCATCCGTACGACTACTTTAGTTCCCGTCTGCGGGTCTTCGCAGATCGGATGTATCCCGATGCGCTGCTCACGAATGGCACCTCTGGCGTGGCGACCGCCAAGCCTTTGCCTTATCTACCTTACTCCCTGAAGGCGGTTGAGGTCTCCTTGACCGTGCTCACGCCCGATGGCTCGAAGGAACTACGGGCCCTCCAGCAGCTCGGCGGTGCGTCCACGCTCGCCAATCCTGCCGATTACAGGCGCATCATCAATCAGCACGGCCGGAATTATTCCCGTTACATCCGTCTGTTGGCGAACGGCGGCTGAGCGGCGAAGTTCTGCAATAAAAAGGGGCGCCCCTGGCGCCCCTTTTTGTCGACCAAGCGTTCGGCTTATTCCGAGTAAACACCCATCGCACGGAACTTCGCGTAACGCATCGCAATGAGCTTCTCCGGCGAGGCCTTGGAAAGCTCGGCGAGCGAGTCGCGTAAGGTCTTCCGGATGGCAGAGCCCGTGGCGGCGGGATCTTCTTGGGCGCCGCCGAGCGGTTCCTTGACGACGCCGTCGACGACGCCGAGTTTGAGGAGATTAGGAGCGTCGAGGCGCAAGGCCTCGGCGGCCTTCGGGGCGTGGGCACGGTCCTTGAAGAGAATCGCGGCGCAGCCTTCGGGGGAGATGACAGAGTAGTAGGCGTTCTCGAGGATGTAGACTTTGTTCGAGACCGCGATACCGAGGGCGCCGCCGGAACCGCCTTCGCCGATGACGAAGGTGATGATGGGCACGCCGAACTGGCTCATCTCGCGGAGGTTGACCGCGATCGCCTCGGCGACGTGTCGCTCTTCGGAGCCGATACCAGGGAAGGCGCCGGGGGTGTCGACGAGGGTGATGATCGGGAGGCCGAAAGTGTGGGCCATCTTCATCAGGCGAAGGGCCTTGCGGTAGCCTTCGGGATTAGGACAGCCGAAGTTACGACGAAGATTCTCCTTCGTGTCGCGACCCTTTTGCTGGCCGAGGACCATGACTGGACGGCCTTCGAAGAAAGCCGTGCCACCGACGATGGACTCGTCGTCCATGTAGAGACGGTCGCCATGCAGCTCCTGGAAGTCGTCGAACAGCATGCCAATATAGTCCAGGGAGTAGGGGCGACGAGGGTGGCGAGCCAGCTGGACGCGCTGCCAGGGGTTCAGGTTGCCGTAGACCTCGCGACGGGTCTGCTCCATCTTGACCTCGAGGGACTTGACCTCCTTGGAAACATCCATCCCGGCGGACTCGGAGGAGGCCCGGAGGGAGTTGATCTTGTCCTCGAGCTCCCGGAGGGGCTTTTCGAATTCGAGGGTGAAGCGGGCCTTGGGCGCGGACATGGGCCGTAAGTTGGAGAAACGGGAGGGTGAGGGCAATGGAATTGGGCCGAAGGAGGGACAGGGCTAGGGCTCGGGATAGGCCAGAATGAAGGGAAAATAGGTTAATTTAGGGGTAGGGGTTGGGGTGGGGGTAGTGGGTGTCATTTCGGGTGGCGGGTGGCTGGATCAACTATCCCTACCCCTGCCCCGACCCCTGATTCATTTCCCCTTTCCGTTGAACCTCTCTCCCTTCAACCTGTCTGCACCCTCACACCCCATGCGTCTCGCTTCCCTCCTGTCCATCCTTGCCGCCAGCGGCCTTGTCGCCGCCGAAGGCTACACCGATACCCCTTTCATCCCGGGCACTCAGTGGCGCGTCCATGACTCCGCCCGCCCGCAGCCGCCCCGTGCCGACGCCGCCAAGCTGAAGTGCAATGAAGCTGCCGCCCCCGCTGGAGCCGTCGTCTTAGTCGGTGGCGCCGACGCCGCCCAGGAGTGGGAGGCTGATGCTACCCCGAACGCGAAGAACAAGACTCCCGTCACTTGGGAGATCAAGGACGGCGTGATGACCGCCCGCACTAACGGCATCCGCACCAAGCGTTCCTTTGGTGACATCACCCTCCATGTCGAATGGCGCTCCGCCGCCGGTTACGATACCGACCCCAAGAAGAAGAGCCAGGGCAACTCGAACAGCGGCATCTTCTTCATGAAGACCTATGAGATCCAGGTCCTCGATTGCTCGAAGACCGAGACCTACGCCGACGGCATGACCGCCGCGATCTACGGCCAACAGCCGCCCGCCTTCAACGCCTGCCTGCCTTCCCGCAGCTGGAACAGCTACGACATTGAATGGACCGCCCCGCGTTTCAACGCCGACGGCTCTGTCGCCAGCAAGGCCCGCATCACCGTCGTCATGAACGGCGTCAAGGTCCAGGACGGCACCGAATACATCGGTCCGAGCAGCCATAAGAAGAATCCCCCTTACGCGAAGCATGCGGACAAGCTCCCCCTGGCCCTCCAGTGGCACGGCGACGCCGTCGAGTTCCGCAACATGTGGATCGTCGAGAAGCAGTAAGCGAAGCGGATGGAAATCCAGGCTCACACGGTCAAGCACCTGCTTGGGCTGCTGTTGCTGGGCCTCGTCTTCTATTTCATCGAGCGGATTATGGGGGCGCGTCGGCGTCCGGGGTTCTTCCGCCGGGGGATGCTGACCGATACCGCCTATTTCTTCACCATTGAGCTCTTCAAGCTGGCCTCGCGTTTCCTGCTCATTGCACCTCTCATCGTGCTCGTCGTGGCCGGAGTCACGACGGCGGAAGAACTGAAGGCGCAGCAGTATCGCGGTTTCGGCCCGGTGGCCGCCCAGCCGGTCTGGCTCCAGGCAATCGAGATCTACCTGCTGGCGGATTTCCTCGGCTACTGGATCCACCGGCTCTTCCATACGGGCTCCTGGTGGCCATTCCATGCGGTGCACCATAGTTCCGAAGAACTCGACTGGCTTTCCAGCGTGCGCGTGCATCCGGTCAACGAGGCCGTCGATAAGATCGCTCCGGCGGTGCCCATCCTGTTCCTTGGTTTTGACCCAACCGTCACCGCAGGCGTTGCGGGCTTCCTGACCTTCTACGCGATTTTCCTGCACGCCGATATCGACTGGGATTTCGGCCCGCTCCGCTCGGTCATCGCGACGCCGGTCTTCCACCGCTGGCACCACTCGAAGGACCCAGCAGCCATCGACAAGAACTTCGCGGGACTGTTGCCGCTGTGGGATATTCTGTTTGGTACTTACTACATGCCGCGCGACCGGCTGCCGCAGAACTTCGGCGCTACCGAGCCAGTGCCGACGGGCTACTTGGGGCAGCTCTGGCATCCATTCGCGGGCTGGTTCCGGCGCAAGGGCCCGCCGCCACTGCCTTAAGGCGATGTGCTTCCCCGTTTGCATTGGGCGTCACGATCGTTAGGGTAGGCTTTTAGCCAATGTATCCTCAGGACCTACGCGAAAACTGGCATGCCGGCCAAGGCCGGTGGAAAGACGTGCCTGCCGCCGACTGGAACGACTGGCATTGGCAGCTGCGCAATCGCATCACGACGCTGGCCCAACTCGAGGAGATGCTCGAGCTCACCAAGGAGGAGCGGGAAGGGTGTCTCTTCGCCCCGCACAAGCTCTCGCTCTCGATTACGCCCCATTTCTTTAACCTCATCGACCCGAAGGACCCGAACTGCCCGGTGCGCCGGCAAGTCATCCCGCGCATCGAGGAATCCTACGTTGCTCCGGGTGAATCCGAGGACCCCGTAGGCGAAGAAGGCACGATGCCGGTCCCTGGTATCGTCCATCGCTACCCGGACCGCGTGCTGTTCCTGGTCACCGACCGTTGCGCGTCGTATTGCCGTTATTGCACGCGTAGCCGCCTGGTCTCGAACGCCCAAGCCTATGATTTCCATCCCGAACTCGAGGCCGGACTGAAATATATCGAAGCGCACACCGAGATCCGCGACGTGCTTCTCTCCGGTGGCGATCCGTTGCTGCTCTCGGACGCCAAGCTGGATGCGCTCCTCGGACGCCTGCGCGCGTTCAAGCACGTCGAGTTTATCCGCATCGGTTCACGCATCCCCGTCTTCCTCCCGCAGCGCATCACGCCGGAGCTCGCCGAAGTCTTCCGTAAGCACGGACCCATTTGGCTGAGCATCCATACCAACCATCCCAAGGAAGTTACGCGTGAGCTCGCGACGGCGTGCGAACGCCTGTCCTTCGCCGGCGTGCCGCTTGGTAACCAGTCCGTGCTCCTCGCTGGCGTCAATGACGACGTCGAAGTGATGAAGTCGCTCGTCCACCGTCTACTGATGATGCGCGTGCGACCGTATTATCTCTACGCCTGCGATCTCATCGAAGGCTCGACCCATTTCCGCGCGCCCATTCAGAAGGGTATCGATATCATCCGCGCGCTGCGCGGCCACACGACGGGTTACGCGGTGCCACAGCTGATTATCGACACCCCTGGCGGCGGCGGGAAGGTCCCGATCAATCCCGAATACGTCCAGGCCATCCACGACGGGATCGTCGAACTACGCAATTTCGAGGACCGGGCTTACGTCTATCCGTCGGGCACGAAGATGCCGGATGTATACAAGGTGTAAGCGGATAGCGGTTGGCGGTTGGGAGTGCCATTCACGCAAAGGGAGACCGGAAACCGGATTATTGGCTGGGGTGTTTTTAGACTCAGCCGCCGGAGTCTGGAGCCGACGGCCGATGTCCGAACTGCTGACCCCCGAGTGGCCGATGCCCCGATGGCTGTCACCTGGCACCCTTAATAGGTCCACAGCATCCTTTCCGGTCTCCCCTTGGTCTGGGGCTTCCTATCCGCCAACCGCCAACCGCTAACCGCTGGTTATCCTGTAAATACAACTAACCGGGGTTTAATCCGGTTAGCGCTCAAAGTGGTGGGCTCGTAGGGATTCGAACCCCAAACGTCTGATCCGTAGTCAGAAATGATATCCATTTCACCACGAGCCCGTAGTGAGGAATTGAGCAAACGACCCCCGGTCCCTAAGGCAAGGAATTTTTCAGGCCTGTGCCTGATGGAGGGCCACGGTGCCGAAAAGCATCCTTTTATGGCTCACCTTGGCGAATCCGACGGCCTTGAGCTCCGCATCGAGGCCCGCGGCATCAGGGAAGCCCGCGATGCTGGTACCGAGATATTTATAAGCGCCGAAGTCTCCGGTGAGGATGCC
>CAIKWA010000075.1 GCA_903831005.1 uncultured Opitutia bacterium
ACTCAGGCATCTGGACCGCCTTGAGGATGAGGCTGGGGTTGGTCGTGGCGTCCAGAGGCTTGAAGGCCTTCATGGCGGCGAAGTCGCCGGTGTCGGCGACGACCTTGGTGTGTTGGCGAAGCTGTTCGAGTGCGTTCATGAGTGAAGGGTTTGGAGCGTGTTAAAGGGGGCGGGCTTGTCCAGCCCGACCCGAAAAAACGGGCCGTAGCTTACCCTCAGGGCATCTCTCGCTTGTTTCGGCGGGCAGGGTGGTGCAAATTACCCCATGCGAATCAAGGTCAAGCAGGCTCTCGCCGCGGAGCAGCCGCTCCAAGGGGTCACGGTCTCCGGGTGGGTCCGTACCCGCCGTGATGCGAAAGACTTCTCCTTCGTCGAGATCAACGACGGCTCCTGCTTCAAGAATCTCCAGGTGGTGGTCGATGCCGCTACGCCTGGTGCGGAACAGCTCAAGGAAGCACTGACGGGATCTTCGGTCAGCGTGGACGGCGAACTCGTGCCTTCGCCCGCCAAGGGGCAGAAATGGGAACTTAAGGCCACGGCTTTCCGGTTGCTGGGTCGGGCCGACGAGACTTTCCCTCTGCAGAAGAAGGGTCATACCGTCGAGTTCCTGCGCACGATTCCCCATCTGCGCGCCCGGACCAACCGCCTGGGCTCGATGATGCGCGTCCGTAGCCGCATGGCCATGGCCGTCCACGAGTTCTTCCAGCACCGCGGCTTCGCCTACGTGCATACGCCGATCGTCACGGCCAGCGACTGCGAAGGCGCCGGCGAACTTTTCCGCGTCACGACCCTCGATCCGGTCGCCCCGCCGAAGACGCCTGAAGGCAAGGTCGATTGGGCCGCCGATTTCTTCGCGAAGCAGTCTTATCTCACCGTATCAGGTCAGCTCGAGGGCGAGACGCTCGCCTGCGCGCTGGGCGATGTGTACACTTTCGGGCCTACGTTCCGGGCAGAGAATTCCCACACCAGCCGCCACGCCAGCGAGTTCTGGATGATCGAGCCCGAGATGGCTTTCTGCGACCTCGAGGGCGACATGCGCTGCGCCGAGGAACTGGTGAAACACCTAGTAAAGACGGCCTTGGAAGAGTGTTCCGACGAACTCGAATTCTTCAATGCCTACGTCGACAAGGGCCTCCTCGAGCGCCTGCGGTTTGTCGCGGAACGCCCCTTCGCGCGGGTCTCCTATACCGAGGCCGTGGAGCTCCTCCTGAAGTGCGGTCGCAAGTTCGAGTACCCCGTCATCTGGGGGGAGAACCTTCAGTCCGAGCATGAGCGTTACCTGACCGAGGAGCACTTCAAGTGTCCCGTGACGGTCTTCGACTACCCTAAGTCCGCCAAGCCTTTCTATATGCGCCAGAACGACGACGGTAAGACCGTCGCCGCCATGGACGTCCTCGTACCCGGTGTCGGTGAGATCGTCGGAGGCAGCCAGCGCGAAGAACGCCTCGATCGGCTGGTCGCCGCGATGCGGTCGCACGGCCTCGACCTGGATGGCTATGGCTGGTACGTCGACACGCGGCGCTTCGGCTCCGTGCCGCATGCCGGGTTCGGGCTCGGCTTCGAGCGTCTGCTCATGTTCGTCACCGGCGAAGGCAACATTCGCGACGTCATCGCCTATCCGCGGACGCCTGGCCACGCCTAAGCCGGCTTACTTCTGCCGGAGCAGGTCGAGGATCGCCCGGGCGGTCGCGCAGTTATGGCGGACCATCTGCTGGCTGGGGGTCGTCGGCTTGGCGTCCTTGGACGTCGCGGCGTGCGTCGGCGGCAGGGTGAAGACTGGCGTGGTCGAAGCCACCATGCCGACGGCGTTGCCGAAGCCGTCGATGATCGGGCCGCCGCTGGAGCCGCGCGCGTAATCCGCCGTCGTCTGCATGAAGATCGCGCCGTTACGTTCCGGCTCGTTCATCTTGAAA
>CAIKWA010000076.1 GCA_903831005.1 uncultured Opitutia bacterium
CGTGGTCGTATCGCCCTGCACGAGGATCGCGGCGGGCTTCGCTTCGTCGAGCCAGGCGGAAACACCGGTCAGCACGCGACTCGAGAGGTCCGGCAAAGACTGACCGGGCTGCATCAGCCCGAGGTCGACATCCGGCTTGAGCCCGAACGAAGCCAGCGCCTGGTCAAGCAGCTCGCGATGCTGCCCGGTCGAGACCAGCAGCGGGCGCACCTTGCCGGAGCGACGCAGCTCGGCGAACACCGGCGCGAGCTTGATGCACTCGGGGCGCGTACCGACGATGAGGGCGAGGGAGGGCATGGCTAGATTAGGGGGCAAGCTGGCACGGGGGCACGGGGACAAGGGGAAGGTAGTGCAAAGGTGCAAATCGGAGCGTAGCTCCTGTGCAAAAGTGCAAAGGTGTTTTTAGGGCTAGTGCCAGAGCTAGGGCTAGAAAAATTTCAGGTCACGGGTTTCGGCCGTCGGGTTCAGGTCACTGGTCACTAGATGCGTAAACTCAGATTCGGGTACTGAAGTTGTATGCCTACCCCTGCCCCGACCCCTACCCCTTGAAATACATTTGCACCTTTGCACAGGCCGAAGGCCGATTTGCACTTTTGCACTTTCTTGAAGCGACTCACTCGAGCGGATACTCTTCGCCGTCGGCAAAAAAACTGTGGGCTTCGAGACGCAGGGAACAACCAAGCGCGGTGACGAAGGTGATGTCATTGCCGGTCGCGGCGATGCGTCGGCACCAGGAAGGTTCTTTTGAGCCGTAATGCGAGGAGTGCCACCCTTCCCCGCCGTCCGGAAGGGCCGACACATATTCCTCCGTGGACGGAGCGGAGCAGGCGACGGTCAGCTGCTCGAGGCCTTCGCGCGTGCGACCGTGCCAGCGCAGGGTGAAGAGTCCATCCTGCTTTAGGAGGCCGGTCAGGCGATCGATGATCACAAATCCATGCGGGACCTTCACGACACGGCGCTGAGCCTTGAAGCCAGGAAAGCCGAGGTGTGAGGCGGCGACGCCATCGAACTGCCAGCGCACGTCGCATCCGACCCACGGCAGCCAGAGAAAGCGGCCAACCCGCCGCATGGAGTCAAACTCGCCGACCGTGACGAGATTGTGGAAACGGGAAGCCGCGAAACCGTCCCAACCTCCCGGCGCGTTATAAGAATACGTGCCGGGGTCTTCAGCAATCCACTCGCCATCCCAGTGGAGCGAGACGTGCAGCTGGTCGGCGTGCGACGGGCGCGTGCGGAATTCCGACGGGGCACGAAAGAAAATCGTACCGCGTGGATGGCGAAGCTGGAAGACGCCGGCATCGCGAAATTCAGCGGGCGGACGCAGTGCAGGGTCAGCGCTCGCCGAGACCGACCCGAGCAGGAGGAGGGCTGACTCGTCCCAAGGTCCGGACGGCAGGCGTTCGCCCTTGAAGAGCGCCAGAGCCGCGCCAACCGCCGGGCGGAAATCTTCGAAGCCGCATCCGCTCAGTGGGAAGAGATTGGCGCCATCATCGGCGCCATAGCGTGGGACAGTGCCGTCCGTTTCCATAAGCGTGACCAGGAAGTCGGTCGCCGCACCGGCCTGGGCTCGCACGGCTTCGGGTAAAGTGTCGCGTACGGAACGCTCCACGACCTCGGACCAGGTCAGTAATTGCAAGAGCAGTCGATGGTAGTTCGTCGAGTGCTGGCTGAAGCCGCCATCGGGGCCGATCAATTCGGAGCACTGTTGCGCGAGGGCCGCCATGCCATCGCGATACCAAAGTGAGGCGCCGGCAAGGCCGGGCCAGAACGTGGCGGCGGTCTGCAGGCCGATGGCTTCCGAGATGCCGTGGTTGTTCTGCTGAGACAGGGCGTAATCCAGATGGAAGGCGATGCGTTGGCCGGTAGCGTCGGCGAAACGGGCCGCGAGCGTCAGACGTGCATCGGTCGAAAAAGGATGGTGACGGAAGGCTTGGACGGCGAACGTGACCGCGATTAGCCGAAACGCTGCTTCCTGTCCGCACATCCAATTCGGCCCGCGGTTAGGCGGATTACGCGTCATCCAATCCTCGAGCGTCGACCAGAAGAGCTCGACGTGGCGTTCGTCCCCATCCCGTAGCCAGGCACGGACGAGCGTATAGGCCCAAGAGAAGCGGGAGAGCTCCCAGACACCCTTGATGTCATCGGAGCCCGAGTCACGGAGACGGGACCAGTGCGCGTAAGGATTGGTGGAATGACCGGTCAGGACGCTACGGGTCCAGCGATCGGGGCGTCCTACCTCGACAAGGCGATCGGAAAACACGCGCGCGTAGCCGCGGGCAAAGGCGTCGGCTTCGGCGACCGGAGTGGCGCCGGACTCGACGGACCAAGCTTCTAGTTGAGGTGCAAGGTGGGCCCGTTCCAGGTTGGCGATCGGCAGACGCGGCGCGGACTTACGCCAAGCGCTGGGATCAAAGTCCGGCGCGAAATCTTTCCACGGCTGCATCGGCGAGCGCCATTCCCAGGCTCCGAGCCTACGCTCGCACGCCCAGCGAACGCGACGGGCGAGCCAGGAAGGGCCGAGGTGATGGAGGAGAGGGAGGAGCAAAGGACAAGGGCCGGACTAAAGGCAGTGCAAAGGTGCAAATCGGAGCGGAGCTCCTGTGCAAAAGTGCAAAGGTGTATTTAGGGGTAGGGGCAGGGGTCGGGGCAGGAAAACCTTTTAGGTCTGTGGTCTCGGCCGTCGGGAGCCAGGTCACTGGTCACTAGATGCGTAAACTCAGATTCGGGTACTGAAGTTGTATGCCTGCCCCTACCCCTGCCCCGACCCCTTGAAATACATTTACACCTTTGCACAGGCCGGAGGCCGGTTTGCACGTTTGCACTTCAGTTCCGCACCATGCCCC
>CAIKWA010000077.1 GCA_903831005.1 uncultured Opitutia bacterium
CGACGAAAGCTTCACGTGGATGTCGCCGCCTCGATCCATGGCCTCGAGGGCGTTCTTCATGACATTGAAGAGCGCCTGCTTGATCTGGTTGCGGTCACCGAGAATGAACGGCAACTCGCCCGGGACGTCGAGCGAGACGCGTACCCCGAGTTGCTCCATCTGTTCCCGGAGCAGGCCGGTGGCCTCGGCGACGACGGCGACGAGGTCGGTATCGGTGAGGTGGGGCGGCGTCTGGCGCACGGCGCCGAGGAAATCACGCACGATACCGTCGAGGCGCTTGATCTCGCCCTGACAGACCTCAGCGGCTTTGCGGACTTTCTCGGCGGCGGGCGAATCGCCTAGTTTGGCGGCCTCGCGCTGAAGCAGTTGGAGATGGATACCAATCGCATTGAGCGGGTTGCCGACCTCGTGGGCGACGCCGGCAGCGAGGGAGACGATGGAGTCGATGCGCTCGCTCTCCACGCGGTCCTCGGTCTGGACGCGCTCCTTGGTGACGTCGCTGAGCACAGCTACGCGGCGGCTACGCTCGGCGCCCTGGAGGTCGCCAACCCGTGCGAGATGCAAGGATAGCAGACGCGGCTCGGGATAACGGACTTCGAGCTCACGCGCGAGGGCGCCGACCGTCTCAGGCAGTTCCAACGCTTGAGCAATGTCGGGCGAAAGGCGGCGCAACTCGGCGCCGTTGATATCTTCCTGGCTGACGCCGAGAAGGCGGACCGCGGAGGCATTGGCGTATTCGATGGCGCCATCGTGGGAGAGGACGAGCACGCCTTCGCGGAGCGTGTCCAAGACCGTCTCCATGAGGTCGCGTTCACGCTCCAGGCGGCGAGCGAGAATCGCAAGGTTCTGCGCGTCGAGGTCATCGATGCGGCCGAGCACCCGGTCCAGCGGACTGAAGCGACGGCGAGCCATGTCAGGAAGCACGCGCCGCGACGAGGCGGGCGATCACATCGATGAGCTGGCGGGCCACAGCGGCCTTGGAGGCTGGACCGAGGACTTCGCGGAAGCCGTTTCGGCCGAGAACGATAAGTTTGTTGTAATCCGAACCGAAGGCCCCTTCGGAACCAGCGACGGAATTGGCGGCGATGAGGTCGAGCCCCTTGCGCTCAAGTTTGTCGAGGGCGTTGGCCTCGACGCTCTCGGTCTCGGCGGCGAAGCCCACGAGGAACTGATCGGTGCGACGTTCTTCGGCCAGGGCCGAGACAATGTCCGGCACCGGCTCAAGTTCGACGTTCATCCCTTGGCCGTCTTTCTTGAGCTTCTGCGTTGCGATCACCTTCGGACGCCAGTCGCTGACCGCGGCCGTCATGATGAGCACATCACACGGGCCAAACAAAGCGTCGGTCTGGCGCTGCATCTCGGCGGCAGTAATGACCGGGTAAACCATCACGCCGGCGGGCTCAGGCAAGGAGACTGGACCGGCGACGAGATCGACCGACCATCCTGCTTCCTTCGCCGCCGTCGCCAAGGCAAAGCCCATCTTACCCGTCGACGGGTTGCTGATGAAGCGAACCGGGTCGAAGAACTCGCGGGTCGGGCCGGCGGTGATGAGGCAGCGGAGGGACAAGGGGGGTTGGAGAAGATGACGGAGGACAGAGGGCAGATGACCGATGAAGGCCGATGGATGCCAATGGGGTTACCTTGGCGGAGGACGGGGGCGGAAACAATAGAGAAGGGGTAGGGATAGGGGTGGGGGTAGGAAAGGCACCGTCACAAAGGGAGACCGGGAAGGATGCTTCGGATATTAATGCCCTAAGCTAATCATCCGGTCTCCGGTTTCCCTTTGAGTGATATATATGCCCGCCACCTGCCACCCGGGGCCGCCACCCGCCACCTGAAATGGCGTCTCCCACTTTTGCACCTTTGCACAGGCCGCAGGCCGATTTGCACTTTTGCACCTAGGGCAGCACGCGGTGCTGCCCCTACCCCTACCCCCACCCCTACCCCTTGCTTTATTTCCCTCCTCCACTCACATTCCCGCCATGGATATCTTTCTGGCGACGGGTAACGCGCACAAGGCCGAGGAATTCGGCCGCATGTTCGCCAAGGCGCGCCTCGACGTCCGCGTGCGCTCCGCAAAGGAACTCGGCGGTATGCCGTACGTGGAAGAGATCACCGGCACCTTCAACGGCAACTGCCGACTCAAGGGCGAAGCCCTGCGGGCGATCGCACCGCGCAAGGCCTGGGTGCTCGCCGACGACAGCGGCCTGTGCTGCGATGCGCTGCAAGGCGGACCGGGCGTCGACTCCGCGATCTATGCCGGCGTCGGTGCGACCGATGCGCAGAACCGTGCGAAGCTCCTTGAAGCGATGAAGAAAGCGCCGCTCCATAAGCGTGGTGCGCGTTTCGAATGCCACCTCGCACTCCTCGGACCCAACCAGGAAGTCGGTAAGTTCGTCGGCCAGTGCTGGGGCAAGATTCTCGAAGCCGAGGTCGGCACCGAAGGCTTCGGTTACGATTCGCTCTTCGTGCCCGCCAATGAGGATCGTACTTTCGGTGAACTCAGCGCCGCCAAGAAGGACTCCATCAGCCACCGCGCGAAGGCGTTCCAGCTCATGGCCGCCTGGATGAGGGAGAATGGAATCGCGTAAGGGCAATGAGGTATTGAGGTAGGGACAGCACCACGTGCTGTCCTAAGGCATGTCCCCTCTATGCGAGACTTCCTCGCATAGGTAAAACTGGGCTATGCCCTTCTTCTCTCGCGATTCCCTTCGCAACCGTCGGCCCGAATGGGTCGACGAGGATGATCCACTTTTCATAACCCTCTGCCTTAAACGGAGAGGAATTCGTCACTTCGATAATCCCGATGCATGGCAGGCCTTACTAGCTACATCCGAGCACGCCAAGAAAGTCGGCCGATGGAGTCCTATGTTGCTCCTGGCCATGCCGGACCACCTGCACATCATCGGCAAAATCTCCCGCAATCCGGATATCACCCGCACACTCGGCGAACTGAAACGTGATTACTCCCATCGCCTCCCAACCGAGTGGCAGAAAGGGGGGTTCGATCATCGGCTCAGGTCATACGCGCACTACTTGGAGAAGAGGGATTATATTCTGACGAATCCAGTCAGGGCAGGACTTGTGTCGAAAACGTCTGACTGGCCCTACTCCGCATGGTGGGAGACGAAGGGGTATCAACGACCAAACGACGTCAGAGAGGTGTTCGAAGATTAGGACAGCACGTGGTGCTGTCCCTGCCTCTTAAAAGAACACCGCTTCGGACAGGGCTTCGGGGGCGGCCATCAGCGCGACGCGCTGGGTGACCGGCGCCGACTGGCGGCTGCGCGTAAACGAGATGATTGCGCGCGTACCCTTGTCGGCATGCTCCCACGAGAAACGGGCGCCATCGGCGTAGACCCATTCGGCGTCGAGATTATCGCCGGGCGGCGGCTGCGGGGTGGTCGTGAATTCGGCGGCGAGGTGCGAACGAGAAAGGCCCGCGCAATGCGTCAGACAGCCGCGCATCCACTCGAGCAGGCCAGCGGCCTCGCCGCGGAGACCAGTACCGTGATTGACCGTGACGGAGCGCAGGCCGCGGACGAGTTCGGCCGGGGCGTGCGCGGCGAGATACTGGCCGAGCGCCTGGCGCACCGGCAGGCAGCGCGCGACGGCGAGGTCGCGGACGGACTTCGGGTTCGGGAACGCGAGTTTGAAGAACTCATCACCCACGAGGGAGCGATCGGCGACGACGCGACGGCAACGGGACGTCCACGCCAGCCACGGCTTGAATTCGTCGACGGTGACGCCGTGAGCCCAGACGTTAACCGGCAGATCGCCTTCGAGCCAGGTGGAGACGAGCGATTCCAGTTCAGCGGTAGGTGCACCGTGCGCGAGCATGAGCGCCTCGCAGCAGCGCTTACCCTTGCGCGACGGGTCGAAGAAGCAGAGGACGTTGACCTTAGCCTCGAGCGCAGCGGCGGCCGCGGCAGTCGGGCGGGCGGCGAGGATCACGAGGCGGCACGGATAG
>CAIKWA010000078.1 GCA_903831005.1 uncultured Opitutia bacterium
CAAGGCCATCGAACGCTATTATTCCGAGCAGAATGCCAACGTCCACCGCGGCGTCCACCTCCTGAGCGAAGAAGCCACGACCGCCTACGAGGCTGCCCGCGGCTCGGTCGCGAAGTTCCTCGGGCTCAAGGACACCCGCGGCTGCGTCTTTGTCCGCGGCGCTACCGAGGGCATCAACCTCGTCGCTGAGTGTTGGGGTCGGACGAACCTCAAGGCCGGGGATGAAATCCTCCTCACGCATCTCGAACACCATGCCAACATCGTGCCGTGGCAGGTCATCGCTGAGCGCACGGGCGCCAAGGTCGTCGTCACGCCCGTTACACCGCGCGGCGAGGTGGACCTCGTCGCTTTCAAAGGACTGCTCTCCGCACGCACCAAGATGGTTGCCTTCGCGCACGTCTCCAACGCCCTCGGCACCGTCAATCCCGCCGCCGAGATGACGCGTCTTGCCAAGGCCGTCGGCGCCATGGTGCTGATCGACGGCTGTCAGGCCGCCGCGCACTTTAAGGTCGATGTCCCGGCGCTAGCTTGCGACTTCTACGCATTCTCCGGTCATAAGACCTTCGGCCCGACCGGCATCGGCGTACTCTGGGGTCGCCCCGAGCTGCTTGATGCGCTGCCGCCTTACCAGTTCGGTGGGGACATGATCAGCAAGGTCGACTTCGCCGGTACGACTTTCCGCGCCGCCCCTGAGCGCTTCGAAGCCGGCACGCCGGATATCTCCGGCGCCATCGGACTCGGCGTCGCCTTGGAGTACTTCATGCCCATCCAGGCTGCCGCGCATGCGCACGAGCAGACGTTGCTCGCCGCTGCGACCGAGCGCCTTAAGGCCATCAAGGGCCTGACCATCGTCGGCGAAGCGCCGGAGAAGGTCGCCGTGATCTCTTTCAACATCGAAGGCGGACACCCGCATGACATCGGCACGCTGCTCGACGCGGACGGTATCGCCATCCGCACCGGCCACCACTGCTGCATGCCGCTCATGAAGCATTACGGCCTCAGCGGCACCGCCCGTGCCTCGTTCGCGTTCTACAATACCCTCGAGGAAGTCGACCGCCTGGCCGTCTCGCTTGAGAAGGCGCGGAAGATGATGGCCTAGGCCGGCTTCGGCTCGGCGGAGGCCACTGAACGGCGGAGGATATCGAGGATACCTTGGACTTCCCAGTTACGGGCGGAGCCAGGCAGTCCGATCATGGCTCGGGCCTCATGGATATCATCGGGGTGATGGCCGGGTGGCCAATCCAGCCAGCTGCGGTCCAGCGTGTGTCGCGGATCCTGCAACAGCGGTAGCAGTGCGTTGACGCATAAGGTATCGGCGCGACCGTCGGAGAGCAGGCAGGCGAAGACCTCGTCGATGAGCCGCCGGCGGGCCGTGATCAGCGGCGAAGAGGGCAGGGTCGTGGCCCATTCCTGGAGCCGGTGACGCCAGTCAGGACGACGGCGGTAGAGTTCGAGGTATTGGGCGAGGCGACGGTGCGGGTGGCCGGCGGGGCGGAGGCCACGCAGGCGCCAACGACCGCACTTCTCCATATAGAGGGCATCAACCCCTAGGATGAGCATCTGTTCCGGCGTATGATGTCGGGCGAGTTCCGACATCGGGGCGCGGTTGCCGCCGAGGCCGAGCGATTCCACGAAGAGTTCATGGCAGGCGTTATCCCAGCCGACTTCCTTGATGCGGGTGCGGGCGTGCTTCGTCTTGTTGCGGAACCGTTCCAGTGCGCGACGCTTTAGGCCTAGCGAAAGATTTGGTTCGGCCTCGAGCACGCGCTTGGCGACCTCGCCGGAACGACCTCGCAGCTCGAGAAGAGCGTCCTCTTCCGCGAGGTCTTCGAGATCACGCGGTAGGTACGGCAGCAGTACCACCGTCTCTGGGCGATGACCCGAGAGCGTCGAGACGTCCTTCGTCCCTGGGAGCAGCACTGCGTGGAGAATGACCCCGCCGAAATTCGGATCGCGGTCGTGGCCGTGGGCGTTCCAGTCGGAGCAGCGTAGGTGGATCTCGATATCGCCGCGGAGGCGTTGACCGTCGACCAGAATCTCGGCACCCAGGAAGTCGGGACCCGCGCCACGATTCCAATCGCCCGGGTGGATGATCTCGATCTTTGCGCCAGAGGTGGCGGCCATCGGCCCGCGGACTTCGCCCGAGGCCCAGAGACGTTGGATGGCGCGCTCGCCGATGGCGAAGGGGCCGTAAGGGCCGTCGATCTCCTCGACGCGGGCGCAGGTACTCATGCGCACATCCACGCCGAATCCC
>CAIKWA010000079.1 GCA_903831005.1 uncultured Opitutia bacterium
CATCGCTCCGAGATTGGCCGACATCACCCCGCTGCCAATCAGGATGACATCGGGGTCTTCAACGTGGGTGGCGGTCGGCATTTGTTTGGGTAAGTGTCGGTTAATGGACGTTCGGAAATAGTTAGGTCGGGATGCCAGCGGAATCACTGGGCGGCTTTGCAAGCCATAACCCTTACTCCCCGCATGGCAAGTCCCTTGGTCGGCCCTTACGGTCTAAGCAGACTCAAGCTTCGTCGTATAGTCCCTTGCGACCGGCGACGAACCAACTGACGGCGCAGGTGACCAGGGCGTAGCCGCCGATCGAAATACCGAAGAGTTCGCACGCCATCACGGCGCAGGCCAGCGGCACGGCTCCGGCACCGGCGAAGATACCGACAAAACCAAGGGCGGCACAGATGCTGAGCGGCAAATGAAGAAGGGCCGCCGCGGCGCTGCCCATGGTGGCGCCCACAAAAAAGAGGGGAGTTACTTCGCCGCCGCGAAAGCCGTAGCTGACACAAAGGAAGGTGAGCAGGAACTTTAGTGCGAAGACGGCCGGCGGAATCGGTTCGAGGAAAGATTCGTTGATAACGTTGAGACCCAGGCCCGTGAAGTCTTGAAGGTGGCCGAATTGGACGAGAAGGACGAAGAGGATTCCTCCGAACAGGATGCGTCCATATGGGTTGGGCAGGGACTTGGCCGCGCTGTTACGGCGGTGGAGGAAGAGGTAGAGTTTGGCAATGAGTCCGCAAGCCACACCTAAGATTAAAGCGTCTCCTACTCCACTGAAGGACAATTCGGCAGGTACTGGTAGTCTGTAATTGGCATGCGATGCGTGGAAGATCTTCCGCCCGACTAGCTCGGCCAGGAACGCCGACGCCAGGCAAGGGATGATGGCCCAGCTACGCAGGCGGACAAATTCGAGAGCAAAGACCGCGGCAGCAATCGGAGTACCGAAGACGGCGGCGAAGCCGGCAGAGACCCCGCACAGAAGCAGTGTCCGATGTTCCTGTTCGTCTAAGGTGAACCAGCGAGCGAATTGTCCCGCCAGAGCCCCACCCATCTGCAAGGCCGTGCCTTCGCGGCCGACCGACGCGCCGCCCAGATGGGAAAGCAAGGTCGTGCCGACGATGGCAGGTGCCATGGAGGCGGGCAGGGGGGCGGTCGGCGCCTTGATGCTGGCAATCAGGGCCTTGACGCCCCCGGCAGAGGCCTTGGCGGGGCTCTCGTAAACCCAGACCATCAGCAGACCGAGGATAGGTAGGGTGAACAAAAGCCCGCGGTGCTGGTTAAAGACAAGGGTAACCCAGTCCAGGGCATAGAGGAAGCCGGCCCCGGCTGCGCCGACGACCAAGGCAACCCCGCCGATAATCAGCAACCAGCGGAGGGTGTTTCTTGGGGTCAGGGAGGACATCTTGGGGCGTAAGAAAACCTTTGAGACCCGTCGGCAACTGTCACAATCTCAAACCATGGCACACCCCATCCCACGTCGCGATTTCGTATCCACCATGGCTTTGAGCGGACTCGCTTTGGCCGCCGCCCCAGCCGTCCTTAACGCGCAAGGCGCCTTACCGTCCAAAATTAAGGTAGCCTTAATCGGTTGCGGCGGTCGCGGTACCGGCGCCCTCGGCCAGTTCATCGCCGCGTGCAAGCTCCTCGGCATCGAGCCGGAAGTCGTCGCCTTGGCTGACGCCTTTGAAGATCGCGTCCAGAAATTGGGCAAGACCTACAATCTTCCAGCCACGAAGATCTTTACGGGATATGACGCTTACCAGAAGGTCATGGCGACCGATTGTACGTTCGTCCTGATGGCCACGCCCCCGGCGTTCCGTCCAGTGCACTTCGCCGCTGCCGTCGAAGCCGGCAAGCATTGCTTCATCGAAAAGCCCGTGGCCGTCGACCCCGTCGGCGCCCGTGCCATCATCGCCTCGGGTGAGAAAGCCAAGACCAAGGGTCTGGCTGTTGTCGCCGGAACCCAGCGCCGCCATGATGCTGGCTACCTCCGAAACAAGGCGCTCATTGATGCTGGTGCCATCGGTGCCATCCGCGGAGGCGTGGTCCAATGGAATGGTACGGTGCCGTGGATCCGCCGTCGGGCCAAGGATGACACCGATGCCGACTACATGAACCGCAATTGGCTTAACTTCACCGAGCTGTCTGGTGACCATATCGTCGAGCAGCATATTCATAACGTCGACGTCGCCATCTGGTACCTTGATCGTCCGCCCGTCAGCGCCCTCGGCTTCGGCGGACGTGCCCGTCGCGAGACCGGTAACATGTTCGACTTCTTCAGCGTCGATTACGATTTCGGCGACGCCGTCCATATCCACAGCCAATGCCGTCAGATCACCGCCACCACCGGACGCGTTGGCGAGTTCTTCACCGGAGCTGAAGGTTCGTGCTTCGGTTCCGGCAAGGTCTTCTCGAAAAAGAACATCACCGTTCCAGACATCAAGATGGATACCAATGACACCATGGTGCAGGAACATGTCGACCTCATCCGTAGCGCCTTCAGCGGCAAGCCGTTGAACGATGCTCGCCAGATTGCCGAGTCGAACCTGGCCGTCATCATGGGCCGTATGTCCGCCTATACCGGCGAGATGGTGCGTTTCGCCGACCTTCTTACGAACGAAAGCTCTCCGCATTATAACTTTAAATTCGCCGTCGGCCCCAAGGATTTCGAAACCGGCAACGTTAAGCTGCCCCCCGAAGTCCCGGCGATTCCGGGGAAGGCATGAGGTAGGGACAGCACCACGTGCTGTCCTAGTGGGGTTAGTTAAACGAGGAGGACAGCACGTGGTGCTGTCCCTGCCTCTCCTCAACCCTGACGGACCTTAGGTAGCAGGGCGGAGGCCTCCTGCCAGCTGACCTCGTGAGGCAGGCGCTTGGATGAGGCGGCGAGGGCGCTGGTGACTCCGGCGGCTTCACCCATGGCTACGGCGTTTCCGGTGACGCGGTAGCTCGCATGGGCGATAAAGTCTCCGCTGATGCAACGACCCGCCATCATCAGTCCGTCGACGTCCTTGGCGATGAGGGCGCGTAGCGGGATGTCGTAGGGCTTCACCTTCACGCCGGCATTGGAGTAGGCGGCCTTCTTATTCTCCTCGGCAGTCAGGGCATGGATGTCGACGGGGAAGGTCGCACGCACCACGGCGTCATCCTGGCGTCGGCCTGCGATCAGGTCTTCCTTGGTCATCAGATAGCGACCCTTGATGCGTCGGCCATCGCGGACGCCGATCTGCGCGGGTGTTGCCACAATCTGCGCGCCCGACC
>CAIKWA010000080.1 GCA_903831005.1 uncultured Opitutia bacterium
GGCCCTTTTTTGTGTCCAAAAACCCGCCCTTACCGACGGGGCCATCCAAGAGGTTGCCAAGCGTGGGCAAAAGGTTTGGCTACGGCCACCCCCATGAGCGAGTCCCCCTCCACCCCTGATTCCATCCATTCGGATGCGTTCCTGGCGCGCCTGATGCGCGACCAGCTGAAGCTATCGATCGCCTGCGCGCTGTGCTTCGTCGTCGCACTCGTCGCCCTGCCCTTGCTGAACTACTTCCAGCCGGCCTTCATGGCCCAGCGCGTCTTCGGCTTCACGCTGACGTGGCTGATTCTTGGTGTGCTCTTCTTCCCCTTCGTGTGGGTGATCTCGTTCGTCTTCATTAAGCGCTCCATCGCGCTCGAGGACGCCGAAGCCAAAGCCGCCCTGGACGGCCTGACCAAATAACATGAACGCCCTTCTCGCCGCCGCCGGTATCGATCCTTGGATCGCCATCTGCTCGCTCGTCACCGTCGTCATCACTGTCGGCATGGGTTTCTGGACCGCCGGTAAGTCCAAGAGCGCCGGCGACTTCTTCGTCGCGGGCCGCTCGGTCTCCGTCGGCTGGAACGCCTCCGCCATCTCAGGCGAATACCTCTCCGCCGCGTCCTTCATGGGCGTCGCGGGCATGGTGATGCTCAATGGCTACGACGCCCTCTGGTATCCCGTCTGCTACGCTTGCGGCTACCTGTTCCTGCTGCTCTTCATCGCCGGCCCGCTGCGTCGCTTTGGTGCCTACACCATCCCGGACTTCGCCGAAGGCCGCTATGACTCGCCGGTGTTCCGCAAGATCGCCGTCTGCTTCGTGCTCTTCATCGGCTTCTTCTACACGATGCCCCAGATGAAGGGCGCTGGCACCACGCTCGCCTACATCTTCCCCGGCCTGCACTATTCCGTCGGCGTCATCGTCGTCGGCGCGGTCATCACCCTCAACGTCTCGCTCGGCGGCATGAAGGGCATCACCCTCGTCCAGGCCTTCCAGTATTGGCTCAAAGTCTTCGCCATCACTATCCCGATCTTCGTGCTGGCCTCCATTGTCGGCCATTACCAGCAACACCTCGAGGCCAACAAGACCGCCCAGGAAACCGTCGCCGCCGCCCCCACGGGCATCGAGCGCAAGGCCCTCACGGCCAAGGCACCGAAGGACGAACAGTGGATCGCGCCGTTCGGTAGCCTTACCACCAAGGCCGTCGACAACGCCATCAAGGCCGCCAAGACCCCCGAAGAGAAAGCCGCGCTCGAGGCGAACAAGAAGCCCTACTCGCTCCTCTACACCTACTCGCTCATCATCGCACTCGTCTGCGGTACCGCCGGCCTGCCGCACATCCTCGTCCGCTTCTACACCAACCCTGACGGCGTCGCCGCTAAGCGCACCACGATGTGGGTGATGATCCTGATCGGCGTCTTCTACGTCTTCCCGCCCGTCTACGGCGTCATTGGCCGTTCGCTCATGCCGGAACTCTACGAAGCCATTGGCTCCAAGGGCACCGACAAGGTCGTACTCGAACTACCCACGCTGCTCGCTGGCCGCGACTATCCGCTCCTCGGCTCCGTCCTCTCGGGCATCACGTGCGCCGGCGCCTTCGCCGCGTTCATGTCCACCTTCTCCGGCCTACTCGTCTCGATGTCCAGCGCCTTGGCGCACGACATCTACGGCCGCATGCTGAAGCCAGAATCCTCGCCAGAGCAGCGCCTCAAAGCCTTCAAGTGGGCTGCGGTCATCATCGGCGTCGTCTCCGTCGGCCTCGGCACGCAAGTCGAGAAACTCAACATCAACTACCTCGTCGGCCAGGCTTTCGCCATCGCGGCGGCCAGCTACTTCCCCCTGCTCTTCATGAGCGTGTGGTGGCGCGGCATGACGATGAAAGGCGCGGCCACCGGCATGCTCGTCGGCGGCCTTATGGCGCTCGGTGCAATCACCCTCACTACGCTGTCCGACGTCTACGCCGTGCAGTCACTGGCCGACTTCTGGGTCGCGAACCCGCTCGTGCGCATCCTCTGCGAACAGCCGGCCATCTGGGCCGTCCCGCTGTCCATCATCCTGATGATCGTGGTCTCGAAGGCCACGGCCGCAACGATTCCAGGCGACGTGCGCATGAAGATGCTCGTCCTCCACGCCCCGGAAGCCTTGGGCCTGAAGCAGGAATACATCAAGGAGCACGAAGGTCTCGGCGGCCACTGATCTGGCTTCCCGGGGCGGATTATTCCCGCTCCGGGAAACTTGAAACTTGGAAGTCCGGCAGGGGCTGTCTTTGCTGACGGCGTGCCCAACGAACTCACCGAAGACGACTCCCGCGCCTATGGCGTCGTCCAGGCGTTCTCCCTCGTCCTCGCCGGCGGTGCCCTTTACGCGGCGACCCTCCTGACCTACCGGGGCGGCGAGGTCTTCCTCGGCCTCGTCGCGGACCCTTATGACCGTGTGGTCTGGCTCGGCGTCGGCATGGGCATCCCCGTTGCGCTCTGCGGCGCGGTCATCGCCGTCCAAGCTACGCTGAACCGCCCCTGGGACCTTCTGCGGGTCGCCGCCACCATCCTGCTCGTCGGCAACCTCGCCGTACCCGTCGCCTGGGGTGTGCTCTGGCTTATCCGTCACGCCTAATCCCTTTTCGCAATGTCCGGACCTATCGTCATCGTCACTCGTGGCAGCCCGCTGGCCCTCCAGCAGACGCATGACGCCGCCGCCCGTCTGCAGGCGGCGCTCGGCCGTCCGACGGAGATCCGCATCCTCACCACGACCGGCGACCGCCAGGCGAGCTGGTCACTCGAGAAGCAAGGCGGCAAAGGCCTCTTCACGGCTGAACTCGAGCAGGCCTTGCTCCGCGGCGAAGCCGACCTCGCCATCCATAGTTCTAAAGATCTTCCGACCGAAATGCCGGCCGGTCTCGCCATCGCTGTCTGCCTCCAGCGCCAAGATCCCCGCGACGTACTCGTGCGCCGCCGCGAGATCACCAGCCCCAAACTCATCGCTACCGGCAGCCCGCGACGCCGCGCGCAGGGCGCCCTCGCCTTCCCGCAGGCGCAGTGGACCGAGCTACGCGGCAACGTCGACACCCGCCTCAAGAAGCTGGCCAACGGTGACGCCGAAGCCTCTTACCTCGCCGCCTCCGGACTCAACCGCCTCGGTATCAAGGAATGGCCTGGCCTTTCGTTTGAGCCCGTCGCGCTCACCGATATGGTGCCCGCCGCTGGCCAAGGCGCCGTCGCGCTCCAATCCCGCTCCGCCGATATCGCGCAGTATATCGCCGCCGGCTGCGCCACCACGACGTATTCTGTGACCGTCGAACGACTGTTCCTCGCCAAGCTCGGCGAAGGCTGCCACACCGCGTTCGCGTGCCACCATGCCGCGGGGCACGTGCACCTTTTCCGCGCCGACTTCGGTTTCCGCGACTTCGCTTTCCCCATCACCGACCTCGCCGCGTCCTCCGCCTTGGCCGACGACATCCTCCGCCAAATCCTGCCCCGCTGAATATGAGCAAACTCCCTCTCCGCGATCGCCTCGTCGTCCTCACCCGTCCGGAAGGACGTGGTGCCGACTGGAAGAACGCCCTCGTCGACGCCGGTGCGGCGGTCTCCGAACTCCCGCTCCTCGAAATTAAGTTCGAGCCCGATGACACCGTCCTCAGCGAAGTCCTCGACGCCATGGGCGAATACGACTGGCTCATCTTCACCAGCGCCAACGGCGTCCGTGGCTTCTTCGACCGATTCTTCGAGCGCTTCACCGATATCCGTTCCGTTGGCGGTGTGCGCTTCGCCTGCCTCGGACCCGCTACCGAGAAGGCCCTTCGACAGTACCATTTGGATTCCGACCTCACCGCCACGCAGAACGATGCGCTCTCGCTCGGTCGCGAGCTGATGACCAAACACGACGTCGAGAACCAGAAGCTCCTCGTTGTCACCGGCAACCTCAATACCCCTGAATTACCCCGCCTGCTCGCTGAAGGCGCGATGGGGATTGTCGACGTCATCAAGGTCTACGCCACAGAGGAGAAGTCCGTCGCCGAATCACCCGAGGCTGCTGAGTTTCGTCGTCGCGGTGCCGACATCATCGTGTTCGCCAGCCCTTCCGCGGTGGAATCTTTCCTACATCAGGCCGCATCGCTGCGTCCCGACGCCGGTGCGCGCCAGCCCAAGGCTATCGCCATCGGCGCCACCACCGCCGACGCGTTGCGCAAAGCCGGCATCCCGCTAGCCGGCACTGCTGCTGCACCGACGGCCGTCGCCATTCGCAACGCGGTGATCGAAGCCCTCACATGATCGGCAAGGCGCGCATCAAGGTCTGCGGCATCACCCGCGCCGCCGACGCCGCCATGGCCCTCGCGCAGGGCGCTGATTATCTCGGCATCAACTGCTGGAGCGGCTCGCCTCGTTTCGTCCCGGCCGCCGCGCGCGTTGACCTGCTGCGCGAAATCCCCGCGGACAAACGTGTCGCCGTGACGGTGAATCCTTCTGTCGCCGAAGCCGCTGACCTCGTCGCCGAAGGCTTCGCCATCGTCCAGGCCCACTTCGATCCGGCGAAGCAGGAGTGCGACCCCAAGGCCCTCTCCTCCCAGCTGGGCGTCAAGCGCCTCTGGTTGGCTCCCAAGCTTGCGGACGGCGCCGAATGGCCCGCCAACCTGATTCCTCTCGCCGAGGGCTTCGTACACGATGCGCATGCGAAGGATGCCTTCGGAGGCACCGGCAAAACATCGGACTGGACTCGCTTCCAGCAACTCCTGCAGAAATACCCACAAAGCCTGTGGATTCTCGCCGGTGGTCTCGGCCCGGATAATATCGCTGCCGCCGCGAAGTCTGGAGCAGCCTTTTTCGACCTGAATAGCGGGGTAGAACTCGCACCTGGACTCAAATCTGCCGAAAAACTGGCTGGCGTGTCGGAAGTCTTGCTTAAAAATACTCAATCGTAAGACCCGCCCCCCTTTCCGAGCACTTGGCACGGGGGATGCATAAGTGGTCTTGCTCAACCGAACGCCTAACCCAACCTAAACACACCACCATGAAGCTCGTCGTCGCCATCATCAAACCCTTCAAACTTGAAGAAGTTAAGGACGCTCTCGCCGAAATCGGCATCGAGGGTATGACCGTAACTGAAGTCA
>CAIKWA010000081.1 GCA_903831005.1 uncultured Opitutia bacterium
AAGGGCGGCGTCACCCATGGCCCGAGCGATGAATGGGGCTACAAGCCCGCTGACCGGTCGCACTTCACCCAGGGCTACGACATCCACGCCACCGTCCTGCACCTCCTCGGCCTCGACCACGAGAAGCTCACCTTCCGTCACAACGGCGCCAACCGCCGCCTCACGGACGTGCATGGGCATGTGATTAAGGAGATCCTAGCGTAAGGAAGTTCTTGGTTCGTTGTTCTTGGTCCCGAAGGCAGGGAACTTGACCCCGCTTACACCTGTCCAATTATTACCCTAAGCGTCCGCCCCGGACGACCCACCCCTTTTCCCGTCACGCACCATGCCCTTCCTGGGACATATCTCCAGCGCCTTTGCGTTATTCACTCTTAGCCTGAGCCTGACCGGTATCGTCCGCGCGGCGGAGCCCTACGAAGCTTTCATCCAGAAGCATTGCGCCCGCTGTCACGGCCCCGAGAAGGAAAAAGGCGACCTTCGCTTCGACAAGCTCTCGCGGGATTTCAAACTCGGCGCCGACACCCATCATTGGGCCGAGGCCATGGAGCAGGTGAACTCGGGCGAAATGCCTCCGAAGAAGGACAAGGAACCCAAGCCGACGCAGGCGGAGATCGCCGCTTTCGTGACGAGCCTCGACGGCGCCCTGAAGGCAGGCCGCGCCTCGCGTCAGGCGGCACGTCCGGTGGTGTCGCATTATCGCCTGAGCCGGCAGGAGTATCAGAACACCGTCTATGATCTGCTGGGCGTCCGCTATGATCCCGCCAAGCAAGGGGAGCTCAACGAAGACACCCGCTGGCACGGCTTCGAACGCATCGGGTCGGAGCTGTCGCTTTCGCCATCGCACGTGGATCGCTATTACCGCGCGGCGGGCGTCGTGCTGGATCGCGCCTTCACCACGGCAGGCACCGAGACGCGCAAGGTCCGCAAGACCGCAAAGGAGCTGCTTCCCGATGGCGGAAAGTGGCAGCAAGAGGTATTGGACCGCTTCGGCATCACGCGGCCCCTGCGCAGTTTCATCTACCCTGGCGCCTACACGGCCAACGGACCTGCTGCCTTTACCACCGGGTGGCTCGGAAAAGGCATCGGTCCGGAACATAGCGGTCTCTATAAAGTCCGCATCAAGGCCAGCGGAATCCGCCCTCCGGGCGGCCAGCCGGCGCACCTGACCATCGGCATCCCGGCAGAGGGTGAAAGCGGGATGGCCACCCGGCTCCTCGGCATGGATATCACCGCCCCGGAAGACCATCCCGAGGTCTATGAATCGCAGCTTTACCTCGATCTGCCGGCAGCTCTGCGCTTCAGCCTGGAAGCCAGCCATCAGATCAGCGGCACGCACTTCCACCGGCTCCGCCCGAGCACGATCTTCACCCACAGCAGCGAGACCATGCTGACGGCTCCGGCGTTCCCACAGCTGTTCGACGACAAAGGCAACGGGCTCTACTCGCTGGTGCTCCTCGACTGGATCGAGTGGGAAGGCCCCATCCTGACGGAGGCCGAAAAAGCCCGGCGTAAGGGACTG
>CAIKWA010000082.1 GCA_903831005.1 uncultured Opitutia bacterium
GCCCTAGCCCTAGCCCTAGCCCTATTCTCACCCTTGCCCCCGCGCCCACCTGCCCCCTAATTTCACGACATGTCCACCAAGCCGGCCATCCTCGTGCTCTGCACGGGCAACTCCTGCCGCAGCCACATGGCCGAAGGATTCCTACGCGCGGCGGTCGGCGACAGCGCCAAGGTCTTCAGCGCGGGCTCGAAGCCGGCGGGTTACGTCCATCCGCTCTCGATCAAGGTCATGGCCGAGGCCGGCATCGACCTTTCCGGCCACACGTCGAAGCACATGAACGACTTCCTGCCGCGCCGCATCGACGTCGTAATCACCGTCTGCGGTAACGCCGATCAGGTCTGCCCGATGTACCCCGGCCAGGTCGCCCGCTTCCACTGGGGCTTCGACGACCCGGCCCACGCCAAGGGCACCGAGGAAGAGATCCTCAACGAGTTCCGCCGCGTCCGCGACGAGATCAAGTCGAAGTTCACCGCCTACGGCATCGAAGTGAATGCCGGAAATCTGAGCTAAGCGGCTTAGCCTGTTCAGTCGGACCCCGTGTCCCCTTGCCCCCGTGCCCACTTATCCCCTAATTAACCCCATGCGCCTCTTCTTCCCTGCCCTGCTCTTCGCCGCCGCGACGCTCGTCGCCGCCGATCGCCCTGCCGTCGACCACGCCGCATATACTTCCGCGCTCAAGGATTTCCGCAAAGGCGCAGCTAAGTCCATCGACGCCTTGAAGAAAGCCGACACCGCCGCGGCCGTCCGCCTCGCCGCGGTCGATGACGTGCGCGAACGCCTCGTCGACGAACCCACCTCGCCGCTCACCGGCGAAGTCGCCGCCCTGCTCGCTTCCGCCGACGTCGAGACCGCGAAGCTTCTGCTCGCCGCGCTCGCTGAAGCCAAGGCTGCCGGAGCCACCGCCCAAGTCGCCGCGCTCGCTTCGAAGGCCGACTCCCCGCTCCGTATCCCCGCCGCCATCGCCCTTGCTGAAATCGGCGGTGCCAAGGCCGTGCCAGTCCTCGCTTCCCTCGCGAAGGACGAAGCCCTCGCTGATAATATCCAGGACGCGCTCGTGAAGGTCGCCGGCCCTGGCGTGACCGACGCCTTCGTCGCCGGCATCACCGACGCCAAGGCCGACGTCACCGCACGTAACGCCCTCATCAAAGCCGCCGTCGGGCGCAATCTCCGCTCCGTCGCTGGCGCCCTGTGTGTCGCAATCAAGGAAGAGACCATGCGCCTCGAATGCCAGAAGGCCCTGCTCAAGCTCGCCCAGCCTGCCGACCTCGATGCCCTGCGCGACGCCGAGAAGGCCGTGACGAACGCGACGACCAAGGGCGCCCTCGGCCGCCTGATCAAGAAGCTCGAAGCGGCGAAGTAAGGTAGGCCAACGTGGCTGGCTAAGAGCCGACGACTCCCATTGTCCGGCTTCGAACGGCGGCGATGGCAATCGCCGCCCTACCTAAACAAGAAGGGCCGCCCGAAGGCGGCCCTAATGCTCGATACTCCAGACTCTATACTCTACTTACGCAGCGACCAGAGAAGGCCGCCGTTGAGGTGCTGGATGAAATCAGGCTCGGTGAAGGATTCCTTGGTGTGGCCGAGTGCGGTGTAGAACATGCGGCCCTTGCCGACGTCCTTGCACCAGGTCATGGGGTGGTGTTCGCCCATTTCCTTGCCCTTCTGAGGGGTGTAGGACTTTTCGTCGATCTCAAGCAGCACGAGGTTGTCAGCGGCGAGATTACGGAAGGAGTACCACTCGTCCTTGCGCTTCCATTCAGCACCGAGGTGCTTGTTAGCCGGGTGATCCTTAACGAGCGGGCGCAGGACAGCGACCTGCTGGGCGGGGTGACCGGAGAAGAGGCCGCCGATCATGTTGGCGAACCAAGGCCAGTATTTCTCAGCCGCGCCGGCATCGGAGGCGGCATGCACACCGACAAAGGCACCGCCGTTCTCGAGCCAAGCCTGGAAAGCGGCGCGACGAGGAAGCGCGGCCTTGGCGGCGGCGTCCTTAGCTTCCTTGGTGGCATCCTTCGCGGCCACGTCGCCCATGATGTCACCCGTGGTGCTCATGAAGGCGACCGCGCGGTACTTCGCGAGGTTCTCGGCGGTGAAGACGGCGGCGTCCTCGGTGATGTCGACTTCAAGGCCGGCGGCCTTGAACTGCTTCGCGAGGACTTCGTTACCCAACGGGATCGAGTCCTTGTGGCGGAAGCCGGCAGTCTTCGAGAAGACGAGGGCGCGGTTAGGCTCGGCGGCCAGAGCGACCACGGAGGCGAGGAGGAGAGCGATGAGGGAGCGCATGTGATGATTAGGGGTAGGGGTAGGGATAGGGGTAGGGATAGGAGAGAGCAAGTAGACACCACCGGGGTAGGGACGTGATTGCCATCACGTCCGTTCGCGGACGCAGACAAGAGGTCAATATACCTAGCTATGACCCGAGGATGCCCCCTCCTTCGGCATCGAACGGATGCGATAGCAATCGCATCCCTACCCAATGCATCCCCAGCTAACCATCCGGTCTCCGGTTTCCCTTTGAGCGCATTCTTTTCTAGCCCGAGCCCTAGCTCTGGCCCTAGCCCTCAGGAAACCTCCTTTCCTCGGAACGTTTCTCCCCTTACACCTGTCCTACCCCTACCCC
>CAIKWA010000083.1 GCA_903831005.1 uncultured Opitutia bacterium
ACCCACCAGTTGCCTTCCTTCTCCTTGAAACGGATGGTGCACCAAAGGAGCTTTGAGGTAGTCGAAGCCATGGGAGGGTGGTGTGTCCATGTCTGGGCGGGAGTCAAGAGGGGTCGGTGGCGGGTCGAAATGGCGGGCTTCTCCGCTTTCCTTCCGCCCTTTCCTCCCTTAACTGCTGGGCATGTCTTTCCTGTATGAGAAGGTGATTTCCAAGGCCCTCTACTCGCTAGACCCAGAGACGGCCCACCAAGTCGGCCTCCGCGGGATGGGCCTCCTGGGCGCCTGCGCCCCCCTCCGCCTCCTGATGGAGCGTGCACTGACCCCTAAGGGCGGCCGCCCAATCGAAGCCTTCGGCCTCAAGTTCCCAAACCACATCGGCCTCGCCGCCGGCTTCGATAAGGATGGTATTGGTTGGCGTGGGGCGGCGGCCCTCGGTTTTGGCCACGTCGAAGTCGGCACGGTCACCCCGAAGGCCCAGCCAGGCAACGAGAAGCCCCGCGTCTTCCGCTACCCTGAGCTCAACGCCGTGGTGAACGCCTATGGCTTCCCGAATAACGGCGCCCAAGCCCTACACGATCGCCTGCGGAAGCACCCCGGCCGCGGCCAGCGCGTCTGTCCTCTCGGCATCAATATCGGTAAGAATAAGGCGACCGCCAACGAACAGGCGCACGAAGACTACCTCGCCTGCTTCAAACTGCTTGCGCCGCTCGCCGACTATGTCGCCGTGAATATCAGTAGCCCGAATACCACCGGCTTGCGCGCCCTTCAGGACCGCGCCCCGCTCGTGACGTTGCTCTCCGCGCTCGCGCAGGAGAACCGCTCGGTGGCCGGCGGCCCGGTGCCCCTCCTTCTCAAAATCGCCCCGGATCTCAACCCGAACCAGCTCGCTGACATCGTCAGCGTCGTCGGCGAATGCGGCTTCGCTGGCATCATTGCCACGAACACCACCATCACCCGCCCGCCCGGTACCGAGGCGTGCTCGCCTGGCCGCGGCGGCCTCAGCGGCGCCCCACTTCTCGAACGTTCCCTGCAGGTCGTGCGCTTCCTCGCGAAGGAAGCCGATGGCCGCATCCCCATCGTCGGTTGCGGTGGCATCCTGTCCGCGAAGGACGCCGGTCGCTTCATGGACGAAGGCGCCTGCCTCGTGCAGGTCTACTCCGGCCTCATCTTCCGCGGCCCGGAACTCGCCCGCGAAGTCGCCGAAGGCCTCGCCTGGCGCCAGCGTGCTTGGGCCTAATTACTTCGTCGGTACGACAGGGATGTGCACTTCCGACTGCTTAAGGAAGAACGGCATAAACGGGCTATTCCAATAGACCCCATACGGCTCACCGGCCGCTTTCACGTCCGTCCGCTTGGCGAGCCAGGCCCGTAGTTCGGCCAAGCCCTCGTCATAATTCTCGCGACTATAAGAGCCGCGGATGCCGATCGCAGCCACGCGACGTTCAGGCACCGACGATAGTTTCACCTGGGGCGTCTCCGCGAGGTCGGCGCGCTTGGCCGAGGCGTCGTCCATGTAGAAGACCATCGTGCCCGGCTTGATGCCCGCTTCGACCGGCGCAGTCATCGGGATTTTATTCGAGTCGATGTAGCGGAAGAGCTTCATGAACAGCCCGTTGTCGGCCGCGAAATAATCCGTCGACGATTCCGTGCGCATCCAGCGGGCCGCGGGTAAGGTCTTAAGCTCGAGGTCGCCGGGCGTGGTGCGAGGATAGGCTTCGGACACGGCACTAAGTCTGGCCGACGCTACGGCAAGGGCGAGAGCAACCCAGAGGAACATCTTCATAAGGGCATTAAAAGGCCTGTCGTGCCCATTCCAATCCCGGAAACCTGTGACCACCCTTGCCACGCCCGCCAGAGTTCCTTTGCTGGGAGCATGGGCGAAACGAACGAAAATACCACCTTTGCGTCCCGCCTAGGTCACAACTTCCTGACGGGGCTGTTCCTGCTCATGCCGATCGGCCTGACGCTCTACGTGGTCTCGGTGTTGCTCGACCTGATGGGCAAGTTCATCCAACCGGCGATCGAGTTCGGCTTGGCGTGGCTCTGGGATAATGCGAAGACCCCCGCGCCTGACTTCACGGTCGGCCTCTACCGCCAGCTGGTGGTGGTATCCTCTGCGGTGGTGATGATTTTCATCCTGATCTTCGTCGGCTATCTCTCCAAGCGTCTGTTCGGTAAACTGCTCCACCGCTGGTTCGGCGCCCTGCTCGAGCGTATCCCCGGCCTCGGCTCCCTCTACGGCACGATCCGCCAGATGGTCGACGCCCTCAGCGGCCGCAACAAGGATACCTTCCGCCGCGTGGTGATGGTCGAATTCCCCCGCCCAGGCATGTGGACCATCGCCTTCGTGACCCACGAGCAACCGACGGTCTTCAGCGAAGCCATCGGTAAACAGGTCGTGAACGTCTTCATCCCGGCCGCGCCGGCACCGACCACCGGCGTCATCCTACACCTCTCTCCCGAAGAAGTCCGCGAGACGAAGCTGACCGTCGGCGAAGCCCTCGGGTTGCTGATGAGCTTCGGCTCCGTCGTCCCCAAGCCGGCCAGCAAGGAATAGGTCGGATGTCCGCGTCGAGCCTACGCTGCCTGGTGCTGGGTCGCGATCCCTCCGGGGAATCGCATTCCTTACTCACGCTGCTCGAGCCCGCCGAAGGCATCGTCCGCTGCCTGATCCGCACCCACCGCGGCAACGGCACGACTCTGCCCGACCTCTTCGATGAAGGCGAAGTCAGCCTCGAACGCGCGAAGGATGGCGGCATCCGTTTTGCCCGCGACTATCGCCTCCTCACGCGCCGCGCCGGCCTCGCCCGCGACCACCGCACGCTCGAACGCGCCTGCCGCCTTGCGTCGATGCTGCGCAAGAACCCGCCGCCACCCGAATCCGCCGAGGTCTGCTACCGTATCGCGCTCGAAACTTTCGACGCGATGGCCGCGCGCCCCCGCGCCGACTGCGCCTATTTCAAGAGCCTCTGGCTCATGCTTAAAGACGGCGGCTGGGGCGTGCATGAGCAGTGGTTCACGCGCCTCGGTGTCCGCCAAGCCCACGCGGCGGCGATCCTCGGCCAGCCGCTTGATGGACAGACGACCGACGAAGAGACCGTCGCGAAACTTGCGGTCGACCTTGAACGCTGGGCCGCCGGCGAGGCCCATTTCGTCCTGCCCTAATGCGCATCGACATCAAGGCGAAGCGCGTCGAGCTGAGCGCGCAGGAGTTCGCGACGTTCCGACCTGGTCCGGGCGCCGGTGCTGGCGGCGCTCCTTGGCGCGCCGAGGCGGGCCGCCAATGGCACGAGACCATGCGCAAGGTCGCCGAAGCCGAAGGTCAGGGCTGGCAATTCGAACGCACCATCGCCTGCGAGGTCGCTGCCCTCGGCTGGACCATCGCCATCACGGGGCGCGCTGACCAATGGCTCGAGACGGCCGACGAAGTGCGCATCCGTGAAATCAAGACCATCAGCCTGAAGCTCCCGCGGAAACCGGAGTTCCTCGTTGGTCGTTTCGCGCACCACTTCCTGCAGCTCGCGGCCTACTGCCACGCAGCTCGTCTAGCCTCCGGCGCTCGCGAGGTGAAAGGCGAACTCATCTTCATCGATCCAGCCGACGGCACGCGCCAGCCAGTCGCCCTACCCCGCTCCGCCGAAGCCGACCTGCTCACGCAGGCGGAGACGCTCGCCGCACACGCTGAGAATCGTCGCGCCAGTCATGCCCGCCTCCTTAACCTCCCGGATCGGTTGCCGTTCAAAGAACCCCGCCCGGAATGGCTGCAATGCTGCGCCGACCTCGACCAAGCCGGCCTCGACTCACCGACGCGCCTCCTCGTCGCGCCGACGGGCTTCGGCAAGACCTCCGCGGCCTTGCGCCACGGCCTTGGCCTCCTCCGCGGCGGCCGTGCGGGTCGCCTCCTCTACCTCACCGGCAAGGGCACGGGACAGACGCAGGTCCTCACTGAACTCCGCCGCCTCGCCCGCAGTAACGAACTCCGCGCAGTGCTCCTCCGCCCCCGCTCCGAACACGAGATTGAAGGCATCACCGACGACCCTGAGCAAATCCGGCGTAACTGGGCCAACGCGAAGATCGACCCGCAGCATCTCCTTGAGGAAGCCGCCGACCTCCGTCGTGTCCGCGAGATCGGTCGTATCGCGGGCGTGCCGCCATGGGACATCACCAAGGCCATGCTCGGCCACGCCGACGTCGTAATCTGCGACTACAACTACGTCTTCTCACCCCGCAACCGCGCGGCCCTCGAGACCGTACCGGGATGGGATATCCATGATACGGTGCTCATCGTAGACGAAGCCCACAACCTGCCTGACCGCGCCGCGGAATGCCTCTCGCTCCGTGATGAGGAACAGGCAGCGGCCGACTTCGCCTTCACGCTCACGCGTTTCCGCGCTCCCGAAGCCTGGTGTCAGACCGCCCAGATGTGTGCCGACTTCCTCCATCGCCTGCCGAAGGCCGACGCCATATCGCCGGACGACCGCATCGAAGCGATGGCCATCGCGTAACGCATGTCCGTGCTCGCGGCCGAAC
>CAIKWA010000084.1 GCA_903831005.1 uncultured Opitutia bacterium
ATGCCCGACGTTGGTTCCCGGCAGGAGGATTGAATTCTTGATCTCGACGGCTTGACCGACGTGACACTTGTCGCCGATCGCCGTGGACCCACGGATGTAGCAGTTAGGGCCGACCTTGCAGTGGTCCCCAATGATCACGTCCCCTTCGATAACGACGCCAGGGAGGATCTTGGTACCCTTGCCGACTTGGAGGCGCCCGTCGACGTAGAGAGACGAATGCGCCCCAGACTCCTGCACGTAGGATTTACGGGCGGTCATGGCCTCGACATTGGCTCGGAGGAGATCCCAGCTATATGTGATGGCAAAAGACTGGGTCACCCGGAGGTCGCGAGTGCCGTTTGGACGGGAAAGCAGGATGGCTCCGTCGGGCGTCGTCATCTTGCCGTACGAACCATCCGCGATGAAGGTAGCGAGTTCCGCCGGAGCAAACCAGGCCGCCGGATGGACGCTGAAGTCGGGGGTGGGCCCTGTGACTTCGGTCAGACCCGCGGCGATGAGGGCGGCTTGCTGGTGCCTCCGAAGTGGAACATTGGCCAGCGGAAATTCCCCGAGCGAACGGGTGAGCGTCAAAGGGTGGCAGCCAGGCGTCTCGCCGGCGTTAGGGATGTGAAACGTTGCCATCTTAGAGGGATTCGAAGTCCGCTTCGACCGCTTCCTTGAAAGCCGCCGACCACCGTTCGACCTCGGACTTGTCCTGGTGCTCAACGAGGATGCGCAGTTTGTTCTCCGTCCCCGAATAACGGATGAGGTGACGTCCAGCAGTGCCGAACGCAGAGTCGGCCTTACGGATCTCTTCTTGAAGTGCATGCAGCTGAACGAGCGGTACCCGGGCGCGAACCTTAAGGTTGACCAAGGCCTGAGGGTATTCGCGCATGCCGGCGGCAAGGTCCGCCAAGGTCGCCCCTTTCTTCCGCATGAAACGCAGGACCTGCAAGGCGCTCAAGATACCGTCGCCGGTGGAGGCATAATCCGAGAAAATCAGGTGTCCGGAGTTTTCGCCACCGAACGAATAGCCCCCTTTACGTAGGGCTTCAATGACATGACGGTCGCTCACGGCGGTAGTGACCACGCCGATGCCTGCCTTACGCATGGCCTCATGGAGACCCAGGTTGGACATCACCGTGCATACCATCGAATTGCCAGAGAGCTTGCCCTCTTCCTTTAACGCCAAGGCGCAGAGCGCCAGGATACGATCGCCCGAGACGGAGGCGCCGCTGGCGTCCGAGAAGATCACCCGGTCGGCATCACCATCGAGCGAGATCCCGACATCAGCACCTTGTTCTTTGACGACCTTACCGGCGAACTCAGGATAAAGGGCGCCCACGCCTGCATTGATGTTGATGCCGTCAGGATCGACACCGAGCTTCACGACCTTAGCGCCGAGTTCCTTGAAAATAAGTGGGGCGAGCAAGTATCCAGCGCCATGCCCGCAATCGACGACAATCTTCATGCCATCGAGATGGGCGTTACCCAGGCTCTGCTTCACGAACTCGATGTAACGACCGCGGGCGTCATCGATACGGTAGGCTTTGCCGATCTTGTCGCCCGTCACACCGTTCGCTTTCACGTCATAAAGCACTTCCTGTTCGACCAGCGATTCGAGATCGTCCGAAAGTTTAAAACCATCCGGTCCGAAGATCTTCAGGCCGTTGTCTTCATAAGGGTTATGCGAAGCCGTGAGCATGATGCCCGCTCCGCAGCCCATCGACTTGGTCAGATGTGCCACCGCCGGCGTTGGCATCGGGCCGACCAGGAATACGTCCATCCCGCTCGACACCAACCCGCTCGTCAAAGCGGTCTCAAGCATGTAGCCCGAGATACGCGTGTCCTTACCGATAATCACGCGGTTATGATTGGCGCCGCTGGAGCGTAGGACCCGGGAGATGGCTTGCCCGATGCGCAGGGCGATTTCGGGTGTGATGGGATATTCGTTCGCCTTACCGCGGATGCCGTCCGTGCCGAAGAGTTTAGTCGCCATGCCAGTATTCGAGGAAATCCTGACCTTTTCGCAAGTTCAAATGACTGAAAACCTCCTTTTATGATAAATATGAACGAATCAGTCAATTAGCGAGGTCGGCTCATAGCTAGGTGTCAATTAGGCCATTCCTGAGGTCGGGCAAACGACCGAAAGGTTTCGAGCAAGCAAATCGACATCCACGCACCTCAACTAAAAGAAAGGAAATGAGATGAGAACTTTTCCTTATCTCAGAATCACAGTTGGACAGGAACAGACCAGAGAAGTTGAGTGTCTCTACCCCATGCGTGCCTACGCGCTACCCCTCATCGGCATCCTGACGACTTCCCTCGTCTGGGCAGCGGAAACGCCGGTGGACTTCAATCGCGAAGTCCGGCCGATTCTCTCCGACCGTTGCTACGGCTGTCACGGACCCGATGCCGATAAAGGGCGCAAGGCCGGTCTGCGTCTCGATGAGTTCGCCGGCGCCACGAAGAAGCTCAAAAGCGGCGATATCGCCATCGTCCCAGGCGACCTCGAGAAAAGCACCATGGCCCATCGCATTCTCTCGACCGACCCAGAGGATATCATGCCGCCGCCTGAGTTGCATCGTCCGCTTTCCGCCGCGGAGAAAGACATTCTGCGTCGATGGATCAAGCAAGGCGCTAAATACGATCCGCACTGGGCGTTCGTCAGCCCTTCTTCGCACGCGACGCCAGCGATTGCTGATTCCTCTTGGGCCAAAGATCCGCTCGACGCCTTCATCGCGGACAAGGCCGCCAAAACCGGTCTCAAACCTTCCGTCGCCGCCGATCAGACCACCCTGCTCCGCCGGGCTTCATTTGCTCTAACGGGCCTGCCTCCGACCAATACCGAGGTCGACGCCTTCCTCTCCGATAAGTCAGCCGACGCCTACGACAAGCGAGTCGATGCGATGCTAGCCTCTCCCCGCTTCGGCGAGCATATCGCCGTGGGCTGGCTCGACCTATCAAGATACGCCGACACCTGGGGCTACACGGGCGACAAAGCCATGTTCGCCTGGCCGTGGCGCGACTGGGTCCTCAAGGCCTTCAATGATAATAAGCCCTACGACCAGTTCTTGACCGAACAACTCGCGGGCGACCTTCTGCCAAACCCGACGCAAGATCAACGCGTGGCCACAGCCTATAATCGATTGCATCGCATGACCTTCGAGGGCGGTTCGATTGCCGAGGAATTCCGTCAGGATGGCATCAACGACCGCGTGATGACCGCAGGCTACGGCTTCATGGGGCTGACGATGGAGTGCTCTCGCTGCCACGACCACAAGTACGACCCTATTTCCCAGCGGGACTACTTCTCGATGGCGGCGATGTTCGGCGACCAGAACGAGAACGGCCTTCTGTCTTTCCATGGCGAGGTGCCCCCTCCATTCGTTCGTCTCTATCAGTCAGACGAAGCACGCAGCAAGGAAGCCGAGCTCCGGGCCGCTGTGCGTGCCGCGGAACAAGGCCTAGTGACCTCCCACACCGCCACGGCGAACTTGGCCGTCAAAGTGCCGACCCCGGTCGCCCACTTCCCGCTCGAGGCTTTCACGAAGACAGGCGTCGATGACGCGACCACCGGCGGCAAGCCGGCCAAGTTCGAACGACGGGGATCCCCTGAAGACCTGCAGCTTGTTCCTGGCGTCAAAGGCCAAGCGGTCAAATTCGATGGGGACGCCGGCTTCATCCTTCCCGAGTTCAAGCAACTTGGTCGCTTCGATGCGTTCACGTTCTCGGCCTTCCTTCGCCTTGGGGAGAAGAACGCCCGCGCCACGGTCCTCCATTCCACGGGTTTCTACACGGGCGACGGCGATGCCTCGGGCGTCGAACTCCTGGTCAATCACGGCAAGCTTCGCTGGAGCATGATCCACCTCTGGCCGAACAGCGCGGCGTCTATTGAAACCGATGCCTCCTTACCTGTCGGCACCTGGCAGCGAGTGAGCGTCACGTATGACGGCTCTTCCAAGGCCGCCGGACTTCGCGTGTACCTCGATGGCCTTGAAGTGAAGACGACGGTCGTGCGTGACACCCTCCACGCCAAGCCTCGCGATAACGCCTTCGAAATCGGCTCACGTTCGCGTGACGCTGGCTTCCGGAACGGCTCACTCGATGAAATCCAGATTTGGCGCACAGCCCTGACGGCCGCTGAGGTGGCGGCCCTCCATGGCCTTAGCGCCGACTCCTTGCCCGCGGCGGTGCGCGCCGAACACGCCATCATCCGCGCTAATCCGACCTACGCCCAAGCTTGGGAACGCCTCCAACAAGCCCGCCGCGCCCTTGCCGTTCATGAAGAATCAGCGCCTGCCTTCTTCGCGATGGAACACTCGGCGCTCGCTCCCAAAAGCTTCGTACTGACGCGCGGCGAGTACGACAAGCCCGACCTCACCAAGCCTTGCGAGCCCGGCGTGCCCGCTCACATCTTCCCTTGGAACGAATCCTTGCCGAAGAATCGCCTGGGTCTTGCTCGCTGGCTGACCAATCCAAAGAACCCCCTCGCCTCACGCGTCATCATCAACCGTCTCTGGGCCCAGGTCTTCGGCTCCGGCCTCGTCGCGACAAGCGAAAATCTCGGTATGCAAGGCGATCTGCCGACGCACCCTGAGTTGCTCGATACCTTGGCTGTCGACTTCGTTCGCAGCGGCTGGGACACCAAGGCGATGCTCCGCCGGTTCGTCTTGAGTAGCACCTTCCGTCAGTCTTCGACCCCGACGGCCGAAGCCCGCGAGAAAGACCCTTCCAATAAGTACCTCGCCCGCGGTCCAGTCCTTCGGCTGTCGGCTGAGATGGTCCGCGACCAAGCTTTGCTCGCCGCAGGTTCACTCGTTGAGAAAGTCGGCGGCGAAAGCGTGCAGGAGTCCGCCCGTCGTCGGAGTATTTACACTTATCGTAAGCGTACAGCTCCTCCCGATAATATGCTGATCTTCGACGCTGGATCGCGTGAAATCTGCCAGCCTAAACGCCTCAACACCAATACCCCTCTTCAGGCGCTGGTGCTGTTGAATAATCCCGGCTTCGTCGAAGCCGCCAAGAGTCTGGCCATCAAGGTGAGCAAAGCATCGCCTGATCCTGCCGCGCAGATCGTCGCCGCCTTCCGCCACGTCTGCACGCGTGACCCGCGCCCGTCCGAACTCGCCGCGCTCAATGAGCTCTACGCGATCCAGAAGGCCGTACCTCCGCAATTCACTCCCGTGCCAGTGAAGGTTGCCACTTCCGACCCTAAGACCGACCCGAAGGCAAAGAAGCAACCGGCACCTGTGCAGGCTCCGTCCGGACCGAAGATGCCCGCCGACCCTTCCCTTGCCGCCCTCACCCTCGTCTGTTCGACCATCCTGGCGAGCGATGCGGCGGTCACCTCTCGCTGATCATGCATCCTGCTAAGCCCAGTTACGACAGCCTGATGCAGCACACGCGTCGGCACTTCCTCGGTGCCTCCGCTCTCGGGCTCGGGGCCTTGGCCATGCGTGGCATCACCGGCGACGCCCAAGCGGCGACCCTCCCCAAAGGCACGCACCTCCCGGCTAAGGCCAAGCGTGTCATCTATCTCTTCCAAGCGGGCGGCCCTTCGCAGTTCGAGACCCTCGATCCGAAACCGCTCCTCCGCGAAAAGCATACCCAGCCGCTGCCTGAC
>CAIKWA010000085.1 GCA_903831005.1 uncultured Opitutia bacterium
GGTGGCAATTAAGACAGAGGGCCTCGTAGATGGCTTGCCCGGGCGAGACAACGGCCGGCCCAGTGCTGGCGATCTTCTTGAGATAGGCGGCCTGCGGGGCGGAGAGTTCGGCGGCCAGCTTACCAGCGGTCGAAGCCAAATGCCGTACGGTCTGCTTCAGGGCATAGTCGAGGAACTTATCTGAGGGCTGCTCGACCGCTCCTAAGACGGTGCGCAGCGAAGTCTGACCACCAACATGACTGAGGGCCACGACGGCCTCCAGGCGGACGCGAGGGTGCTTATCGGCGATGGCCTTGGCCAGGCGCGCTTGGACATCAGGTAGTAGGGATGACCATTCCCCGACGACGCGGGCGGCATAGGCCCGAATCCGGAAGTCGGCCGAGGACTGCAGGCTATCCAGCAAGGCAGTGCGGACGAGTCCATGCGACTGCAGTACGCCCATAGCTTCGAGATATTGAGACTCCGAGCGGTCCTTAGCGATAAAGGCATCCACGGCGGCGGCGACCTTATCAGTCGGGCGAGTGAAGAGCAGACGGCGAGCCTGATAACGCGTCCAACGTTCGGGCGAGCCGAGCTGGGTGAATAGCTCACTCTCAGACATCGACACGAGATCAGGCTGCTTCACGGTCAGCAGGCCCTTGGCAGTGATGCGCCAGATACGGCCATGCGAACGATCGCGGCGCGGGTCGGCGTAGCTGGCCTGATAATGACCGATGACGGCATTGAACCAATCGCAGGCATAGAGTGCACCATCCGGACCCACAGAGACGTCCACCGGACGGAAGGCTTTGCTGGTCGAGATGATGGGGCTGACGATGCGCTCGGTCTTGAAACCGGAGCCATCGTCGATGAAGCGATGCAAGTCGACGGTGTTGCCGTAATACCCGCCGATAAAAGCGGCGCCTTGGAGGTTTGCCGGCATGGCCTTGGTGCCGACGATATCCACGGAGTTAGACTTCAGCGGCGAATCGAAGAGCGAGTGCGTCCCGGCATATTCATCGGGGGTCTCGATGGCGCCGAGACCTGGGAGGCTGTAATACCCCGCGATGCGGTCGCCGCTCTTATGGAAGGGCTGGAAATAGTCGTCGAAGGCGACGCCCCAGCAATTGTGTCCGGCCTTGCCGTACTGGAAGAACGGCTGGAGGCGCTGGTTCTTGAGGTCGTAACGCATGAGGCCCGACTTAGGCAGGCTCACGATACCACGCGGCGTCTCGACCCGTGTGATCGCGTGCAAGCCCTGGCTCATCCAAAGCGTGCCATCAGGTCCGTGGCTGATCGAATTCACCAGCTGGTGGGTATCGCCGACGCCAAAGCCTGACATCAGGACCTCGGTCTTGTCCGCCTTCCCGTCGCCATCGGTGTCGGTCAGTTTGATTAGGCGATCGAAATCACAGACGAGGATCGACGTATTGCCGGCTTCATCATTCAGCGGCTCGACGCCCTGGACCATGGTGAGGCCTTCGGCGAAGCGGACGGCCTTGTCAGCCTTACCATCGCCGTCGGTATCTTCGAGACGGAGGATGTAGTCGCGCGGCTTCACGCCGGGCACCGCCTGCGGATAGGTCGGAGAGCAGCAGACGTAGAGGCGGCCCTTGGCGTCCCAGGACATCTGGGTGGGCTTGGCCACACCGAGCAACTCATCGGCGAAGAGATTCACCTCGAAACCTTCAGCGACCTTGAAAGTGGCCTGCTCTTCGGCGGCAGACATCACCTTCTCGGTGCCGATAGCCGGTGCGGACTGCGGAGCAGGTGCGACGGAAGCTTCGCCACGGGCTAAGGACTGGATGTGTTTATCCCATGACGAGACCAAGGGCTTATAGGCTTCGAAGTTTTCCTTCAACGAAGGCACCGGACCGAAGCCTTTACCGTAGTTCTGCGAGATACGGTCGCCGTAGACGAACGACCAGTTGGCTGGGCGCCAGCAATCCGCCCAGAGGCGATTCTTCTCGATGATAGACGGACGGAGCTTAGCGGAGAGCTCCACGTTATCTTGCAGTCCTAAGGAGCGCGTAACTTCACGTCCAACGACTTCCAGACCCTTGGAGGAAAGATGCAGTCCATCGGTTGAAGATTCTTTCATCGTGACCTCGGTCAGGTTCACGTAGGGAAGCCCGCGTTGCCGGGCAATCTCGGCAACGGCGGCGGCGTAGTCAGCCAAATCCTTCCGATGTTCAGCAGTCGTAAGGTCCGGCAGACGCTCGGAGCGCATGAAGCCAGCCGGCGACAATAGTACGATGCGAGGCGTATGACGACTCAGGTCATCGAGCAGCTTGTGATAGTCGGCTTTGAACTTGGCCAGTCCGCCCTGCCCCTTGAGGGCTTCCGCTTGACCAAATTGGACGATCAAGGTCGTGGCGCCGGCGGCCTCGAGCTGACCCTTCCACGGACCGAAATTGAGGTCACGCCATTGCTCCTGGACGGTATCCGCCTCCCAAGACATGGAGCGGAAGACGGGGTTCTTGGTCGGAAATGCGGCGGCCAACCGTGATTCGATCTCACCGGACTTAGCTTCGCGGACGAGGTTCTCCTGGCCGACGAAGACGATTACCTCGTCTTGGCCGAGGTCGAACTTCCGATCCTTGAAGGGGGCTGGTGGCGTCCAAGCGGACTTAGCTTCGCCGAACCGGTTCATGACCGCTTCCTTGGTCGTGACTGGCAGGTCGTTCAACGGATCGAGTACGATGTTCCGGTAGTGGATCTCGGCCTTGTTATTGCCGTGGATCTGCAAGCCGATGAGGCCATAGGCATCGTCGATAGACGGATTGGTCTCAGTGTAGTCCAGCGTCTGTTTACCGTTGAGACGAATCGTGATACGCGGACCTTCGGCCCTGATTTCATATTTGTTCCACTCGCCCTTCTTCTCGAGTTCGGCGATTTCCGACTCGTCCTTGACACCGATGCCGCCGAAGCCACTGCCGGCACGGGCCAGGAATTTGTTGCGACGGGATTCATCGTAAAGTGAACCGGTGTGCCCGGCACCGATGTCCGCCTGATAGCCAATCATCTCGTTGGGCGGATTGGTCGCTCGGAGGCTACGGAACTGCACGCCGGCATTCACGAAGCCTTCCGTGCCGATGAGCTTATACTCGAGCGTCAGGCGGAAGTTATAGTAAGTGCGCTTGGTCGTCAGGAACTCGTTGCGGGGGTTGCCGGCCATCGAACCACCCACAATCTCACCGTTCTCCACCCGCCAGACCTTGGTATCGCCCTCCCAACCCGTGAGCGTCTTACCGTCGAACAACGGTGCCGGCACGGCGAAGAGTCCGAGGACTCCGGCGAACAGAGAGATGATGAGTACGAAACGCTTCATGGGGTATCTGAGTTAGGCAATCCGCCAGCGGGATTGTTCCAAGAGTTTAAATGGGAAGGTAGGGACGGCACCACGTGCCGTCCTAAGCGTTGGGCGCAAAAAAGGACAGCACGTGGTGCTGTCCCTACCTTTGACGACCTCAGGCCCGCCCATCCTTGATCTCAGGCCAGTCCCAGATGCTTCAATGCCTCAGGGGTCGGTCCGTCGAAGTTGACGGTCGGAACGTTGCCCACGTATCCGATATCCTTCCAGCCCTGCGGAGTGGTATAGTACCCGCTGGCGGCGAGATAACGGAAGCGTCCGAAGAAGTTCTGGGCGGACTTGAACTCCTTCTTGACCGCGGTCTTGCCGCAGATGTCGTCCGCGATCTGGCACTTCTGGGGCTCGGCGAGGTCGGCGAAATCCTTCTGAAAGCGACGCAGGGCTTCGGCATCGAGCCAATCCAGGCCTGCGGTGATGATTGGGCGATCCTTGTTAGTCTCGTCGTAAGGGGAGCTGATCCACTCGTCGATGAACTCCTGGACTCCGAGTTGCGAAGGCATTTTGTCGCCGGGATTGTCGGGCGGCAGGATGAGGTCGGTCAGCGAGGCGGCCGCCTTGCGCTGCTTGGGCGTCAGGGTCAGCGGCCAAAGGTCGCCCGGAGTGTAGTTCTTATTAAGGACCGGGTCTGTGCCGATCCGCTGTCCGCCGGCGGCGGCGGCGGCAGGAGGCTGAAGCTTATCCTGGGCGGAGGCGTGCGGGAAGATGGCGGCGGCGGCCGCGGCGGCACCGATCCACTTGAGCGCCATGCGGCGATCGATCTGGCCGGAATTGTCTGCGGGAATATTTTCCATGTTCGTAAGTATTAGAGGTTACCCTTGCGCATCTCTTCGACGAGATGATCGGAGGCGCGCCACGCAAGCGCCATGATGGTGAGCGTGGGGTTCTTGTCGGCGTTGCTGCAGAAGGCTGAGCCGTCATTGAGCAGCAGGTTGGGGATTTCCCAACACTGGTTCCACCGGTTAGTGACAGACTTCTTGGCGTCGGCGCCCATGATGGCACCACCGACTTCATGGATGATTCGTCCGCCAGCCTCGATGGCCTTAGAGCCGTCAGCCTGAGGCTTACGGGCCTTGCCGCCAATTGCATCGATGACCATCGCGAAAGTAGCCTCCATGTGGGCGGCCTGCTTGGTCTCGTGCTCTGACCACTTCCAGTGGAAGCGCAGGACAGGGATGCCCCACTTATCCTTCACGGTCGGGTCGAGTTCGCAGAAAGAGTTTTCGTTCGGGATCATCTCGCCACGACCGGCGAAGCCGATGCCCGCGCCATATTTCTGGCGGACTTCTTCCTTGTAGCTCTTGCCGTAGCCGGGGCTGGCGCCGCCGGCACCCAGTCCGGGCATCCGACGTCCGGTGCCAAACTCAATATGGTAGCCACGCGCGAAGCCGAGCTTGCTGGCATCCTTATAAAGCCACCATGGAATGTAGACATGAGTACCAGCGCCTTCTTCATTGTGGACCGGTAGATTTTCGAAAGCCGGAACGCTGCCACCGAGGCTCGCGCCGACGGTGTCCATGATGTACTTGCCGACGAGGCCGGAGCCGTTGGCGAGGCCGTTCGGGAAGCGCTTGGACTTGGAGTTGAGCAGGATGCGGGCAGTCTCGCCCGAGCTGGCGGCGAGGATCACCGCGCGGGCCTTCACGGCGCGCTCTTGGCCGGTGACCTTGTCAATGTAGATGACGCCGTTGGCCTTACCGTCGGTGCCGACCGTGACCTCACGGGCATGGGCGTTGCAAAGGATGTCCAAGTTGCCCGTCGCGAGGGCCGGCGGGAGGTGCACAGTCGTCGACTGGTAGTTGGCCTTAATGGAACAGCCACGACCACAATCGGTGGCCCAGAAGCACGCGGCCCGTTCCTGCATGGCCTTGGCGATGATCTTCTGCGCCTTGGGGTTGTTGGGGTGCAGACGTGCGGGGAAGTTCACGTGATCCTGGCGCGTCGAAAGGACGGCACGGTGAATCGGGATCACAGGCAAACCATGCTTAGCAATGTGCTTCTTGACGTACAGTTCTCCGGCACGGGCTTTCGGCGCAGGCAGTAGCGTGCCGTTCGGTGAGTCCGGCGTATTCTCTAGTCCTTCGTTAGAACCGTAGACCCCGACGAGCATCTCGACCTTGTCGTAATAAGGGGCGACATCTTCGTAACTGATCGGCCAGTCAAAACCGAGTCCGTCACGGGAGTAGGGCTTGAAGTCGTAAGGACCGTTACGGAGCGAGATACGTCCCCAGTGATTGGTACGTCCGCCCAGCATGCGGGAGCGCCACCAGTCGAAGCGCTGCTTCGGGTCGGTCGACGCCTGGGTGTAAGGTTCACCCGGGACTTCCCAGCCACCGTCGACGGTCGCGTCATGGAAGCCGAACGGCTTCTCCTTGGTGCTCATCGCACGTAAGGGCGCCTCGGCCTTGGACTGGAACATCGGGGTCTCCGTGACCGGATCGTAATTACGGCCGGCCTCGAGCATGAGGACCTTTACGCCGTTCATGGTGAGCGTGTAGGCGGACTGTCCGCCACCCGCGCCGGAACCGACGACGATGACGTCGTAGGTGGCCTGCAGTTCTTTTTCGGTGATGATGGCCATGGGTATGGTGGAGTTGTGTTACTTGGAAGTGCGGAACTGCCAGGCTTCATTGAAGAAGCCGGCTGCGGGAATAGCACCCGGTGCGACGGCGTCGGGGGCCACCTTGAGGTCGACGACGGCCCAATCCGGCAGCTTGGCGACCTGGCGGGCGTTATTCAGGTAGTCGTACTCGCGGTAGGTGAAGCTGCTATTGATCACGATGTACTTCTGAGGATTCAGAGGGTTCGGGTAGACGAGAATCGGCGCATGGTCGGCAGCCGAGTAGGTCTTGGCGTCAACGACGAGTTTCTCGGCGGTCCACTGGATCGGTAGCTTAGCGACGATCTTCGCGAGCACGGCATTAGAAGAAGGATCACCCCAGAGGATGAGGTTATTCTTGGCGATGTCGTCGTCCTTGACCTGCACGTCGGTCTTCGTCGGCGCATCGCCGCGGAACTGACGGCGCCATTCAAAGGAGGCACGCCCCATCTCGGCTTTGACCCAGCCGCCGACCTTGGCGTTGAACGGCTGGCCGGTCGGGGCGACATAAAGGAAGGAATCCATGAAAGCATCGTCGATCGGGCCGGACAGGCCATGGTGCTTGAGCGCACCCTTATCGGCGTACTCCAACACCTGCGTCCACTCACCATTCTTTGGATCGCGGGCGAAGGTGGCTTTCCAAGAGCGATCCGAAGCGGCCTTGACCGAAGTCAGAACCTTGTGGCCGTCGATGGTGACGGCTGTCGGGGCGAACTGGGATTGCACGGAATCTCCGGAGACGAAGTCGAGCGTGAGACCAGCGACATTCGAGGTCTTTACTTCAATGGAGCGGTCGTCGACCAGCTTGGCGTCGACCTGGGCCTTCTGCCAATGCGTGACCATACGGTCGACCTGGACCCAGTGCATGCGATCATAACGGAGGAAGTAGGTGGCGAAGGAGACTTCCCTGGGCGTACGTACGCGGCCGTTGGCGGCGATGGCGGAGAGGCGGCGCTCGACCTCGACCATGGAGTCGGGATGGATCTTGTGGGCGGTCTGCGGTCCGATGATGTGCGTCAGCTCCATGCCGAGCTTACCCATCTCGCGGGCCATCACGTCGGCGGCCTGCTTCTGCTTATCAATCTCGCCGCTGTAGGCGACCGTCGGGGCGTTGCGGAAGTTGATGGCGGTGTCGGTGGCGTTATACCAAGCCCAGAGGGTCTTCTGCCAGGACGGAATCTTGGAGACGTCTTCGTTCTGGAAGACGTTCAGGAACTCCGGGGTCTCGGAGAAACCAGCGCCAGGATTGATGCCACACCAGCGATCAGTGTAGTGAGCGCCGAACTGCCAGACAGCCGCGCCACCCATGGAGACTCCGCGGATGAAAAGGCGATCGTCGTCGATGTTGTAGCTCTTGCGGGCGTGGGCGTAGGCCTCCCAGAGGTCGACTTCACCGGCCATCTTATTGGCGCAGCAATAACGCCCATAAAGATGGAGAACTAGCCGGTTGGTGGCTGGGAGCTGACCGACGTTCTTCCGGCGATCGCTGAGGAACGCGAGTTCGCTCAGGGTCTCGCCGCGGCCGTGGCACCAGAAATCCAGACGGATCAGCGAGCCGGCATAGTTATCCGGGATCACCATGCCGTAAGGCTGGACGGAGCCGTCGATCTTCGACTTATAGCCGCGAACGACCAAGCCAGTCTGGCGGGTCCAAGGAGTCTCTCCCTTGAGGAACGAGGTGGCACGGAGCTTGCCTTCGGTGACCAGGTCATGAGCGGACTTGAATTCGCCCTTGTTGAAATACTCGTTGTACTTGCCGGCCCAATCGACTGCTTTGTGGAAGATCTCGATGTCGGCCAAGAATTCCTCGAGGCGCGGGTTCTTCGCCTGAGCTTTGGCGGCGGCGTCGATGGCCGTACGCAGTTCGGCAAGCTCCTTGGCGAGGGAGACCTTGTCGGCCTCCGGCAAGGCCACAGCCTTATCGGTCGGCGGAATCGGCCGGACGACGGCAGGGATATTATCCTTCGGGCCATCGGCCAAAGCCACGGCGGCAAAAAGGGAAAGGAGCAGGAGAGAACGCATGTCGGGTAAAATAATGAGATGGCCTTGGGCGGGCTAATCAGGGGTGCTCAAGGTCTAGACTACGACCCACCAGACCGACAAGTGTTCCTTCTAGCCAGATAACGACACGAATGGGTTGCGGCGGCCATTTTCCTCGCCTCCGCCCTTCCCCTTCCTCACATCTGCGGGCAATGGCCCTTCTCAGTCTCCTCGACGTCTATGTCAGTTTCGGCGGCCCGCCCGTCCTGGACCATCTTAACCTCCAGATCGAGGAAGGTGAGCGGGTCTGTCTGCTCGGCCGAAATGGCGCCGGCAAGACTACCCTCATGCGCATCGCCGCGGGCGAATCCGCCCCCGACACAGGTTCGGTCACAATTCCTGACGGCGTCTGCATTGCCCGCCTGACCCAAGAGATTCCTGAGAGCCTCCCGGGCAACGTGCGCGACATCGTGACCTCCGGTCTCCGCACCGACGACCATTCTGAAGATTGGGAAAAAGACCTCCGGGTCGACGACCTGATCGCCCGCCTCGGCCTCCCTGAGGACCGTGAGTTCAACGACCTCTCTGGCGGCCTCAAGCGCCGCTGCCTCCTCGCCAAGGCGTTGGCCGCCAAGCCGGGACTGTTGCTGCTCGACGAGCCAACCAATCACATGGACCTCGATTCGATCCTGTGGATGGAAGAGTTCCTTCTCGAGCAGAAGATCCCACTCCTCTTCGTCACGCACGACCGCGCCTTCCTGCGCCGCATGGCCAACCGCATCATCGAACTCGACCGCGGTAAGCTCGCCAGCTGGTCCTGTGACTACGACACCTACCTCGTCCGCAAGGAGGAGCTCTTCGTCGCCGAAGAACGCCAGCGTGCCGCCTTCGACAAGAAGCTGGGACAGGAAGAAGCCTGGTCTCGCCGTAGTCCGGGCGCCCGCCGCACCAAATCCAATGCCCGCATGGAAGCCCTCGTGAAGATGCGCGCCCAGCGCGGTGCGTTGCGCTCCGTCGCCGGCTCAGCCAAGATGGAAATCAGCGAAGCCGAACGCTCCGGCGTCCGTGTCGTCGAAGCCGAAGAAATCGCCTTCGCCTACCCGGGTGGCACGCCGCTCATCCGCAACTTCAGCCTCGTCCTCAACCGTGGCGACAAGGTCGGCCTCATCGGACCGAACGGAGCTGGCAAGACCACGCTGGTTAAGATGCTCCTCGGCCAACTGGCGCCCACCTCCGGCGTCCTGAAGTTCGGCACGAAGATGGAAGTGATTTACTTCGATCAGATGCGCGAACAGATCGACGACGATAAAACCGTCGCCGAGAACCTCGCCGGAGACAGCGATACGGTCACGGTGCAGGGCCGCTCACGCCACGTGATCAGCTACCTACAGGACTTTCTCTTCGACCCCTCGCGCGCCCGCTCCAAGGCCAAGGTGCTCTCGGGCGGCGAACGTAACCGTCTCCTCCTCGCCCGTCTCTTCACCAAGCCCGCCAACGTGCTAGTGCTCGACGAACCGACCAACGACCTTGACGCCGAGACCCTCGACGTCCTGGAGGACATCCTCGTGGATTACGCCGGCACGCTGATCATGGTCTCCCACGACCGTGCCTTCCTCGATAACGTCGTCACAAGCACGCTGGTCTTCGAGGGCAACGGTGTCGTCACCGAACACGCCGGCGGCTACACCGACTGGCGTAACGAACTCGCCCGCGTCGCCGTGGCCAAGCGCACCGCCGCCATCGGCACTATCGCCAAGACTGCCGTCGCTAAGTCAGCCGCCTCGGCTCAACCTGGCGCCAAGCTCAACAACAAGGAGCGCAAGGAACTGGAGACCCTTCCCGGCAAGATCGAGCAGCTCGAAGCCGAACAGGCCCAGATCACCGTGCAGCTGGGCGACCCGGAGATTTATAAGGATGGTGGCACCAAGGCCGCGGCATTGCAGAAGCGCCTCCACGCCGCCGAAGCCGAGCACTCCGAAGCCTTGGCTCGCTGGATGGACCTCGACGCCCGCAAGGACGCCTAAGCCCCAGGTCGTTCTGCGGCTGGCTTGGGCCCTTTGCCGACCCAACGGCCTTTTGTGCCGTTTTCAGGATAGAACATGCAGTTAACGGCGATTGCTCACGGCCGCCTGACGCGCATGATAGTCGATACTTACCCAATAAATATAGGTTAATATCGACTATGACGACTCACGCTCCGACCGACCTTATAAAGCCATCGGTCTATGCCGTTTTTTGTCAATCGGCCTAGCTCCGTTAACTGACCCTTTCCTGTCCCCTGAATGAAAAGCCCTCGTAATGTCCTGCTCGCGCTGGGTTGGTATGATCATCGCCTGCTCCAAGGCATCGCCACCTATGCCTCCGAGCATCGCTGGCACCTAGCCTCTCATAGCATCATCCACGAGAAGGTCATCCCGTGGGGCTGGGATGGCGACGGCATCCTAGCTTGGCTCGGCGCCGGCGACGACCTGGCCGACTTCGTCCGCAAGGCCGACAAGCCGACGGTCGACTTCTCCCTGCGCCGTCGGGACACGCCTTTCGCCCACGTCGTCCAGGATCACGCGAAGACCGGCGAACTGGTCGCCGAACATTTCATCGAGCGTGGCATGAGCCGCTTCTGCTTCTTCAGCGACACCGAGAACTGGTCGCAGGTCGAGCGAGGCGAAGCCTTCACAGAAGCCCTTCGTCGTCGCGGACTGGCCTGCGAGCATCTCCGCTGGCAGCCCAAGGGCAAACGAGGCGCCGCTCAGGATGAATGGCAGCGCCGCCGAGACTGGTTGATGACCTGCCTCAAGGATGCACCTAAGCCGCTGGCGATTTTCGCCGCCAACGGAACCCTAGCCGTCGAGCTTCGCGAACTCTGCGAAGAAACCGGCCTACATGTTCCCACCCAGATTGCGATTGTCGGGATCGACGACTACCTGCTGTCGGTCGGGGCGATTAAGAAATACGTGTCCGGCGTCGATACGAACCTCGAAGAACAAGGCTATCGCGGCGCGGAACTACTCGACCGCCTGATGCGCGGCGAAAAGGCGCCGATCGAGCCGATCCGCATCCAGCCGGCCGGCGTGATCACCCGTATGAGCAGCGATATCCTCGCCACTGGCCATGAAGGCGTCATCCGGGCCCTGCATCATATTACGGACCACTTCGCTGAATCGCTAGGCGTGAAGCAACTCGCCACCATCGCCCACATGTCCGAACGCGGCTTACGCCAAGCCTTCGTGAAGCACGTCGGGTGTACGCCGGGCGACCGCCTGCGTACGGTCCGCATCGATTCCGCCAAACGGCTGCTCGCCGGCTCCACCGAGAAGATCGAGTCGATCTCCCATCGCTGCGGTTACCCGAACTTGAACTCGTTCTTCGCGGCCTTCCGTCGCACGGAAAACATGACTCCGGCTGAATACCGCCGGATCATGCGCTTCCGTAGCTGAGACGTCGGATTAATCCGCCAAGGCGTGGATGGTGTTGATCACCTGGCCGCGTAGTTCGACGCCGTCCGCGGCCTTAATATCGTACTTAAGCTGCATCTGCATGGCGGGACGAAGGTCGGGAATCTCGAGGAAGACGGAACGGCGGTCAGCGGAGACAGTGGCCGACTTGACGGTCAAGGGGTCATGCTTGCGCTCGGACATCTGGGACTTGCTGAACTGAAGTTTGCCGTCGTTGCCGAGCTCGGTGGCTGCGACCTTGGTCTCCGTGGTGGAGATCTCCGGAGAGCCATAGGCCGAGGACCAGATGTAGTTCCAGACTTCGATATTCCAATTAGCGGCATCGGCGGCGGCCTTGGCGTCGACCTCGCAGGTAAAGTCGAGTTTGATACCCTTCTTGGTGGCAGCGAGGGCGAGCGGCATACGGGTCGCGGCTCCAGTATAGCGCACGCGCTGGAAGCAGCCGTTCTGCGTCGCCGTGGTCTGCCAACCACGTAGGCCGGTCACGTAGAGTTGTCCGTCCTTAGGATTGAAGCGGGCACGCATGGCGCCGCTCGCAAAGTCGACGTTGAAACGCGCCACCCCGCCCTGCATCTGCGGCTGGCCGTTGAAGGTCACTTCCTGAGGCAGGACGCCGTACATCGAACACATTCCGTAGCTGAGATGGAGCAGGCGATCCTTCCACGGACCAAACTTGTCGGAGGTGACCCAGACCTGGCCGCCGCTGGAGTTGTCGACATTCTTGGGGAACCAGCAGAGCGGACGATCGTAGTCCGTCGGGGGCTTCGCCTGATGGGCGAGATCGACCACGCCGTAGAAGCCACCCTGCTTCACCCAGTTGAGTCGGCACATGGGCGTCCAGGTGCCTTCGTTGTCGCCGGTGGTGAGCTGGCCGGTCGGGCTGATGCCGATACCGTTGGGAGCTCGGAAGCCCGAAGCGAAGAGCTCGCTCTTCTTCCCGTCAGGGGAAATCTTCAGGAGCGCCCCGTGGTGGTCGCAGATCTCGTCGAAACCCCGACCACCCTTACGGACGGGACCAGCCTTGATGACGTAGAAATTGCCGGCGGGGTCCGTCTGGAGGTCGAAAGTGAACTCGTGGAAATTCATGGTGACCATCAAATCGAAGTTGAAGGCTTCGTAGGTGTCGCATTCGCCGTCGCCATTCGTGTCGCGCAACTTCCAGAGGCCATCGCGGCAGGTGACATAGATCTCGCCGTTCACGATCTTGAGGCCGAGCGCGTGATAGAGTCCGGAAGCAAAACGACGCCAAGTGACCTTCTCCAGTTTATCATCGATACCCGACGCGATGAAGACGTCGCCATGGAAGGTACTGATGACCGCGCGCCCATCCGGCAGAAAGTCGAAGGCCGACGTGAACATCGGCGCCTTCCAGGGATTGGTCACGGGTAGACCAACGTCGTCGACGACGTAAGGCTCGCCGACCTTCTCCGAGAGCTTACCGGCGGTCTCGACGATTTCCGGCCAGAGGGTCTTGGTGACCTTGAGCAGCTTGGACGGCAGGTCGGTGTCGAAAGCCTGCGGGAGTGGCACTCCCGGCGGCAGATAAGCGATACGGACGGTCGTGACATCCTGGGAGCCATCGATACGGGCGACAGCATGCCCATCGAGCTGGTCGACCTTGCTGGCGCCCAACGTTACGGTACGGGCGGCATCCGCCGACTTACCGAGCATAACGGTGACCCCCTTGGCGGAAGGCGCGATCTCCAAGGTGCGCACGACGAACTGCACCTCGTTGGCGGTGACGACCTCGGCGGTCTCGTCGATAGCGACACCGGCGAGTTCCCAGCGAACGACGACGGAGCGACCAGCGTTATGGAAACCTTTGAAACGTACTTCGCTAGACGGCAGCGGACCGAAGCCCTTACGGGGAGACAGTGCCGAAGCATCAGCACCTGGCATGTAACCGGAAAAGTCGCCCGTGACGAAAATTGTTTCACCCATCGCCGTCGGATAATCCCCGCGAGACATCAGGTTCATCTCGGTGGTGAAACGGCCGGACCACGCGCCGATGGGACGGCAAAGATCGAGATCGTAGGCGATGCCCTTCTTGCCATCGTCGCCGAGGCGGATGGCCAAGCCCTTCAGTCCCGTGGAATCAATCGAGCCGTCCTTCTGCTTGCCAACGCCGATTGTGCCGAGGATCCACTGGCCGGGTGCCTCGACGACCGGAGCGGCGACAGTCGTCTTCTTGGCGGGCTTTTTCGCCTGACCGAAGAGCAGACCGACCGAAAGGAACAGAGCGACGAGGGGCGAGCGCATAAGGAGAGTCATAGCGTCAGAGACAGGGGCAGGGACAGAAAAAAGAAAGGGCCGGAGTCCGCAGACCCCGACCCTGTTTTCCGGGCCCTAGCCCTGACCCTAACCTCAGCCCTGTTATCAGAGGCTGCGCAGATAGGCAGCCAAGTCAGCGACGCCCTGCTCCGTCAGGCCCATCTGAGCCGGCGTGAACATGAGCGAACGGTCGAGCGCCTTCTCTTCTTTGACGCGATTGCGCGGAATGGACTGCACGAGACCGCCCATGGACTTGATCATCAGAGGATCGCCGGAAGACAGGACCATCCCAGTGATCACCATGCCGTCATCGAGCACGACGCGCGTACCTTCAAAGCCGTGCGAGATGTTGCTGGACGGTTGGGCAATGTTGAGAACAAGGGTCTCGAGCGACTGCTGCTTGGCGTAGGTCGTCAGGTCCGGGCCGAAGTCGATGCCCTTACCGTCGAACTTGTGGCAGGCGTAGCAGACCGCGGCGCCGGCCTTACCCTTGGCGACGTCACCCTTGAGCGCGGCGATGACCTCGACGGAGGCGAGGCCCTTGGCACCAGGCATCTCCGGGGGTAGGTCGCTGGCGACGAGTTTGGCGGCGGAGGCATTACCGCCACGGGCCTTGACGATGCCATCGACATCGAAGGGCTTCCAGAGGTTGCCCTTACGATTACCGACCCACCATTTAGCAAGCTCGACCTGGGCGAAGGCCTTGTTCAGGGACAGTTCTACCATCGTGCCGGCGGCCTCGGCGCTACGCGTAAAGGCCACGGCGGTGAGATCGCGCTTGAGCTCTTCTTCGTTCAGTTTGCCCGAAAGGATGCGGGTGCGGAGGTCGCGCACGGCGCTGGCTGGGTGCAGGCGCCAGGTCAGACTGGCGTAAGCCTGGGTCCAAGCAAGAGCAGGCGAAGCCATCTCCTTCGCGATGGCGGCATGGACGGCGGCCTCGCGGTCGATCGCTCCGAGACCAATCGCCTCGAGATAGGCGCGATCCTGACCGTCATAGAGTTTAGCCACCTTCACGAGTAAGGCGACCGCTTCAGGCGTCTTGAAATCGCGCAGGGTCAGGGCGACTTCGCGACGGATGGCCGGCGAAGCGTCTTCGGCATGGGCGCTGGCGAGGGCGAAGACGTCACGTCCGGCGGCGCGCAAGGCGCGATAGGCCACTAGACGGCGCGTATCATCCTTGGCCTTCAACTGTTCGCGGACGAGTGCTTCCCCCTTCGGACCAAGCTGCGCAAGCAACCACACGGCGCGGGATGCGACATAGGGATTAGCATCGGACAAGAGGGCAGAGACATCATCAACGACCTTGTCACCCGCGGCCTTGAGGCGATTGAAGCCACCAGCCCGGACGTTCGGGGAAGGACTGCGTAGCGCGGCGATCTGGCCCGCGACCGAGGCGAGATCAACCTTCGGGATGACCGACTTAAAGCCCTTCGGGGCAATGCGGTAGATGGTGCCGGAGGCGCCGTTATCACGCGTCGCGTGTCCACCCACGCCGGGGTCGAACCAGTCAGCGACATAGATGGCACCATCCGGACCGACGCAGACGTCCGAAGGACGGAACTTCGTCTTCAGGACACCCGTCGGCTTGCCACCGAGGAAGTCGGAACCGGCCCACTCCTTCTCCTTATTGGAGGTCAGGAAGTCAAAACGCTCGAGCTTCATGCCGGCGCCATCGGGCTTCGGCAGGTAGCCGAAGACGACATTCTTGCCGGCTTCGCAGGCGAGAAGCAGACCGTTCCACTTTTCGCCCATCGCACCATTCTCGTAGAAGGCCACGCCGGTGGGAGAGCCACCGCCGTAGACATCACCCGCTGGCATGGTGTCCGGATCTTCCTGTCGCCATTCCGCGACGGGGGTGCTCTGGCCGGGGCGCTTATCGGCACCCCAAGAGCGCTTGCCATCCAGCGAGGCGAAACCTGCGTTGCCGCCTTCCATAATCAGGGAAACACGGCAGGCGGGCGGATCGTCGTTGTCGCTCTGGTACATGTCGCCGAACGAGTTGATGGATTGCTCGTAGCTGTTGCGGTAGTTGTGGCCGACGATCTTCAGGTCGGAGCCGTCGCTGTTCATGCGCACGGAGAAGCCGCCAATCCAGACGTTGCCGTCATCGCTGCGACGGCCGGCGATGTTCTGCAGCATATAAGGGCTGCCCATGTAGAAATGGCGGCCGGCCTTGTCGATGAAGTCCGCCCCCATGTTGCCTTGATTGAAGTTCCACTTGCCGTCCGGACCAAAGGTCACGCTGTGGAGGCTGTGGTCATGCTGACGTCCGTTGAAGCCGGTGAGCAGAACTTCCTTCTTGTCGACAGACAGGTCGATCACGCCGTCGCCGTTTACGTCAGTATAGACGAGGAGGTCCGGCGGCTGGGAGACGACGACCTTGCCGTCGATATGGGCCACGCCCAGGGGAGATTCTAGATTGGTATCCTGAGTGAAGACCGTGACCTTGTCGGCCTTACCCGCGCCGACGGTGTCCTCGAGAATCACGATACGGTCGCCTTCCTTACGACGGCCCTTCTTGCCGCGGTAGTTGATACCTTCGGCGACGTACATGCGACCGCGCTCATCGAAATCGATGTTGGTAGGATTGGAGATCTGCGGTGAAGTCGCCCAGATGGTGACCTCAAAACCTTCCGGCACCGTGAAGAGTTCGGCCGGCACGACCGTTGGGCCGGCCTCGAAATCAACTGGTTTATATTTGTCGGGACGCGCGGCGAAGACGGCGAACTTCACGTCGGCCGAACTGGCCTTCCCGCCGCGGATGGCGCCGCCGTCATCGATGCCGACCTTGGCGCGGAAGGACTTCGCCGGTCCGGGCAAGTCGAAGGCGATGAAGGAGGGGGAATGGGTACCGATACCGCGGGTGTATTCCTTGCCGGCAATCTTCAGCGGCTTTCCGTCGTAGTTCTTACCGACGCGGGTCTGTCCCAGCGACTCGGCGTCTCGCCACTTCAATTGGGTGAGGTCGACCACCGTGCCGTCCGCCAGGACGACCTCCGGCTCGATCCAGTCGGACCAGTCGCAGGCGTTGCCATCCAACTCGGCGACAATAAGAAAGAGCTGACTGGAGCCATTGAGGTCAGCCGTGAGTTCGACCAAGCGATTCTTGTCCTTGGCGAACATACTGGGCGACTCAACGACGGGTTTCGGCGCGGCGGCCGAAGCCAGCGCGAAGAAACCAAGAAGGGACAACAGGGAGGCGTTGGCCTTGCGTAATACGGAGGGCATAGGTTTTTTGGGGGTTACTCCATAGACACCCCTTTATGCAGACGGTTCAACCCAATCCTTGGGGTATTACCACCATTCCTCAAAAAACGGCAGCAACGGCTTTACATCCCGATGACAGCCAACAGGTTTTAGGAACTAAGGGCACCCCGCCCTGTCCTATCCTTTTCCGATGTCATTCCGGTCTCTCTTTGGCCCTATTTTAATAGCCCTGTCGGCGTCCGCCGCCGACCAGGCACCCGCCCCTACGGCTGCTCAGCTGGAGTTCTTTGAAAAGGAGGTCCGACCAGTCCTTGCCGACCATTGCTACAAGTGCCACGGACCAAAGAAACAGAAGTCCAGCCTGCGCCTTGATTCCCGCGAACTCATCCTCAAGGGCGGTGAACTCGGACCGGTTGTAGTTCTGGGCAATCCCGATATCAGCCGCCTGATTCTTTCCATCAACCACGCCAAAGGAAAAGATGTCTACGCCATGCCGGGCGAAGACGAGAAGCTTCCGCCCAAGGCGATTGCCGCGCTGACCGAATGGGTGCGTCAAGGTTTACCTTGGCCGTCCGAGTCTTCGCCCGTCGCCCATGACCCGAGCAAGCACTGGGCGTTCAAGAACGTTCAGACTCCTTCGTCACCCGTCATCAATCCATCCGATGAAGCCAAGATCCGTCAGCCCCTAGATCGTTTCGTACTCGCGAAGCTGAAAGCTGCCGGCCTCGACTTCAATCCAGAGGCTCCGCGCGAAGTCGTCATCCGCCGCCTCACGCTCGCGCTCTGGGGATTCAATCCTTCTGCGGAAGAAATCTCCGCCTATGTCTCTGACCAAGATCCGCAGGCGACCGAGAAACTTGTCGACCGTCTGCTCGCGGCACCGGCCTTCGGCGAACGCTGGGCCCGCCACTGGCTCGATGTCGCCCGCTACTCCGACACAAAGGGCTACGTCTTCTTGGAAGAACGCCGCTACCCTTACGCTTACACTTATCGCGACTGGGTGGTGAACGCCTTCAACCAGGACCTCCCTTACGACCAATTCCTGCGCCTACAGATCGCCGCCGACCAGATCTCCAAGGACCCCGAGAATAATCGCGACCTCGCCGCCCTCGGCTTCCTGACGCTCGGCCGCCGCTTCCTCAATAGCACCCCGGACATCATCGACGACCGCATCGACGTCGTCATGCGCGGCACCCAGGGCCTCACGATGGCCTGCGCTCGTTGCCACGACCACAAGTTCGACCCTCTTCCGACGACGGAGTATTACTCGCTCTACGCGATCTTCAACTCCAGCGAGGAACCGAAGGAACTGCCTCCGCTCAAGCCCTTCGCCCGGACGAAGGAGACCGACGAATTCGACGCCGAGCTCGCCGTGCGGCAAAAGAAACTCAATGACTTCATTCAGAGTCGTTACGAACTTTCGTATTCGCCGGAGAAGACCGCGGCTTACCTCAACCTCGCCCAAGAGTCCTTTAAGGACACCAAGGTCGACGCCAATCAGAAGGCCAAGGCCTCAAACCTCTACGCGGCCGTGCTCGGCGGCTGGAAGAATACGCTGAAGTCGAAGCTGACCCCGACGGACCCCATCTGGGGAGCCTGGCTGACCCTGCAGGGTGTGGCCGACGCGGACTTCCCGAAGCGCTTCGCCGCCCTGCACAACCAGCCGGCCCAATTTGCTGACCCGCTTCTGCGCACCCGCCTCCAGTCCAAGGTTCCGACAAAGCTCGTCGAACTCACCGCCACGTACGCCGCCCTCCTTTCCGAAGCCCGCAAGGCCGACAACGCCACTCGAGCTGAGTGGAAGCCCTGGCGTGACCTAATCCTTCATCCCACTGGGCCGACAGTGATGACGCCGGCCTCGCTCATCAGCACCTATAACATCGCCGACCGTAACACGCGTACCAATCTCGAGATCCAAGTCGCCAGCTTCAAGGCCACCAGCCCGAAGAGCCCGCCCCACGCGATGGTGTTACTCGACAAACCGAAGTCGGTCAAAGGCGTCGTCTTTGTCCGTGGCAGCGCCTCCCGCCCGGGTAAAAGCGTCCCCCGCCAATTCCCCGCCATCCTCACCGACGGCAAGGTGAAGGAATTCACCGAAGGCAGCGGACGTCTCGACATGGCCAACGCCATCGCGAGCAAGTCGAACCCGCTCACCGCCCGCGTGATGGCCAATCGTATCTGGACCGAACTCGTCGGACGCAGCTTGGTCGAAACTCCCAGCGACTACGGCGTCCGCACCCCTCTGCCAAAGAACCCTGAGCTACTTGAATACCTCGCCTCGACCTTCATGAAGGACGAATGGTCGATGAAGAAACTCATCCGATCAATCGTCCTCTCCCGCACTTTCCTGCAGACGGTCGATGTACGACCCGAAGCCTTGGCGAAGGACCCCGACAATGAGCTCAGCTGGCGCGCCCAACGCCGCCGACTCGATTTTGAAGCCATGCGCGACAGCATGCTGCGGGTCGCTGGCCGCCTGGACGCCGCCAAGATTGGAGGCCAACCGTTTAATCTCGAAGCGAACTTCTCCGAACCTCGGCGCACGCTCTACGGCAGCATCGACCGCCAGAACCTCCCCGCGTTCTTCCGCACGTTCGACTTCGCCAATCCGGACTATCACGTCCCGAAGCGGAACCAGACCACCACTCCGCAGCAGGCGCTCTGGATGATGAATCATCCGTTTGCCCGCACCCAGGCCGAAGCCCTCGTCGCCAAGGTCGCCACCCTCTCGACAACGGAAGCTAAGGTGAACGGTCTTTACCTTTCAGTACTCGGTCGCGCGCCGAAGAAGGATGAAGTCACTCTCGCCCTCGATTACCTCCGGGAAGCCGAACAGGCGCCGGCGCCGGCTAGCTGGCGCAATGGTTACGGTGGCTGGAACCCGACCACCAAGGTCGTCGCCTTCACTGAGATGAAGGTCCAGACCAAGGATCGCATCGCGCCAACCGACAAGATGCCGGACAAGGAGTTCTCGCACACCTTTCTCACCGCCAAAGGCGGACACCCTGGCGACAAGTCTGATGCCACCGCCGTCATCCGACGCTGGACCGCTGGCAGCGCGGGCAATTATCGCATCGAGGGTACACTCGCGGTGACCAGTAAGTCTAGCGACGGCGTCCGCGCGCGCATCATCACCGCCCGCAAAGGCATCCTCGCCGAAGTTGTCACCAAGGGAGCATCCTCCGCCCCCGTCAACCTGGCCGAGGTCGAGCTCGCCGCGGGCGAGAGTATCGACTTCATCGCCGACAACTTCATCGGCTCGAACAGCGACACCTTCGCTTGGTCGCCGGTGATTAAGGACGCCAAGACTGGCGAGATCCTCACCTCCGCCGCCGGCGAGTTCGGCAAGAAGCCCGATCGACAGTCAGCCCTTTCTTCGTTCGCCCAGGTCCTGCTGACCAGTAACGAATTCATCTTCGCCGACTAATGCAACACATCGACCCGCTCTCCCTCGGCTCACGCCGCGAGTTCCTCCGACGCGTCGGCATGGGCCTCGGTGGCGTCGCCATGGCCTCACTGCTCCAGCAGGAACTTCGCGGCGCTGAGATCAAGGTGAATCCGCTCCACCCTCTCGCCGCCCGCAAGGCGCCGTTGCCCTGCAAGGCGAAGCGTGTCATCCATATCTTCGCTAACGGCGGTGCCTCGCAGGTCGACACGTTTGACCGCAAAATCGCTCTCGATAAATACCACGGTAAGACACTTCCGGGCGACTACATCGCCACCGAACGCAAAACGGGCGCGGCCTTCCGCTCTCCCTTCACTTGGAAACGCTACGGCAAGAGCGGCCTCGAGGTCAGCGAGCTCTTCGCAAAGACGGCCGAACATGCCGATGACCTCTGCGTCATCCGCTCAATGAAGGCGGATGTGCCTAACCACGAGCCATCGCTCCTGCTCATGAACTGCGGCGAAGCCCGCCAGGTCCGTCCCTCGATGGGCTCGTGGGTCACCTATGGCCTCGGTACTGAGAACGAGAACCTTCCCGGCTTCATGACGCTATGCCCCGGCGGCTTCCCCATCCAGGAGACCCAGAACTGGCAATGCGGCTTCCTCCCCGGAGTCTACCAAGGTAACTACGTCGACACCTCCAAGCGGAGCGTCGAGGAACTCATCGAGAATATCCGTAACTTCGGACTCTCACGCCCTGCCCAACGTAAGCAACTCGACCTACTCGGTAAACTCAACGCTGCCCACCAGTCCGTCCGCCCGCAGGACGCTGCCCTGGAAGCCCGCGCCCAATCCTTCGAGATGGCCTACCGTATGCAGCTCGAGGCCACGGACGCCTTCGACATCGGCCGCGAATCCGAAAAGACCCGCGAGATGTACGGCGACACTACGCTCGGCCGACAGTTCCTTATCGCTCGCCGCCTCGCCGAACGTGGCGTGCGCTTCATCCAGCTCTGGCACGGCGCTGGTCAGCCTTGGGATAGCCATGACGACCTTGAGAAAAACCATAAGCGTCTCGCGATGGAGGCCGATCAGCCGATTGCGGCCCTCCTCGCCGACCTCAAGCGACTCGGCATGCTCGACGAAACCCTGGTCATCTGGGGTGGTGAATTCGGCCGCACCCCAACCGTCGAACTCCCGACCCCAGGCTCTAATGCCGGCAAGATCAATGGGCGCGACCACAATAGCCATGGCTTTACAATGTGGATGGCCGGCGGCGGCGTGAAGGCCGGCACAGTCTACGGCGAGTCCGACGAGTTCGGCTTCAAATCCGTCAAGGATGTCGTCCACGTGCACGACCTCCATGCGACCATTTTGCGTCTCCTTGGCTTCAATCACGAAGAGTTCACCTTCCGTAGTTCCGGCCGCGACTTCCGCCTCACGGACGTCCACGGTAAGATTGTCCAGCAAATCATTGCCTGATGCGCGTCCTCGCCCTGCTGCTCTGCTTCGCCGCCACCACGGCTTCGGCGGTCGAGACTAAGGTGTTCAAGGACATCAGCTACAAGGATGACGTCATCTCCCAGACACCCTACGAGCAGGAACGCTGTAAACTCGATCTGACGATTCCCGCCGGTGCTAAGGGTTTCGCCACCTATGTCTGGTTCTACGGCGGCGGCCTAAAGAACGGGGCCAAGGACCTACGCTCACAATATTGCACGGAGATCCGCGAGAGCCTCGCCCAATCCGGCGTCGCCGTGGTCACCCCGAACTACCGCCTCAGCCCCAAGGTCAAGTACCCCGCCTACGTCGATGATGCCGCCGCCGCCTTCGCTTGGACGGTCAAGCATATCGCCGAACATGGCGGCGACCCGCGCAAGGTTTTCATCGGTGGCCACTCCGCTGGCGCCACCCTCGCCCTCCTCGTGGGCATGGACCCGAACCGACTAAAGCCCCACGGTCTTACCTTGGGCTCCGTCGCCGGCATTGCTCAGGTCAGCGCCCAGGTGCTCACCCACTTCACCATCCGCGAAGAGCGCGGGCAGCCCCGCTACGCCATCACGTGCGACGAAGCTGCGCCGGCGTTCTATATCCGAAAGGCCTTGCCCCCGATACTCTCGATCTACGCTCAGCACGACATGCTCAGCAGAGCCGAGGAAAACCAGTTCTTCGTGTCGACCTTGAAGGCCGCCGGTCACGTCGAGACCTATTCGCTGCGCGTCGACGATCGCGATCATGGCACGGTCGGCCATAACATCCGCCATCACGACGACCCAGCCCGCCTCGCGATTCTCAACTTCATCGCGAAACAGTCCGCCGGCCGCTAGTCGGCTTTAAATCGAGAAATCCGTTGAAACCTTTAAAGTGCAGGATTGTCATAATCATCACCCCATGCGCGTCCTGCCCTTAGTCGCCCTCTTGCTCGTTGCTCCGCACCTCGGTGCCGCCGAAACCGCCGATAGCGTCGGCTTCAACCGCGACATCCGACCGATCATGTCGGACACCTGCTTCCATTGCCACGGCTTCGACCCGAAGTCGCGCAAGGGCGGCCTACGCCTGGACATCCGCGAAGAAGCCCTGAAAGCCGGCAAGAGCGACGAAATCGCTATCGTGCCAGGCAAGCCAGAGAAAAGCGAAATCATCAAACGCATCTTCTCAACCGATGCCGCAGAAGTCATGCCCGAAAAGGAGGCGCACAAGAGCCTCACTGCCGCCCAGAAGGAACTCTTCCGCCGCTGGGTCGCCGAGGGCGCCGTCTACGAACCGCACTGGGCCTATAAGCCACTGGAGATGCCGTCAATCCCAGCCATCCCCAACGACGGCAAAAATCCGATCGACGCCTTCATCGCCGCTAAGCTTGCCGCCAAAAAGATCACCCCTTCCGCCGAAGCCTCCAAGGAGCGCCTGCTGCGACGCGCCTCGCTTGACCTGACCGGCCTGCCGCCCACGCCGAACGAAACCGCTGCCTTCCTCGCCGACCAGTCACCTGACGCCTACGAGAAACAGGTTGATCGCCTGCTGGCTTCTTCCCATTTCGGCGAGCGCATGGCGGTCTGGTGGCTCGATGTCGCCCGCTTCGCGGACACGGTCGGCTATCACGGCGACCAGAACCAGCGGATCTTCCCCTATCGCGATTACGTCATCAAGGCGTTCAACGATAATAAACCGTTCGACGCCTTCACGCGCGAGCAGCTCGCGGGCGACCTTTTACCTAATCCGTCGGAAGAACAACTCGTCGCCAGCGGCTATAACCGACTGAACATGATGACCCGCGAAGGTGGGGCCCAAGTGAAGGAATACCTCTCGAAGTACGGCGCCGAGCGCGTGCGCTCGGTCTCCAACGCCTGGTTGGGCAGCACGTTCGGTTGCGCGGAATGCCACGACCATAAGTTCGACCCCATCAAATCCGCCGACTTCTACTCCCTGCAGGCATTCTTCGCCGACGTGAAGCAGTGGGGAGTCTACGCGGACTATGGTTATACCCCGGAACCGGAACTGAGGGGTGTCGGCAACGAACATCCCTTCTATCCGGAGATCCGGAGCAAGAACGCCTATCTCACCAAGAAGGATGCCCAACTCCGGGTCGAGCTGGCTACCCACTACGCCGAAGTCGGCGCCATGATCTCGACAGACCAAAAGGCGCTCGCTGATTACGCCGCCTGGCAGAAAAACCTGACCGCGTTCGTCTCGACTCATCCGACCGGCCTGATCTCGCCGTCCGGCACTTTCTTATTCAAGCCCGCACCGCCGGCCGCACCGGCCAAGATGGCCGCCAAGACTCCCGCCAAGAAAACCGATGCCGCGGCCGCCAAGAAGCCAGCCGTCCCCGCCCCGGCCCCTGTCGACTTCGCCGCCGGTGCCGCCTTCAAGATGCCGAAGGGTGTCTCCAAGGGCGATGACTTCGCGATCACACTTGCCGCCGTCGCCTCCACGATTGCGTCGGTTCGCATCGACATCCCTAAGGGCTCCCTGCCTGTCGGCTCCTCCGCCAACATCACGGCCCGCTTCGGCATCATCGACGCTAAGGGCAAGGAACGTTCGGCCGCGGTTTACTTGGCCGATGCCACCCATCGCGAACCCCGCTACAACAGCACCGTCGAACAGACCGACATCAACGCAGGGTGGACCTTGAAGATGCCCGACGCCGATGTCCATGCGGTCTGGCTGCTCGACACCCCCGTCAGCTTGAAGGCCGATGAGAAGTTCGTGGTCCACTTCGAGAGCAACGCCGCGCTGACGCTCAAGGTCGCCATCTCGCCTCTCTCCCATGACGAGCCCTTAAAGGTGGCCAGCCCAGCTTCCCTCACGGCCCTCACGGAAACACGCCTCACCGCGGATGCCGTCGCCCTCTACCTGAACTCCCGCGGCTCCGATCGCGCCCCTCTCGCCAAATCCCGGGCCATCGTCGCCAATCTCCGCCGGCAATACGATGGCTATGCTTGGTCGATGGTCACCCTGGCCGCCAAGCCGCTCACGGTACGCATCCTCCCGCGCGGTAACTTCCTCGACGAGACCGGCCCCGTCGTCCTGCCCTCGACGCCGTCGTTCCTACCTGGCCTGCGCACCAGCACGGAGCAGAAGCGGCTGACCCGCCTTGATCTGGCGAATTGGATCACTTCTAAAGATAATCCAATCACCGCCCGTACGGTGATGAATCGGCTCTGGCAAATCTTCCATGGCTCCGGCCTCAGCGCCGGTCTCGACGACTTGGGCTCGCAAGGCGAATTACCCTCGCATCCAGAACTCCTCGAGTGGCTCGCGCTTGAGTTCCGCGATAAAGGATGGGACCTGAAGAAGATGGTTCGACTGATGGTTACGAGCCGCACCTACCGCCAGAGCAGCAGCCTCCGCCCAGAACTCAAGGAGCTCGACCCCAACAATCGCCTCCTTGCTTCGCAGAACCCGCGCCGCCTCGATGCCGAGTTCGTCCGCGATAACGCCCTTTTCATCGCCGGTCTCCTCAATGTCGCGGATGTCGGTGGCCCCAGCGTAAAGCCCTACCAGCCCGAAGGCTATTACGAGCCCATGCAGTTCCCGAACCGTACCTATGTCGCGAGCAAGGACTCCGACCAATGGCGCCGAGGGCTCTACATGCATTGGCAACGCATGTTCCTACACCCGATGTTAATCAACTTCGATGCGCCTTCGCGCGACGAGTGCACCGCGCTCCGCAGTTACAGCAACACGCCGCAGCAAGCCCTGACCCTCCTCAACGACCCGACGTTCGTCGAGGCTGCGCGCGCCCTGGCCGCCCGCCTGCTGGCGCTGCCGGCCGGCGGCGACCGGCTCGACCAAGGCTTCCGCCTCGCCATGGGCCGGGACATCAAGCCGGCCGAGCGCCCGTCACTAGAAAAGCTGATCAGCGAACAGACGGCTTATTATAAATCCAATCCAGCCGAAGCCGCCAAGCTGATCAAGGTCGGCTTCAGCCCGCCCTCCGCCAGCGATCCAGCCGAACTCGCTGCCTGGACGCAAGCCTGCCGCGTCCTCCTTAATTCCCACGAAGCGATCACCCGCTACTAAGACCATGCGCCCTTACGACCCCGTCGCCCACACTCTGTCGATCAACCGACGGAGTTTCCTCACCAAGAGCGCCTACGGCCTCGGTAGCGCGGCCTTCGCCATGCTCGCCGCCCAGCACGGCTTCGGCGGACTCCAAGCCGCCTCGTTCTCCAAGGGCGTACTGCAGAAGCCACACCTTCCCGTGAAGGCCAAGCGCGTCATCTTTCTCTGCATGGCCGGCGGCCCGCCGCACCTCGAACTCTTCGACAATAAGCCGGTGCTGAAAAAACTCGACGGTCAGGCCTTTCCGGAATCCTTCACCAAAGGAAAACAAATCGCCCAACTGCAGGGCGCTGTCCTGAAGGCCCGTGGAGGCTCCTTTGAATTCAAGAAGTGGGGCAAGTCAGGCATGGAGCTCACCGATATCTTCCCGCACATCGGCTCCGTCGCCGACGACCTTTGCGTCGTGCGTTCGCTGAAGACGGAACAAATCAACCACGACACGGCTCACGCCTTCATTAACACGGGCTCGATCATTAAGGGCCGCCCAAGCATGGGCTCGTGGCTACTTTACGGCTTGGGTGCCGAATCCGAAAACCTCCCAGGCTACATTGTGCTTAATTCCTCCGGCCGCACGGGCCAGCAGCCGATCTCCTCACGTCAGTGGTCGAGCGGCGTGCTGCCGAGCAAGTACCAAGGCATCCAGTTCCAGTCCAAAGGAGAAGCCGTCCACTACATCGGTAACCCCGAAGGCGTGTGCCAGAGCACCCAACGTCAGGTCATCGACGAAATCCGCCGCCTCAACGGGCAGCTGGCCGAAGAGACGGTCGATCCGGAGATCGCTACGCGTGTCGCCCAATACGAGATGGCCTTCAAAATGCAGTCGAGCGTGCCCGAACTGCTCGATTTTAAGAGCGAGTCCGCGAAGACGATTGAATCCTACGGCATCAAAGAAGTCGGTGACGGCTCCTTTGCCTCCAACTGCCTCATGGCCCGACGTCTCGCAGAGCGCGGTGTGCGCATGATCCAGCTCTATCACCGCGCCTGGGATCTCCACGGCGGCCTCGACAACGGCATGAAGATGGGCGCCGAAGATGTCGACAAGGCCACCGGCGCCCTCATCCGCGATCTCAAGGAACGCGGCATGCTCGACGACACGCTCATCCTGTGGGGTGGTGAATTCGGTCGCACCCCGATGGGTCAAGGCACCGGCCGCGACCACCACATCGCCGGCTACTCGGTCTTCCTGGCCGGCGGCGGCATCAAGGCCGGCACAACTTACGGCGCCACCGACGAGCTCGGTTACAACGCCGTCGAGAACGTCGTCGATGTCCATGACCTGCACGCCACAATGCTCGCCTTGATGGGCATCGACCACCATCGCTTGAATGTGAAATACCAAGGCCTCGACGTCCGCCTCACCGGCGTCGCGGGCAAGGTGGTGAAGGGCATCATGGCCTAAGCGGTAAACGACACTTTAACGCCGTTTAAATTCGGCGTTTAGACTTCAACGGACGAGGCAGAATCATAAGGTGATGCCATGCCCCTCCACCGCCTCACCCTGACGGCCGCCCTCCTGGCGTCTGCCTTCGTCAACGCCTTCGCCGCCGACGCAATCACTCCGACCGCGAAAACCGAACTCTTCAACGGCAAGGACACCGTCGGTTGGTTGGTCTACCCGGCCGAAACCTCCAAGGACACCTGGTCCATCAAGGATGGCATCCTCGCTTGCGTCGGTAAGCCCAGCGGCTTCCTGCGCACGGAGAAGAGCTACAAGCAGTATCGCTTCACGGTCGAGTGGCGCTTCACCAAGACCGGCAACACTGGCGTGGTCGTGCACATGACGCCTCCCGACGCGGTCTGGCCGAAGAGCATCGAGTGCCAGGGGATGCATAAGAACCAAGGCGACTTCTACTTCTGGAACGGTGCCACGCTCACGGGCGGCACCGAGCTGAAGAACAAGGCCGGCAAGATCCGCGGCTACCGCCTCGGCAAACAGTCCGACGCCGAGAAGCCCGCCGGCGAATGGAATACTTTCACCACAATCTGCGACGGCAATACCGTCACAATTCTCGTCAACGGCAAGGAAGTGAACAAGGCCACCGGAACCAATCTCGCTGAAGGCTTCATCGGTCTGCAGGTCGAAGGCGGCGCCTTCGAAGTCAAACGCTGCACCCTCGAACCCCTGTAATCCCCCTACCCCTACCCCTTTTAAGCCATGCGTCTCCTCACCACCCTCCTCGCCGTCGCGGCTTCCGCTCTCTTTGCGGATTCCCCGCCCGCCGGCTTCACCCCGCTCTTCAACGGCAAGGACCTTGCCGGCTGGCATGGCTACAATCCGCACGCTGTCACCAAGCTCTCCGGCGAAAAGAAAGAAGCCGCCCTCAAGAAGATGCGCGATGAATTCCCGCAGCATTGGTCCGTCAAGGACGGCGAAATCGTGAACCCTGGTACGGGCGCTTACGCCACGACCGACAAGGACTACGGCGACATCGAACTGGTGCTGGAATACAACATGGCCCCTAAAGGTGACTCGGGCGTCTACCTCCGCGCCTGCCCTCAGGTTCAGATCTGGGACCCGACCGATGAAAAGGCCTTCAAGCATAACGCACAGCTCGGCTCCGGCGCCCTATGGAATAATTCCCCCGGCAAACCCGGTAAAGACCCGCTAGTCCTGGCCGATAAGCCTGCTGGTGAATGGAATACGATGCGCATCCTGATGGTAGGCTCTCGCGTCAGCATCTGGCTCAACGGCAAGCAGACCGTCGACCACGCCATCCTTGAGAACTACTACGACCGCAAGTCGGCCATCCCGGCCAAGGGCCCGATCTGCCTCCAGACCCACGGCGCCCAGATCAAGTGGCGCAATATCGCCATCCGCGAAATCGGCGGTGCCGAAGCTAACCAAATCCTAGCTTCTCACGGCAAGACTGGCTTTAAGTCCATCTTCGATGGTAAGGACCTATCCGATTGGCGCGGTGCCCTCGATGAATACGAGATCATCGACGGCGCGATCTTCTGCAAACCGAAGAAGGGCGGCAACCTCTACTACAAGGAAGACCTGACGGACTTCTCCGTCCGCTCCGAGATCAAGATTCCCGTCGGCGGTAATAATGGCTTCTGCATCCGCTTCCCCGGTAAAGGCAATACGGCCTACGTCGGCATGTGCGAACTTCAGGTGCTCGACGACAACTACGACAAGGTGAAGGGCAAACTCGACCCCCGACAGGTCCACGGCTCGGCTTACGGCATGGTCGCCGCCCAGCGCGGCTACCAACGCGAAATCGGCGAATGGAACTTCCAGGAAACCACCGTCGTCGGTTCGACCATCAAGGTCGAACTCAATGGTTATGTCATTCTCGACGCTGATCTTTCAAAAGTCGATATGACCACGGTGATGGGTAAGAGCGCCCACCCGGGTAAGAACAACACCCATGGCTACTTCGGCTTTGCCGGACACAGCGATCCGGTCGGTTTCCGGAATCTCTCGCTCAAGGTCATTGAGTCGAAATAAGCGGCCACCGGACGGCTTTCAAAACCCCTCATTCGAGGGGTTTTTTATTAACTGCCCATTGCTATGCCCCAGCGAGGCACTTAATTGTTCTCAATCGCAAGCCCCATGCGCCCTTCCCGCCCCCTTCTCGCCGTCGCCAGCGCTCTCCTCTTTGCTTCATCGGCTTCGGCCGAACGCATCCAGTTCAACCGCGACATCCGGCCAATCTTCTCCGACACCTGCTACGCCTGCCACGGTCCCGATGAGAACAAGGTGAAGGGCAAGCTGCGCCTGGACTCCCTCGATGCCGCGCGCAAAGGCGGCAAGTCTGGCGAACCAGCCATCACGCCCGGGCATCCAGAAAAGAGCGAAGTGATGAAGCGTTTGCTGACGACCGACGCTGACGACCACATGCCGCCGGCGGAGTTCCATAAGGTGCTCACCAAGGCCCAGATCGCCCTCGTCGAACAGTGGATCAAAGAAGGCGCCGAATACCAAGGTCACTGGGCCTTCCAGACACCGGTCAAACCAGCCGTCCCAACGATTCCGGCTGGCGGCAACGCGATCGATGCCTTCCTCGCCCAAGGCCTCGCCGCCAAGGGACTCAAGCCCAACGGCGATGCCCCCAAGGCCACCCTACTCCGCCGCGCCGCCCTCGACTTGACCGGCCTGCCCCCTTCCGATGCCGACCTACAGGCCTATCTCGCCGACTCGTCGTCTAACGCCTGGTCCAAGGCCCTCGATCGTCTCATGGCTTCGCCCCACTACGGCGAGAACATGGCGATGCAGTGGCTCGACTTCGCCCGCTACGCCGATTCCAACGGCTTCCAGAGCGATACGCAGCGCACAATGTGGCCCTACCGCGACTGGGTAATCAAGGCCTTCAACGACAACAAGCCTTTCGACGCCTTCACGGTCGAACAGCTCGCCGGCGACCTTCTCCCACACGCCACCCGCGACCAAATCGTCGCCACGGCCTTCCATCGTAACCATCGTCTCAACGGCGAGGGAGGTCGCATCGTAGAGGAATGGTTCGCTGAAAACGTCATCGATCGCATTGAGACCACGGGTTCGACCTGGATGGGCCTGACGATGAACTGCTGCCGCTGCCACGACCATAAGTACGACCCGATTTCGCAGAAGGAATTCTATCAGTTCTTCGCTTACTTCAACTCTAACGAAGAATCGGGCGTACTCGGCGAATTCGGAGGAGCCGGCACGACCCGCCGCGGTGGCAATACCTATCCGACTCTTTCACTGCCGACGGACGAACAACAACGGAAGATTGACGAGACGATGGCCGCCCTCACGGCCGCGGAAGCCGCACTCAAGGCGATTCCGACTTCCCAGCCTGAACGCTTCGCAAAGTGGCTCGAACGCCAGCGCGCCGCTTTCTCCAAGGAAGGCGTCGCTTGGCAGGCCTTGTCCGGCGAGAAAGTTTCCGCCAAGGAGAACGCCGAATTCAAGCGACTCGATGACGGCTCATGGCTCGTCTCCGGCGGCACCGCCGCGAAAGAAAGCTACACCGTCGAGGCCAACCTCGCCCCCGGGCTTCTCACCGCCGTGCGCCTCGAGGCTCTACCCGACGACTCGCTCCCGAACAAGAGCCTCGGTCGTGCCTTCAATGGGAACTTCGTGCTCAGCGCCTTTGAAGTCCAATTGAAGACCGCCGACGGCAAGTCGACCGCTCTCCCGCTGGTGAAGGCCGAAGCGGATTACGACCAGCCGGGTTGGAGCATCGCCAAGCTCGCCCCCACCCCGATGACCAAGGGCAATGCGAAGAAGGCCGACACCGGCAAGTCAGGCTGGGCCATTGGCGGCAACCTTTCCGAGAATCGTGTTCCGCGTAAGGCAATCTTCACGATCGCCCCTACCTCAATCCCCACTGGCGCCAAGCTGGTGTTGGTGATGCGACATGAGTCATTTGCCAACCATAGTATCGGTCGCTTCCGACTAAACGTCTCCGGCCAGGATCCTAAGCTGCTCTCACTGAAGACCGACCCCGCCGCCGAAGCCGCTCGGCGACTCCTCGCCAAGCCCGCTGACCAGCTAACCAAGGCCGACAACCAAGCCCTCGTAAAACTCTTCGCCGACAGCCCCGAACACCCGCGCGCCCAGGCCATTGCTAAGGTCGCCGCCGCCAAGATGGCGTCCGAAGCTGCTCAAGGCGAACCTGTGAACGTGATGGTGATGAAGGAACTCCCGAAGCCTCGTGACGCATTCGTGCTCCTCCGCGGGGAATACGACAAAATCGGCCCGAAGGTCGAGCGTGCCCTCTTCCGGGCCTTGCCCCCCATGCCCGCCGGCGAACCCAATAACCGCCTCGGTTTCGCCCGCTGGCTCGTCAGTGGCACGCACCCTCTTACCGGTCGAATCTGGGTCAATCGCTCCTGGGAACGCTTCTTTGGGATCGGCCTGGTCAAGACGTCCGAGAACTTCGGGTCGCAGGCTGAATGGCCGAGCAACCCCGAGCTACTCGACTGGCTCGCTATCGAGTTCGTCGAACGTAAATGGGATATGAAGGCGATGCAGAAACTCATCATGTCCAGCTCTGCCTATCGTCGCAGCGCGGCGGTCACGGCGGAGATGCTCGAGAAAGATCCCGACAATCGCCTGCTCGCCCGTGGCCCCCGCTTTCGCCTGCCGGCCGAAGTCATCCGCGACCAAGCCCTCTGGACGGCTGGCCTGCTCGTCGATAAACAAGGCGGCCCCAGCGTGAAACCCTACATGCCCGAAGCGGTCTGGGATGAGACCAGCGTCTACGGCGACATGCGCAACTATAAGGCCGACACGGGCGAGGGCCTCTGGCGCCGCTCGCTCTACACAATCTGGAAACGCACCGCCGCTCCGCCCACGATGCTCCTATTCGACTCCGCGGGCCGCGAGGTCTGCACAGTGAAGCGTTCCCGCTCCAATACGCCGATGCAGGCGCTCTCGCTCCTCAACGAGGTCACTTTTGTCGAAGCCGCCCGCAAGCTTGCCGAACAATCCCTCCGTCAGCCCGGCGACAACGACGCTAAGTTGGCTTGGACCTTCCGCAAGGTCGTCCGGCGTGACGCCACGCCCGCGGAGCTCGCGGTGCTGCGCAAGGGTCTCGATAAGCGTCTAGCGACTTATGCCGCCGACGCCACCCTGGCACCGAAGCTCCTCGCCACGGGCCTGAGCCCCGCTGCGCCCAACCTTGATCGTAACCAGTTGGCCGCCTGGACCGCCACCGCGAATATCCTTCTCAACCTCGACGAAACCGTCACCCGCGAATGAACTGCAACGACCGTCAATTCCTCGGACTGGATCAGGCCACGAAAATGGCCCTGTCCCGCCGCACCTTCATCAAGGGTTCCGCCGGCGGCATCGGCCTAGCCGCACTGGGCTCACTCATAGGCACGCCCGCTTTTGCCGCTAACCCCGGGCTCGGTTTCCCTAACTTCAAACCGAAGGCGAAACGGATCATCTACCTCTTCCAGTCTGGCGCTCCGTCGCAGATGGACCTTTTCGACCCGAAGCCACAACTGGAAGCGATGCGCGGCAAGGACCTCCCGGAATCTATCCGCAAGGGCCAGCGCCTGACCACGATGACCTCGGGCCAGAAGAACTTCCCCGTCGCGCCGTCGATCTTCAAATTCAAGCAGTACGGCCAGTCCGGTAACTGGTTCAGCGAACTGATGCCCCACATGTCTACCAAGGCTGACGAATGGTGCATCGTCCGCGCAATGCACACGGAAGCTATCAACCACGACCCAGCGATTACGTTCATGCAGACCGGCAGTCAGCTGGCCGGCCGCCCAAGCATCGGCTCCTGGTCCGCCTACGGTCTCGGCAGCGAAAACGCCGATCTCCCCGCCTACGTGGTGATGTCCTCCTTCGGCAGCGGTCGACCCGACGACCAACCGCTCTACGACCGTCTTTGGGGTGCCGGCTTCCTGCCGTCCAAACTCCAAGGGGTGAAGCTCCGCAATAAAGGCGAACGTGTGCTCTTTCTGAAAGATCCCGAAGGCATCCCCCGCGAAGTGCGCCGCGAACAGCTCGATGAACTCGCCGCCCTCAACAACCAGCGCCACGGCATCCTGGGCGACCCAGAGATTCAAACCCGCATCTCGCAATACGAGATGGCCTTCCGCATGCAGACGAGCGTCCCTGACCTACTCGATCTCTCCAAGGAACCGCAACACGTGCTCGACCTCTACGGACCCGACGTGAAGCGCCCAGGCTCGTACGCCTCCAATTGCCTACTCGCCCGTCGTCTCTGCGAACGTGATGTCCGTTTCGTCCAACTCTTCCACATGGGTTGGGATCACCACGGCGGCCTCCCCAAGGCCATCAAAGGCCAGTGCAATGATACCGACCAAGCCACGGCCGGCTTGCTCACCGACCTCAAGCAACGCGGCCTGCTCGACGATACGCTCGTCGTCTGGGGCGGCGAATTCGGTCGCACGACCTACTCGCAAGGCTCGCTCACGGAGACCAACTACGGCCGTGATCACCACCCTCGCTGCTTCACGGTCCTGATGGCCGGCGCCGGCGTCAACAAGGGCACGACCTACGGCGAATCCGACGACTTCAGCTACAACATCGTCAAGGATGGCGTCCACGTGCACGACCTCAACGCGACGATTCTACACCTGATGGGCGTCGAGCATACCCGCCTGACCTACCGTCACCAAGGCCGCGACTTCCGCCTCACCGACATCCACGGTGAAGTGGTTAAGAAGCTGCTGGCCTAATTGAATAGTTGATCTGTTGAACGGTTGAACCGTTGGCCAGACCTAGGCCAATTGCGGCTCGGCATTAATCAGTCCATTAGCCCTCTCCGGGGCACTAAACTTTCCTCCAAGTAAGCGATCAGCAATGAGAAGCAGCAGTCAGCCTGTCTGGCCAACTTTTCAACTGATCAACGTTTCAACTGATATAGGTCACTTCCCCGTCTGCTCCCGGTACATCACCTTGAAGGGGTTCTCGGCCGGGCCGGCGACGTTCTCGTTGACCATCATCGGGCGGCATTCCTTCCACCAAGCATCGTGTTTGGCGATCAGGTCGGCGACGACTTCCGGGTGCTGCGCGGCGACATCGGTGGTCTCACCGTAATCGGCGCTGAGATCGAAGAGCTGCCAATTGGCAGGTGTCGGCTCGAAATCGGCCGGCGACTGCTGGGCCTTCTTGCCTGCCTTGGCCTTCGTCTTCTTGGCCACCCCCTTGGAGGCCAGCTTAGCGAACGAAGCCGATGATACCAGATGCCAACGGGCGGTGCGCACGCTGGTCTCAGCATACTTACCGACCTCGGGATCGACACCTTTAACCATGTTGCCCCAGCGGCCGAGGTGCGTGACGAGCACGCGGTCCGGCCAGGCGATATTCTCGCCGACCTTGGCCCGCAGCAGCGGCACAAGGCTACGCCCTTCAATTTGGGCCTTCATCTGGCCGGAGGCGGCGGAGCCGGTGAGTTCGAGAATCGTCGGAGCGAAGTCGACGTGCGCGGCAAGGGCCTTGACGTCCGCCGGATTGAACTGTCCCGGTAGTCGCCAAAAGGACATGGCGCGGATGCCGCCCATGAAGGCCGTGCCCTTGGAGGCACGCATGCCAGCGTTGAAGACCTTAGTGCCAGCGGTGCCGCCGTTGTCGTTCATGAAGATCACGAGGGTATCCTTGGCGATACCCAGGGACTCGACCTTAGCCATGAGCTGGCCGACGTTCTGGTCGATGTTGTGTAACATGCCGAAGAAGTTTTCGGTGTCCTTACCGAGCCCCTTACCCTCGTAGAGGGCCGCGTCTTCTGGCCTGGCGTGATAAGGACCGTGGGGCGCGTTCGTGGCGATATAAGCGTAGAAGGGGCGCTTGGCGGCAGCCTCGCCTTCGATCCACTTAGTCGCCTGTTTGAAGAATTCGTCGGTGCAATAGCCGGCGGTCTTCACAAACTTACCGTTATGCAGAAGTGTGGGGCCGTAGTACGAGTTGCTAGGGACGTCGCCACAGCTGCCAGGATAGCTCTGGCCGATACCACCGGCGCCATGGATATAGACTTCGTCAAACCCACGCTTGTTCGGCTGATACTCAGCCTCGTCGCCCAGGTGCCACTTACCAAAGATACCCGTTCGGTAACCCGCCTTTTGTAACTGCTGGGTCAGCGTCACGGCACCAAGCGCCAGTCGTTCGCGTTCGAGGATGGTATGGGTGATGCCGTTCTTGAATTCATGCCGGCCAGTCAGCAAGGCACTGCGCGTCGGCGAACAGGTCGGTGAAACCTGGAAATCGGTGAAGCGGACGCTCTCTGCGTGCAGCTTGTCGAGGTTCGGTGTCTTCAGGACGGGATTACCGTGAGCGCTTAGATCGCCGTAGCCCTGGTCATCCGTGAGGATGAAGATGATATTGGGACGCTCGGCAGCCAGCGACAGCAGTGAGCAAAGAAAAAATCCGGCAAGCAGTCTCATGGGGGATAGGCTCAACATGAGTCCGCCCCCGCGGAACGCAACCCCTCAGCCCTAGCGTCTGGTCAGCTTGAACGACCGGTAACTCATCTCACCGCTCAGGGCGTCGCGGTATAATCTCGAGCCTTTGACGCCGGCGAAATCCAAGGCTAGCCGGTGCAGGATGCGCGGCAAGGCCTGCTTCACCATGGCGACGTAACGCGGGGTATTCAGCTCCATCCCGCGGATCACCTCAGGATTGATCAGGCGCATCTCGTCGAGCCGGAGCTTCGGATGCTTGGCCAAGGCGGCCACCCACTCGTCCACGCCGTTGCGATAACGGAGGTCCGCATGGCAGAACCGTCCGCCCGGCTTCAGGACGCGGGAGACCTCCACCACAAAACCAGGGAAGTCTGGGTAGCAATGCGAGGCCTCCACGTTGATGACGACGTCGAAGGTGGCGTCCGGGAAAGGCAGCTTCTGCGCATCACCGACCTGAAAGCGGAGTCCATGAGCCTGATGTCGGGCCTCGGCATGCCGGATCGCCTCCGGATTGAGATCCATGCCGACATACTCCGCGGGCTGATAAGTACGGGTGAAATACGAAGTACCACCGCCATGGCCGCAACTGACTTCAAGGACGCGCAAACCCCTTAAATCGACCCCACCGCGGACATGCTCATACAACTGGATGTTCGGACGATTGGGTTCATCTTCCGACTTCAAGCTTAGCGGCACCGTACCCTCCTCCTGGAAGGCGTAATTCAGGAAATCGATGCCTTGCGCCCGGACCCGGCGCGTAAAGAAAGGGTACCACCAAGCCCAGAGCTTTTGGCGGAGCTTTGGGCGGACGAGAATTTCTTCGATGAGTCCCATTAGGCCCAGACCCCCTGCTCGACCAAGGCTTTCGTCGCCGCCGCCGACCAGCCGCGGTTCGCGACTGGATTCGCCGGACTCGGGTGCGGCACCTTCGCATACTTGACCTGCAAACCATCCAAAGCCTCGCGCGCCCGCGTCTCGGCGTACCCGCCCACGCCGACGACCGTACTGACGCCCAGTGTCTCTACCATCACGCGTAGGAGCTTGTCGCATTCCTTGTTCACGGGCGCCATGACTTCGTTGGGCAATTCCTCGGGAATCACGTTCCGTCCTTGCTTGGTATTTTCGAGGAACAGCAACGGGCAATAGTTATGGACGAGATGATTCGCGAAGAAGGCGTCTGCCTTGCCGAAGCGCTCCTGGAAAAGACCCCAGAGACGGCGACCGCTTACCTCCGAACGATGACAGGCGAACCCGGCGACTTTCTTGCCAGGATGCTCTTTGTCCGGACGTCCGACCGGCATCTCCAATCCCATCCAGTCTCGGACGGCGGCAATCTCGCCGAAAGGCACGCCGTTCTGAGCCATGCCGAAAGGTCCCGGATTCATGCCTAAGAAAAGCACCTTCTTCGGTCCACTAGCCGCGTAACGACGTAGGTAGGCTTCATGCGAGGCCCAGGCATAGTCCAATGGCTGGTAGACGAAATCAGCTGGCGCAGGAAAACAACGCCCCGCCAGGGCCTTCCGTAACGCGATCGTCGCTCGGATGACTGGTTCGGCGGACATGCCGTCAGACAATCGCCCGCCGCCGCCGGGTCGAGCCGTAAGCCGCCCGCCCAGGCGAGATTTCCCCTTGCGCTTCCCCCCGCACGATAAAAAGTCCACCTTCCTACCGACGTGAGCAAACCGCAGCCCTGGACTACCAAAGACGCCGAAGAATATTACGGCTTCAAACGATGGGGAGGTAACAACTTCTCCGTGGACCCGCAAGGTCACCTCTGCGTGCACCCGAAAGGCGACCACC
>CAIKWA010000086.1 GCA_903831005.1 uncultured Opitutia bacterium
TCCCTTCATGGGCACGCACCCGCAGCAGCCGCGCACGCATCTCTTCAGCGGGCTCGGTCCGCGTGGTACTGTCTGGGCACCCCTCATGGCTGACGAGATGGCGGCCTACCTTTGCGAGGGTAGGGCGTTACGGAAAGAGTGTGACCTCGCGCGGTTTCCCGCGGCGTAAGCTTACTTCTTCTTCGCTTTGGTGACCTTGGCTGGCTTCACCGCGGCCTTGGCGACCAGGAAGTCGACCGCGAGCAGGTAGCCTTCGAAGCCGAGGCCGGTGATCACGCCTTCGCAGGCGGAGGCCGTGACGGACTTATGGCGGAATTCCTCGCGCTTGTAGATATTGGAAATGTGCACCTCGACGGTGCGCATGCCGCTGCCGGCGATGGAATCGCGGAGGGCGACCGAGACGTGGGTGTGGCCTCCTGGGTTGATGACCAGGAACTTCACGCCCTTGTCGGCCCACTTTGCGATCGTGTCGATGATCTCGCCTTCGTGGTTGGACTGGAAGAAGCGGGTCTTCGCGCCGGCGGCCTTGGCATGCTTCTCGATCAGCTTCTCGAGGTCGCCGAGCGTCTGGGTACCGTAGACCTCCGGCTCGCGCTTGCCGAGTCGGTCGAGGTTAGGGCCGTTGATGACGCCGATTTCCATGGAGAAGGACTAGGGATTGGCGTGGCTGGGGCAAGATGGAATCCCGCCCACTCCCATGCCGCTAGCGCTTTGACAGGTATCAAGGCCATGTCTTAATGAGGTGATGCTGTATTTGGCGTCTCTCTGTTGCGTGCTTTTCGCGGCCGAAGTTAAGCCGCCCATGCGCTTGATTGCACCCAGCCAGCAGGTGACAAAGGTCACCTTGGGTGAGACTTTTGAAGTCGCCTTGATCGGCAACCCTAGCACTGGGCGATACTGGGAGGCTGTGGGGATTCCTGCCGGCTTGGAGCAGATGGGCCAGAGCAAGTACGAGGCTATACCTCACTTTGATCCAATAAAGGTGATGCCGAGCGGCCCACGTCCTGGCGCACCTATGTTGTCTGTTTTCACTTTCCGGGCAAAGTCCGCCTCTGAAGGTGTCATTTCTTTCAGGATGGCCCAGTCGTCGGGATTCCAGACCGCCGAAATCAAGTTCGTCGTTCAAGGGAAATAAAAAGCCCTCGGATAGTCCCGAGGGCTTTGCTTGCTGTTTGCGCTTAGGCCTTACTTCAGGATCTGCCGGAGGACGTAAGGCAGGATGCCGCCGTGGCGGTAGTACTCGCCTTCGATCGCGGTATCGATGCGGGCGATTAGCGCGGCCTTGTCGACCGTGCCGTTGGCGCGGCGGATGACGAGCGTCACCGGCGTCTTGGGCTTGATCGGGCTGGAGAGGCCTTCGAGGTCGAAGGTCTCGGTGCCATCGAGGTTGTACGACGCGGCGTTCTTGCCGTCAGCGAACTCGAGGGGCAGGACGCCCATGCCGAGGAGGTTGGAGCGGTGGATGCGCTCGAAGGACTGCGCCACCACGGCGCGGATGCCGAGGAGGGCGGTGCCCTTGGCGGCCCAGTCGCGGGACGAGCCCATGCCGTAGTCGACGCCGCCGAAGACGATCATACCTTCGTCGCGCTGGGCGTAGGTCTGGCAGGCGTCGTAGATCGCCTCGATCTTGCCGTCGGGCTGGACCTTCGTGAAGCCGCCTTCCTTGCCGTCGGCCATCGCGTTCTTCACCTGGGTGTTGGCGAAGGTGCCGCGGGTCATGATGCGGTCGTTGCCACGACGCGAGCCGTAGGAGTTGAAGTCCTTCTTGGACACGCCGGCCGCGAGGAGGAATTTGCCGGCGGGGGTCTCTTCCTTGAAGGCGCCGGCAGGAGAGATGTGGTCGGTCGTGACGGAGTCTCCGAGGATGGCCAGCGGGCGGAGCTTCGCCAGCGTCGGTACTGGCGGAGGCGTCATCGAGAAGCCCTTGAAGAACGGAGGCTCCTGGATGTACGTGGACGATTCCTTCCAGCTGAAGCGTGCGCCCGTGCCGCCTTGGACGCCCTTCCACTCCGCGGTGGCGTTGGCGAGAGAATCGGCGGCGTACTTCGACTTGAACATCTCGGGCTTGAGGCCGCGGGCGACGTGGTCGGCGACTTCGGCTTGGGTGGGCCAGACATCCTTGAGGAAGACCGGCTTGCCGTCCTTACCCATGCCGAGCGGTTCGGAGTCGAGGTCGATGTCGACACGGCCGGCGAGGGCGAAAGCGACGACGAGGGGAGGGGACATCAGGAAGTTCGAGCGGACCGCGCCGTGGACGCGGGCTTCGAAGTTGCGGTTACCCGAGAGCACGGAAGCCGTGACGAGGTCGCCGCTCTTGATGGCGCCTTCGATGTCGGCGTCGAGCGGGCCGGAATTACCGATGCAGGTCGTGCAACCGTAGCCGACGAGATTGAAGCCGAGCTGGTCGAGGTAGCCCGAGAGCTGGATTTCGTTGAGGTAGTCGGTGACCACGCGGGAGCCGGGGGCCAGCGAGCACTTTACATTGGGGTTCACCGTCAGGCCCTTTTCGACGGCCTTCTTGGCGACGAGGCCGGCGGCGACCATCACGGAAGGATTCGAGGTATTCGTGCAGGAGGTGATCGCGGCAATCACCACCGAGGCGTGCTTGAGCGAGCGGCCCGTGGCGCCGACGGCGGCGGAGGCATCGCGGTCAGCGGCGGCCTTACCGAAGCCATTCTTGTCCTTCGGCGCGGTGAAGAGCGTGTTGAAGGTGTCTTTGATTTTCGGTAGATCGATACGGTCCTGCGGACGCTTCGGACCGGAGACGCAGGGGACGACCGTGCTGATGTCGAGGTCGATGGTCTGCGTGTAATCGATGCTGCCGGCCTTTGGGATGCCGTAGAGGCCCTGAGCCTTGTAGTACTCCTTCACCAATTCGATGTGTGACTCGTCGCGGCCGGTCTGACGGAGGTAGTCGAGGGACTTATCGTCGACCGGGAAGAAGCCCATCGTGGCGCCGTATTCCGGGGCCATGTTGGCGATTGTGGCGCGGTCGGCGAGCGACAGGGCCTCGGTGCCTTCGCCGTAGAACTCGACGAACTTACCGACGACCTTGGCCTTACGGAGGATTTCTGTGAGGCGGAGGGTGAGGTCGGTGGCGGTGACGCCTTCGCGGAGGCGGCCGGTCAGATTGACGCCGATGACTTCAGGCGTCTGGAAATAGACCGGCTGGCCGAGCATACCGGCTTCGGCTTCGATGCCGCCCACACCCCAGCCCACGACGCCGATGCCGTTGATCATCGTGGTGTGGGAGTCGGTGCCGACGAGGGTGTCAGGGTAGAAAACGCCGTCCTTCTGGAAGACCAGCTTCGCAAGGAACTCCAGGTTGACCTGGTGGACGATGCCGATGGCCGGCGGAACGACGCCGAAAGTCTTGAAGGCCTGCATGCCCCACTTGAGGAATTCGTAGCGTTCGGTGTTGCGGCCGAACTCCTGTCGCAGGTTTTCTAGGAAGGAGGAAGCGGTGCCGGCGCGGTCGACCTGCACCGAGTGGTCGACGACGAGGTCGACGGGGACGAGCGGCTCGATGATGGCGGAATCCTTGCCGAGCTTGGCGACGGCTTCGCGCATGGCGGCGAGGTCGACGAGGAGCGGCACGCCGGTGAAATCCTGCAGCACGATGCGTGCGACGACGAACGGGATTTCGGTGTCGACTGGCTTTGCGGCGTTCCACGCAGCGAGCGTCTTCACGTCGTGCTCGGTGACGGCCACGCCGTCGCAATTGCGCAGGACGGATTCTAGGACCAAGCGGATGGAGACCGGTAGGCGCGAGACTTTGCCGAGGCCGGCCTGCTCGAGGGCGGGTACGGAGTAGAACTGCCCGGACTGGCCGCCGGCGGAGAAGGGGCGGAGGGCTTTGAAGGGGTCTTTGAGGGCCATGGTGTTGTTTGGTAGAAAAGGGTAACCGCCGCGGACGGGCAGACTGGTAGCCAAAAGCAAAGAAGGCGGTCGGGGCAAGCCCGACCGCCTTCAAATAAGCCTAACTGACGATTAGGCTTCGACGGCCTTCTTGATCTTGGCGAAGTTCGGCATGGAGGCCGGGTCACGCTTCACTTCGGAGTGGATCACGTTACCAGCCTTATCGGCGACGAACACGGAGCGCTTGGCCACGTTGAGGAGGCCAGTCTTTTCAGGGATCACGCGGGTGTCCTTGACCTTGAAGGCCTTGAGGGCAACGCGGTTGAAGTCGGAAACGAGGGTGAGGTTGATGCCGGCCTGCTTGGCCCAGGCTTCCTGTGCGAACGGGGAGTCGACCGAGATGGCGATCACATCGGCGCCGAGCTTCTTGTACTCGTCGAGGAGGCCGGTTACCTTGCAGAGTTCGTCGGTGCAGACGCCCGTGAAGGCGAGGGGGACGAAAAGGATGACGGTCTTGCCCTTGCCGACATTGCGGCGGAGGCTGACATCGACCAGACCGGCGTCGGTCTTCTGCTTGAGGGAGATTTCAGGGAGAGGCTGGCCGAGTTTCAGGGGCATGGTTTAGGTGGGTAGGGGGTGCGACGCCGAAATTGGTCAAAAAACAGGGGCTTGCAAGGATGGAGGCGGCAAAATGCCATAAATGACCCTTTTTTAACAGAGGGTCACCGTATTGACGGGCAAAAAGGCCAGAACTTCTCGTTATTCCGTATCCGAGGCTAAACCTAACCTGCGGAACCACTTACGCTGTTTCCGCACCAGGGCCCAAGTGTCCAAGTTAATCCGCTCGGCTAAACCGCTCATGGCCACGCGTTTCCCGCCCTCTAGCCAGTCCATCACGGCCCGATAGCCCACGGCGCGAGAGGATGTCAGTTCGGAGTCTAAATTCAGCGCCAAGAGGCGTTCGGACTCCTCGATGATCCCGTTGCGGAGCATGAGGTCCGTCCGGGTGGCGATTCGCCCCTTCAATTCACCGTCCGTGTGCTCCAGGAGTTCGAAGGTGACCTCGTGATTCGCGAAAGGGCCGCGCCGCGATAGGAATTCATCGCGCAACGAATCGAGGGTCCGGCCGGAGGCCAGGCGACGTTCCAGAGCTTTCGCGACACGGATGGGATTCTGGACATCAAGCCACTCGGGTAGATTCTGGCCTTCGAGTTCGCGCAGGCGGAGGAGTAGGGTGGCAAGTCCTTGGCGTTGGAGGGTCCGGACTTCGTCGGTGATGGCTTGGGGTATTTCCAGTTCATCGGTGACTGGGCCAAAGAAGGCTGCCAAGTAGAAGCCGCTGCCGCCCGTGACGAGGACGCGTTTCCCGCGGCTATCCGCGGCGGCGATGGCCGATCGAGCCATGTCGACATATTGAGAGACGGAGTATCGCTCCGAGGGGTCGACGAGGTCGAGGCCGTGGTGGCGGACGCGCCGTTGCTCTTCGGCGGTGGGCTTGGCTGAGCCGATGTCCATCCCGCGATAGACGCAGACGGAATCACAGGAGATAATCTCGGCGTTATGCAGTTCAGCCCAACGGAGCGCGGTCTCCGTCTTGCCGACGGCCGTCGGCCCCGTCAGGACGTGAATCACTGGCGCCGGTAAAGTCATCAGCCTCGCTTGGCCCACTCGAGGAAGTAGGACAGCAGGATCAGGGCGACGGGCGAAGTGAGCACCATGCTGTCGATCAGGTCGAGCGCGCCGCCGATGCCGGGAATCGTCGCGCCGGAATCCTTGGCGCCGGCGAGCCGCTTGAACACGGACTCGATAAGGTCGGAGGGGATGCTCAGTAAGGCGATCGGCAGGGCCATTACCGCAGCCTTCCAGGGAATCATGAAGTTGATGCCGACGGCGTCGCGCATGAGCCAGGCGTAGAGTCCAGAGGCCAGCGCCGAGCAGGCGAGTCCGCCGGCACAGCCTTCCCAGCTCTTGGCGGGGCTGATGGTCGGGGCGATCTTGTGCTTGCCGAAAGGTACGCCAAAGAGAAGCCCGCCGACGTCGGTGAACTTCGTGGCGACAAATACCCAGACAACGTAATACAGCCCCACGGATTCAGCCTTGAGCAGATGGCCGTCCTTCATGCGCGCGATGGCGATGAGCGAGGCCAGCATGAAGGGGAGGTAGGCAAAGCCGTAGAGCGTGGGGAAGCGGCGTAGGAGGGTTGGTACTTCAGCCGGATGGCGCAGGAGCGAAAGTAAGTGCAGGCCGACGAGAACGGCGCCGCCTGTCAGAAGGAAGTTCGAACGGGCTTCTTCAGCGGCGAGGAAGAATAGTCCAAAGTGCAGGGCAAAACCGGCGACAATGCCGGAAAGGTTAGGTCGGCCGACGCCCGGGATGGCGCGGACGAGTTGGTAGAACTCATATTGGGCGGCGCAGATGATCAGGGCAAGCAGACCGAATGAAGCCTGTTCGGCGATCGAGAAGAAGTTGCCGATCCAGATGACGAGACCGACGACGACCCAGAGGCCGATGGTGCTGAGGGCTCGGTCTTTCATTTCGTGGAGGTGGGTTGGAGTTGTGCGCCGGTTTGTCCGAAACGACGTTCGCGTTTGGCGAATTCTGCGAGAGCGAGCTGAAGTTGCGCTTTGTCGAAGTCGGGCCAGAAGACCGAGGCGAAAACGATTTCCGCATAGGCGGACTGGAGTAGGAGGAAGTTGCTTAGGCGGAATTCGCCCGAGGTGCGGATGATCAGGTCAGGGTCGGGCATCCCGGCGGTTTGTAGGCGGGCTTCGACGACGGACCAATCCACCGCGGCCGGGGTGAGCTTACCCGCGGCGACGTCGGCCGCGATTGCCTGGGCGGCGGCAACGATTTCTTGGCGGGCTCCATAGTTGAGGGCGACGACGAGCGTGAAAGCAGAGTTCCCTTTGCTGGATTCCATGACGTCTTCGAGCGGACCGCGGACGAACTCGGGCAGGGCGGTGATATCGCCGATGACGCGGAGGCGGACGTTGCGTTTTTCCAGCCTCGCAAGGTGGGCGCGCAGGATCCACTCGCCGAGTTTGAAGAGGCCGCTTACTTCTTCGAGGGGGCGTTTCCAGTTCTCGGCCGAGAAAGCGAAGACCGTGAGGGTGGTGACGCCTAGGTCGATGCATGAATCGATGGTCTCGATCAGGCGCTCGGCGCCTCGGCGATGGCCTTCGAGTCGGGGCAGGCCTTTGGCGGCGGCCCAGCGACCGTTACCATCCATGATGATGCCGATATGTTGCGGCGTCACGGGTTGTGCGGGTTGGATGGGCGCGGGGGAGGACACTTGGCCGGAGAATGTTCGACCCGACTTAGCCGTGGCAACCGCGAATCAACGTTCGTCGGCCGCGATTAGGACGCCCGGGAAGCCTGCCTTCCGGGCGAGTTCACAGACCTCGAGGAAGCTCTGCATGGTCAGCGAAGCATCGGCTTTGATGAGGATGGGGCGCGACGAGCCGCCTTGAGCGGCGACGCGGCGGAGTTCCTGTTCTAGGCCTTCGCGGTAGACCACGCGTCCGGCGACGACGAAAACGCTGGTGCCGCGGGCGGAGACGAGGGTCACGGTCAAGGAGGTTCGCGCCATGTCGCCCGAAATCAGCTTGGGCGTCTTCATCGTGGGCGAGACCGCGCCGACACGGTCGTCGAAACCCACGTACATACCGGGGGCGAAGACGAATTCGGCCGAAAGGACGTAGGTCAGTGCCGCACAGACGAGGGCGAGGGCCAACGGCACGAAATCCAGACCTTGTTCGGCCGGTCGGACTTTTTCGAGGACTCCTAGGGGCGTCCGCATCTTAGCTCTGCCGTGGCTTCTCCTCGGGTAGCTCGTGGCGCACGAAGGTGATGATCGAATGTGCAGCGATTTCCATCTCGGTTACGATCGAGCGGACGCGGCCGACCAGAAAGTGATGGGCCATGGTGCAGGCGGCGGCGATGACCATCGCGAAGCCGGCGGTGGCCAGGGCGGCCTGGATTTCAGGTAGGAGTTCTTTCGCAGAAGCGTAAACGCTCGCATCGCGCAGGGCGGTCGCGAGGTTGAAGCCCGAGAAGATGGCGCCAGCCAGCCCGAGTAGTGGGGCGATGCGGCCGATCGCCGCGATGGTGCCGAGGCGACGTTCCAGGACCGGAAGTTCCAGTAAAGCGGCTTCCGTCGCGGCGGCGCGCATGGCGTCTTCCCCGTTGCTCGTGCGGAGAAGGGCGGCCTTGACCACGCGCGGGACTGGCCCGGGTGATTCTTCGCACGCTGCGAGGGCCTCTAATGGTCGGCCGGCACGGAGGTTATTTCGGACACCCTCAATAAAATCCGAAGAAAGCACCAAGCCACGGTGTAGGAACATCGCGCGTTCGACGACGAAGACCAGAGCGAGGAAAGCGAGCAGCATGAGCAACCAGACGAAGGGGCCGGCGTCGAAGGGGAAGGAGAAGCGGCTGCTCATTGGGACTTGGAAGGATTGGACGCTGAATTCCGCAGGGTCGCAAGTTTGCTTTCGGCGGTGGACTGACCGGGGAGTCGCGACAGCGCGGCGGGCTGTCCCTGGTTGACGGCGACGATGATTTTGTAGGCGGCGATGGCTTCGGCCCGGTCGCCATCCAGCTCGCAGGTCTCGCCCATCAGTAGGACGGAGCGCGAAAGCCAGAGGCGGCCTTCGGAGGAGAGTTTGCCGGCGGTGTCCGCGGCGACACGAGCGGTTGCTTCGCGGAGGGCGCCTAAAGCCCGCAGCAGCACCTTCCGGGCTTCGCCTCGGCTCGCGGTCGCTTCGAGACCAGTTTCGGTGCGGGAGCGTTCGACCAGCGTGAGCGCCCACTTGTACCAGGCTTCGATCTTCACGTCATCCGAATCCTTGGCCCAGGCTTCGGCGATACGTTCGTAGGCGGCGGCCGCGCGTGAGACGCGTTGGCGATCAAGCTGTCCGTTGCGATCACGGCGCAGTTGGGCGAGGCCGAAGAGGGAGTCAGCGCGGGCCATCTCGGCCTGTGGTCGGGAAGCGTCCGTCGGCTTATCGCGGATTAAACCTTCCAATACGAGTAGGGACCTATCGAACTCGCTCAGCGAGCGAAGGATTTCGGCACGCCGCAGTGAAACGCGGAAGATTAAGGCGTTCTGAGGGTATGTTTCGGTGAATCGCTCGAGAAGTTCGAGGGCGTCCTTCAGTTTTTTCTCACCCTCGGCAGGCGCCTGGAGGGCAGCCTGTTCGGCAGCTTCATAGAGGCCAAGGGCCGCGAAGTCGGCGAGGCCTGCCTGGCTTTGAAACTCGTTGGCAAGCGATTCAAACCGGGCCTGGGCTTCGGCGTTGCGTCCGACGGAGGCCAGGTGGCGTCCTTCAACAAGGTAAGAGGCCGCGGCGGCGGGCACCTTGCCGAACTGACGGCGGAGTTCGATGAGTTCGTCGAGGCCCTTGGCGGCGCCGATGTTGAGCGAAGTACGGGCCTTCAGGAGCGCGGCGTGTCCACGCAGCTCTGGCACGGCTTTGCTTAGCTCATCTGGCGTGGCGCCCGCGGGGAGGCTGGAGAGCTTGCGGTCGATCTCGGCGGCCAGCCGGCTTGCTTCGCCGGGGTTATTGTTCGCGATGGCCAGGAGTGCCCGTTGCCAGACGAACCGTAATTCATAATCGACGCGGGCGGGTTGAATGAGCGGGGCGAGGCGGGCGAGCAAGCGTTCGGCATCGACGGGTCGGTTGGCCTTGCGCATGTCTTCGATGAGGCTCCAGGTTGCCGACCAGATGGGCTCCTTGGTGCGGGTACGGTTGGAACGGGCGGCTTCCTCGATGACTTCGGTGGTGCGATTCCAGGCGCTGATTTCGTCACTGGTCTCGAGCAGGCAGAGGATGCGCTGATGGAAGGCGTCCTCGGAGAGTTTGGTGTCCGCGGCATCCTTCTGGAGCGTGGCGTAGGCTTTTTCGGCGAGGATAAAATCCTTGGCGAGAAAGAGGCAGTCGGCCGCTGCGATGCGCAGTTGGGCCCGTTCTGGTTCGACGCTGCTCTCGGCCAGGTTCGTCAGGTGTGTGGCGGCGAGGCGGAAAGAGCCATCGCCCCAGGCGGCGATGGCGAGTGTGCGGGTGGCTTCGCGGACTAAGGGACTGGCGGGCACGTCCTTGAGCAGGTCTTCCGCGGCTTGACGCGCCTTTTCGCGGCTACCGGCGAAGAGCATGAGCTGGGCGCGGGCGAGGTGGATGGAATCCAGGACCTTCAGGTCGCGCGGGCAATAGTAGGAGAGCTGCCCAGGATTCCGGCGGAGGAGGAAGTCATTGACTTCGTTAGCCACGGATTTGGCGTCGAACGTTTTACCGGGGTCGATCTCGGAGCGTGGGTCGGCCGCTGCGACGAGTGCCCGCAGGGCCGTGAGGCGGATGGCGACGTTGGCGGGATTGCGTGCCGCCTCCTTGAGGCGTTCCCGGCCTTCCGGCGTATCGGCGCCCAGGATTAGGCCCGCGAGTAAGTCGGCCTCCGCTTGGCGCGCCACTGGCAACTTGCCAGCGTCGGCCAAGGCCTGCGCAGCGCCTTTGGTATCCTTGAGTTGGGCGAGGGCGAGGGCGAGGTTGCGGGCGTAGTCGAATGCTAAGGGGGTCCCTTTGGCTTCGGCGGCAAGTTCGCGCAAGGCCGAGACGGTACGCGGCTCGATCTTGCCGGCGACGACCATGGCGCGGTAGCCGAGAATCTCGATGCGTTGGCGTTGCTCTTCGGAGACGGCCGTGCGGGCGATGGCTTCCTGGGCCAAATTGATGGTGAGGTTATCGTTGCTGGCGGCTGCCACCATCCAGCGGAGCGCGTGACCCCAAGCAATCTCGTGGGCAGGTAAAGTGGCGATGTTGATTTCGCCGGCGAGGAGGCGTGCGCTTTCCGTATCATTCTCGAGGAGCGCAATGAGTCCTTCGCGCAGCGTCCTGCGCGGCGACTTAGGCAGAAACTTCACTGTGGCCTTGGCTTCGGCCGTGCGGGTTCGTTCGATGAAGGCGGCGGAGAGCCCCAAGCCCGCCTGCTCTCGCTCTTTGGCGCCGAGCTTCGGGTCCGCAAGAATTTGGGCGTAGTAGCCGGAGGCCGTTGAGGAAAGTCCCGCGGCTAAGGCTTGGTCGGCCAGTTCAAGGAGCGTTCGCCGGTCAGGCTGATTGCCTGGGCTGACTGGGGCGTTCGCCGTGATCAGGTTCGGCGGAAGGTCCTGCGACCCAACACTTCCTGGCAGCAAGGCGCCAAGGGCGAAGAAGGTAGCTAGGGTGAACCGTCGCATCGTCCCGACTATGGTCGGAGCGGACCGGCGGGCAAGAGGCGAGTGCCGGTTCAGGCCTTGTCGAGGCCAAAGGCCGTGTGCACGGCCCGGACCGCAGCATCGGCCTTCGCTGGGTCGAGAGCGACGGAAATCTTAATTTCCGAAGTCGTGATGAGCTCGCTGTTGATCCCTACGGAGGCGAGGGCCTTGAACAGGGTGCCTGCAACGCCGGGGTGGGAGATCATACCAACGCCCACGATGGAGAGCTTGGAGATTTCGCCCGCCGAACGGACCGAGCCTGAGCCCAGCTTCTTGAGGGTCTGCCCAACGACCGCTTCGACCCGGGAGAACTCCGCGGTAGTCACCGAGAAAGTCAGGTTGGCTTTGCCGTCTTTGCCGAGATTCTTGATAATCATATCGACGCTCAGGCCGGCTTCGCCGAGGTCGTCGAAGATGGCGGATAGGGCCTGCGGGCTGTCCGGCAGGTCGTTCACCGTGACGCGGGTCTGCAGGCGGTCGAGGGCGACGCCGGCGATAGCCGCGTCTTCGAGGGTTTTGTCGATGGCTTTCACGATGGTACCAGGTTGGTCGTTAAAGGAGGAGCGGACCTCGAAGGGTACGTTATACTTTTGGGCGAACTCTACGGAACGCGATTGCATGACCTTTGAGCCGCTAGAGGCGAGTTCAAGCATCTCTTCGTAGGAGATTTCCGGCAGTTTGCTTGCATTGAGCACGATACGCGGGTCAGCGGTGTAGACGCCGTCGACGTCGGTGTAGATCTGGCAGAGGTCAGCCTTGATGGAGGCGGCAACCGCAATGGCGGTCAGATCCGAGCCTCCGCGGCCGAGGGTGGTGACTTCGCCTGCGTCCGTGCAGCCTTGGAAGCCGGCGACGACGACGACCTTGCCTTCGTCAAGGCGGGCGAGGAGGTCCCCGCCGGTGATGCGGGTGATACGGGCGCGCGTGTGGATGTCGTCCGTGAAGATGCCGGCCTGGGCGCCCGTGCGGGAGACAGCGGGGACGCCGATGGCGTGGAGGGCCATCACGGTGAGGGCGATGGTCTCCTGTTCGCCGACGGACATGAGGACGTCCATTTCGCGTTCGTCTGGAAGTTTCGAGAGGGCCTTGGCGCGGGCGATGAGGTCATTGGTCACGCCGCTGCGGGCGGAGACGACCACGACGATGCGATTACCCTTGGACCACTGCTCTTTGATTTTGGCCGCGACGTTCTGGATGCGGTCAACAGTACCGACGGAAGTGCCGCCGTATTTCTGGACGATGAGGGCCACCGGGGGTCAGGATTCGGGAGAGAAGATACGGAGCACGACCGGCTCCTCGAGCACCGTCTTGAGGCGGCGCAACTCTGTCAAGACCGCGGCCATCTTGCGTTCGCTGACCGGGTAGGTCGAAAGCGTGACCGTGCCGCGACCCTGGTTCGGGTGTTCGTACTGGATGACGCGGGCGATGGAGACCTTGTGCTTGGAGAAGATGCGGTAGATGCCTTCGGAGACGCCGGCCTTGTCGAGCAGCGAGAGACGCAGGTAGAAGGGCGAGACAATCTCGTCGATCGAGGCCATGCGCAGAGCCCGGCCGGCCTTCTCGCGCGCGGTGAGCGCTTCGGGCGAGAGGGCCTGCGGGATTGCGCCGGTGAGGGCCGCAATGGCGTCGACGATGTCGCCGATGACGGCGGAAGCGGTGGCGTCGCCACCAGCACCGCGGCCGGTGAGCGTGGTGGCGCCGACGACGTCTCCGCGGAGGGTGATGCCATTGTTGACGCCGGAGACGCGGGCAAGGATGTCGCGGTTAGGGACGAGGGATGGGTAGACGCCGACGGTCATCCAGTTGGCCTTGAAGTCGCGGCGGATGACGGCGAGGTGCTTGAGCGCGAAGCCAAAGCGGCGGGCGAAGTCGATGTCGGCTGGCCCGATCTTACGGATGCCTTCGACGAGCGTGCGGGCGGGCGGCGCCCACTTGCCGTGTGCAAGCCAGGCGAGGATCGAGGCCTTATGGAAGGCGTCGATGCCGTCGACGTCGAGTGTCGGGTCAGCTTCGGCGTAACCGAGTTCCTGCGCTTCCTTGAGCGCGTCGGGGAACGAAAGGCCGTCCTCGCCCATGCGGGTGAGGATGTGGTTACAGGTGCCGTTGAGGATGCCGACGATCAGTTCGAACCGATTGGCGACGAGGCCTTCGCGGATGGCCTTGATGATTGGGATGCCGCCGGCGACGCTGGCTTCAAAGAGGAACTGGCCGCCATGCTTACGGACGGCTTGGAAAATTTCGGGACCATGCTCGCAGAGTAGAGCTTTGTTGGCGGAGACGACGACCTTGCCGAGGCGCAGGGCGCGAAGGGTGAACTCGCGGGCCTTGGTGGTGCCGCCGATGAGTTCGCAGACCACGTGGACCTTCGGGTCGTCGATGATTTCGTTGACGTTAGTGGTCAGCTTAGAGGCTGGAATCTTGACGGCGCGCTTCTTCTTCAGATCCCGGACGGAAGCCTTGCGTAGGTCGAGCTTGACGCTGAGGCGCGACTCGAGGTCGGCCTGCTTCTCGTGCAGGTGCTTCCAGACTCCTTGGCCGACGGTGCCGAAGCCGAGGATGCCGATGCCGATGGTGCGAGGGGCGGTCATGGAGGAAAAGTTAGGCTTTCTTAACGAAGCGGTTCTCGGTGCCAGTGAGCAGGCGGCCGATGTTGGAACGGTGCGTCCAGATATTGAAAGCGGCGATGGCCGCAGCGAACCAGAACTGTGGCTGGGCGTACTTCAGGAAGAAGCAGCTTAGGGGTAGCGAGACGCCGAGGGCAATCGAGGCTAGGGAGACGTACCGCGAGAGGAGGAAAACGATGCCCCAGAGGGTCGCGCCGATGAGGATTGGGATGGGTAGTAGCACCAGCAGGCCGCCGATGGTGGAGGCCACGCCCTTGCCGCCCTTGAACTTCAGGAAGCAGGAGAAGCAGTGGCCGAGCAGCGTACCCACTAAGCCGGCCACGCCGTGGATGAAGACATCACCTTGGATGACTAGAGTGATGCTTTGTGTCGCGATGACATAACCCACGAGGGTCGGCAGGCCGGCGCCGACGAAGCCCTTGAGTACGTCGAGGGCGAAGACGAGGTTGCCTGGTCCTTTGCCGAGCACGCGCTTGACGTTGGTGGCGCCAGGGTTGCCGGAGCCTTCCTTGAGGATGTCGATGCCATGCTTCTTCGCCACGAGCACGGCGAAATTGACGGAACCAAGGAGGTAGCCGAGTAGGGCAAAGCCGAAGATTCCAGCGACCTCGGACATCGCTTACGCTTCGATCAGCTTGGCGCTGACGATCGCAGGATTGCGCAGGATTTCGGCGATGGCGGCGGCGCCGGGAGCCGTGTCGAGCTGGTAGACGGCGAGGGCGTTGGAGCCACCGCTACGGCTGAGGGCCATGTTGGCGATGTTCACGCGTTCCTTGGCGAGCAGGGTGCCGAGGGCGCCGATGATGCCAGGCTGGTCCTGGTTCTCGATGAGGAGCAACTTGCCTTCGGGGATGAACTCGAGGGTGCGTCCGTTGATGGAGACGATGCGAGGGGATTGAGCCTTGCCGATGACCGTGCCGGCGACGGAGACGGACTTACCGCCTGCGAGCACAGCCTCGACGAGAATGAGCTCCTTGTAATCAGCTTCGGCGGAAGAGCGGACGGTCTGGACCTCGACGCCGAGGGCCTTGAGTTTGCCGGGGGCGTTGACGTCGGTGACGCCTTCGACGATGCCGCGCAGGTAGCCGCGCAGGATGGCGCGCGCGATGGCGTTGGCGCCCTGGTCGGAGCCAGTACCGAAGGTGGTTAGGCGGAGGGATTCGATGCGGCCGGGGGCGGCGAGCTGACGGGCGATGGAGCCGAGCTTCTGCGCGAGGGAGAGGAACGGCTTGATCGCGGCGAGCGTCTGCGAATCGACGGAAGGTAGGTTGACCGCGTTGGCGGGCGAGCCGCCACCCAGCACAGTGATCGCAGCTTCGGCAACTTCGACGCCAACGTTTTCCTGAGCTTCGGCCGTAGAGGCGCCGAGGTGAGGGGAGAGGTGGGCCTTCGGAAGGGAGCGAAGCGGGTGGTCCTTGGCGAGGGGTTCTTCGACGAACACATCGAACCCGCAGCCGCCGCACTGGCCGGACTTCAGGGCTTCGGTGAGGGCGGCTTCGTCAACGATACCACCGCGGGCGCAGTTCACAATCTTCACGCCCTTCTTCATCTTGGCGAAAGCGGCGTCATCGACCATACCTTCGGTCGCACCCTGCTTGCCCTTCTCGATGAGGGGCATGTGGACGGTGATGTAGTCGGACAGAGCGAAGACTTCGTCGAGGGTCGCGATGGAAACGCCGAGGGCCTTAGCGCGCGATTCGGTGAGGTAAGGGTCGTAGGCGAGGACCTTCATGCCGAAGGCGAGGGCGCGCTTGGAGACTTCGGCGCCGATGCGACCGAGGCCGAGTACCCCGAGGGTCTTGCCGAAAAGTTCGGAGCCGGAGAGGCTCTTGCGGTCCCACTTGCCTTCGCGCATAGACTGGACGGCTTCTGGCACCGGGCGGGCGAGGGAGAGAAGGTGAGTGAAGGTGAGCTCGGCGGTCGCGACGGTGTTGCCCGAGGGGGTGTTCATCACGATGACGCCACGCTCGGTGGCGGCTTCGACGTCAATGTTGTCGACACCCACGCCGGCACGGCCGACGCAGACGAGGCGCTGGGCGGCGGCGAGGACTTCGCGGGTAATTTGGGTCTCAGAGCGAACCAGGATGGCGTCTACATCCACGACGAGGTTCAGAATCTGCTCCGGGGTGGAGCCGTAGGCTTCGACCACCTCATAGCCGGGCTGGGCTTTGAGGAGGGCGACTCCGGTGGGCGAGATCTTGTCGGCGACGAGTACCTTAGGCATGGCGATAGGGTATAAAAGTTTGCGTGAGTCATAAATGCCCACCCAAGGCAAAGGCAAGCACCTACCCCCGTCTGGCTGTCATAGCGGGCCTAGAGCCGACGATGGGCATAATCCGCCAATTCGTAACAATCCGGGCTCATTTCTTCCAGAAAACGGCAGGGATCCAGCGGGCGGTAGCCTTCGCCGGAGACGGCGAAGCGGGGGGCGAAAAGAAACAGCATGTTCTCGGCCCGGGTGCAGGCGACATAGAACAGTCGGCGCTCCTCTTCGACGTCGCCTTCGTCGATGGCACGGGTCAGAGGCAGGAGCCCGTCGGCCACCCCAAGGAGGAAGACGATGGGAAACTCCAAGCCCTTGGACTGGTGGATTGTGGTGAGGCGGAGCATGTCCTCTTCGGGTTCGGCCTTCTTGTCGGAAGACTCGCCGTTGAGGAGGGCCACTTGGGCGACGAGGTCGCCGACGTCTTCGAATTTCGAGGCGAAGCCAATGAGACCTTGGAGGTCCTGCTCGCGATCCTTCCAGTCGGGGAAGATGGTCTTCAGGAAGCCACCGTACCAGCCCTCGATGCAGACGCGGACGGTCTCGGCCGGCGTGCGTGCAACTTTAATCGAGTGCGCATCGGAAGCCGCAACAAATAGGTCGGGCGCGGGCCTCGCGGGGCTAGGTTTCGCCTTCGCGGCCTCGAGGCCTTCGAGCATATCCTCCAGCGTGATGGTGAGGTCGTTGAAGTCATCCTTGGCCGTTTCCGGCACGCGCTTAAGCACGGCGTCGGCACGGAGCGCGCGGACCAGGCCGCGTCCTTGGGCTTGGTCGACCTCGCGAGCGGCCTTGCTGATCTTGTCCGCGGCGACCGGGCCGACCTTCGGGAGGAGGCAGAGCAGGCGGGAGAGTGCGACCTGGTCGAGTGGATTGTGTACGAACCGCAGGTGTGCGAGGATATCCTTCACATGCGCGAGGTCGAAGAACTTGTGGCCGCTGGTGATCACAAACGGTACGCCCGTAGCGTTAAGTTCCATCTGCAACTCGAGCGATTGGTAGTGCGCGCGGTAGAGTACGTGGATGTCTTGCAGGGCATGCCCATCGTGGTGCAGCTGCATGATCTTACGGACGACGAGTTTCGCCTGCTGTGAGGTGTCGCCGACGGTGAAGACCGTGGGCTGTGGACCGCGCTGGCGGACGGCCTTGAGGCGGCGATCGAAGCCTTCGATGCGGGGGCGATGGCTGAGGATTTCGTTGGCGAAGGCCAGAATCTCCGGTGTCGAGCGGTAGTTCGTGTCGATCGTGTGGATCAGGGTGCCCGGATGGCGGTTCGGGAAGGCTACGATGTTTTCCCAGTCGGCGCCGCGCCAGGTGTAGATGCACTGCGCATCGTCGCCGACAGCCATAATTTGATGCTCGCTCGCGAGTAGGTCGATAATGCGACTCTGCAGGCGGTTGGTGTCCTGGAATTCGTCGACTAAGATATGGCGGAAGCGCTGGCGGTAGTGGGCGAGGGCGGCCGGGTCGTTTTCGAGGATGTGAAGCCAGAGGCTCAGCAGGTCGTCGAAGTCGCAGAGATTACGCTCTTTCTTCGCCGCCTCGTAGCTGGTGCAGAACTGCATCAGTTTCTCCGGGCCGCCCTTCATCCAGTCGAGCCGCTCGGCGAGGACATCCGGCAGCGGGCGGAGGGTGTTGCGAGCGTGCGAATAGGCATCGAGGATCACGGAGGCCTTGGGGTTTGTCTTGTCCTTGATGAACGCACCGTCGATCGATTTCACAATCTCGGAGAACAGGTGTTCGGATTCCTTCTGGTCAAGGATGGTAAAGTCGGGCGAGCGTGAGGCCACGGCGGCGTTGCGACGCAGGATGCGCTGTCCGATCGAGTGGAAGGTGCCGCCCCAGAACTGGCCGCGGGGGACGCCCGTGAGGTCTTCGACGCGCTCGAGCATCTCCTTCGCCGATTTGTTCGTGAAGGTCAGCAGCAGGATGTCCCAGGGCTTGGCACCTTGGTGCAGCAGCCAGGCGACCCGGTAGGTGAGGGTCCGGGTCTTGCCCGAACCCGCGCCAGCGAGCACCAGCGCAGGGCCGCGCGGCGAGGTCACCGCGGCGTACTGCTCGTCGTTGAGCTCGCCGCGGAAATCGACGGGAGGCAGGCCTTCCACGGATTAGCGGGCGGGTCGCTGGCGGCGATCCATCAGGCTGAACTTCGCGACTTGTTCGTCGGCACGGTAGGAGGAGCGGACCAAGGGGCCGGACTCGACATGCTTAACGCCGGCGGCGAGCGCGAAGGTCTTCCATTCGGCGAATTCCTCGGGCGTGACCCAGCGGTCGATGGGCGCGTGTTCCTTGCTGGGCGAGAGGTACTGGCCAATGGTCAGGATATCGACGTCGGCGGCGGCGATGTCGCGGATGAGCTGCGAGACTTCGTCCTTCTGTTCGCCGATACCGAGCATGATGCCGGTCTTGGTGATGAAGTCGCGGGACTTCGCGTGCTTGAGCACCCAGAATGAACGGTCGTAGCGAGCGGTCTTACGAATTGGGCGCTGGAGGCGTTCGACCGTCTCGAGGTTGTGATTGAGGATATCGGGGCGGGCGTCGAGTAACGCGTCGAGGTGGACTTGTTCGCCACGGAAGTCGGCCGGCAGGACCTCGATGGTCGTGTTGGGGCAGCGATGGCGGGTGGCGCGCACGGTCGCGGCCCAGACGGAGGCGCCGCCATCCTTGAGGTCGTCGCGGGCGACGGAGGTGATGACCACGTGCTTAAGGTTCATCAGTGCGATGGATTCAGCGACGCGGGCCGGTTCGCCGAGGTCCAGTTCGCTGGGTCGGCCGGAGAGTACGGCGCAGAAGGTACAGGAGCGCGTGCAGACATTGCCCAGGATCATTACCGTGGCGCTGCCTCGGGACCAGCATTCGCCCATGTTGGGACACTGGGCGGACTGGCAGACCGTGTGCAGCTTATGCTGGTCGACGTTCTTCTTCGTCTCCAGGAAGTCTGGGCCGCTGGGGAGCTTGGCACGGAGCCAGTCAGGTTTGCGGGCGGACTCGATCATGGAGGAAAGGCAACATTACTGTCCCCGGGCGTTTTTCAACCTAACAAAGAAGAAGGGGTGCTATCCTCCCGGAAAGCACCCCTTTTGCTATGAGTTTTAACTCAGACCTTAGAAGGTCTTCTTAAGCGTAACAGCGGTGATGCTGGCGCCGTTCTCGATGTCCGAGTAGGACACGGTACCAGTGAAGCCGAGCACGGGGTAGCTGACGGCAACGGCGTAGTCGTCATTCTTGGCTGCGCGGTCGATGCCGTAGTGGAGGCCGAGGTTCAGGCCCTTGATGGCGGCGACGTCGTAGCTGTAGTTGGCTTCGTAGTAGAAGTCGCTGGTGTTGAGGTCACCGGCAATGCCCTTGGAGGCCTTGAGGGTGAGGCCGGCGTAGGACAGGGCGAGGTTGGCTTCTTCGAAGTTGGCGGAGGACTGGCCTTCGTAGGCGTAGGCGATGTAGCCGACGGAAGCGTCAAGGGCACCGAGCTTGAAACCGTAGTTGGCGTAGACGTCGACCTCAAGGGAGGCGGTGGTCAGCGTGACGTTCGAAGCCCAGATACCAGCCGAGAGGCCGGAGCTATGGGTAGCGTCGAAACCGCCCTGAACGGCGAACTTGCCGGCGTTCTGGGAGATGCCACGCCAGACGTAGTCGCTGGTGAAGGCGAGGTTGCCCGAGGTGGTGAACGCCGGGGCAGCGGCGGCAGCCGACTGAGCAAAGCTCGCGGCAGCGGTGAGGGTGAGGAGGGTGATGGAGGTGTGCTTCATTGCGTAGCCTGATGTGCTAAAAATTTACCTAAATGCCATATTTTTCGGTACTTTCCGGAAAATTGGTGAATAAACCCCAGTGTTTGTTTAAAAAGAAGCCACCGATGCTTTATTTTAGGCGTTAAATCGCTGACCTTAACCGAGATAACACTTCAGGTGGGCTTCGGCCGACTTCGCCCAACTGAACTCGGCCGCCATCGCGGATTTCTGAAGCGCTTTGTAGGCCGTCGGCTGTTGATAAAGCTCCAGAGCCCGGTTGAGGGCCCACTCGATGCCACTTTGGTCAGCGTGTTCGAAAACGATCCCGGTCCCTTTTTTCTTTCCGTCCCACCCACTAACAGTGTCAGCCAGCCCGCCGGTTGCGCGAACGATGGGGAGGGTTCCATAGGCCATGGAATACATCTGGTTCAGCCCGCACGGTTCGAAGCGGCTCGGCATGAGGAAGAAGTCACAGCCGGCTTCGATTCGGTGCGAGAGGCCATTATCATAGCCGATACGGACGGCGCAGAGCTGGGGGAAGTCGACGGCGAGTCGCTTGAACTCGTTTTCCAGCCAGGCGTCACCGCTGCCGAGGAGTGCGAACTGCAAACGGCCTTCGCGCAGGAATTTCGGGAGCACGCTAACGGCGAGATCTAGACCCTTCTGCTCCCAGAGGCGCGAGACGACGCCGATAAGCGGAATATTGCGATCGGTCGCGAGATTGAGTTCGCGCAAGAGGGCGGCTTTGCATTCGGCCTTTCCGCTAGGCTTCTTGGCTGAGAATGTCGCCGCGATGTGCTTATCGTCTTCAGGGTTCCATTCATCACGGTCAACACCGTTAAGGATGCCGCGCAGGTCGGTCGCGCGGCGACGCACGACGTCATCCAGCCCATAGCCGAAGGCCGGGGTGAGAATCTCCTTGGCGTAGCTCGGGCTGACGGTGATGACTTTGGCGGCGTGGAGGATGCCACCTTTGAGGAAGTTGACGCCACCGAGGCACTCGAGTTCCTGCGGGCTCCAGAGGAATGTGGGGAGGCCGAGGTAGGCCATGATTCGCTTGGGATAGAGGCCTTGGTGCTGCAGGTTATGAATCGAGATGACGGTCTTGGCTTGGCCGAGCGCGGACTGCTTGAGCGTGGTGTTCAGGAGTACAGGCACAAGGCCGGCGGTCCAGTCGTGGCAATGGATGATGTCCGGGATCCAGCTGGTCGTCAGGCAGGCGTCTAGGCCGGCTCGTCCGTAGAAGGCGGCACGCTCGCCGGCGTCGTCACGTGCCGGATAGATTTCACGGGCACCATAGAAGTCCTCATGCTCGACGAACCACGCTTCGAAGTTGGGCGAGACCTGGAGTGTGCGGATACGGCAGCCGGCTTTACGCATGTCGCCATTGACGCCGACTTTGAGCGACTCGATGAGCGTGCCCATCGTCTCGCGGCCAGGGACGGAGCCGTAGAGAGGCGTGATGGCGCGCACCTCGTGGCCGAGGGCGGCCAGGGCTTTACCTAGCGCCACCGTGGCGTCGCCGAGTCCGCCGGCCTTCGACCAGGGCGCCAGCTCGGGGGTCACGAAAAGGATTCTCATACGGAAGTTCGGATATCACGTGGCCGGCCGATTCGATTGAGCAAGGGGATGAAGGCCAACAGGAGGATCAACGCGGCGACCATGGCGACATTACCCGCCAAATCATGCACGGTGCCGAGCGACGAGAAGCCGGGCTGGCCAAACTCAATCCCGGCGAGGTCGCGGTCGAGAGACTTAGATCCATGGTGCAGGGCGTGGAAGGTGAGGAAGGTGTTGCGGCCGATATTGAGGAGGATGGCGGTAAAGCCGGCGAGGCCGATCATCGCCATCCGGCGGAGCAGTGCGCCCGGAAAGCCACCATCGAGGAAGACCGCTCCGAGGAAGGCGCCGGCAAATACGCAAGCCGACAGCGAACGGATCCCGGAACAGGCTTCGGCCACGCCGACCGCGTCGCCGTTGGGGAAGACAATAGTGTTGCCGTTGACGCGGATGGCGTGGCCGTTCGCGCGGAGGACGCCAGAGACAAATTCGGTTACGTTCGTGAGCAGTTCGCCTTTGATCTGATTGTCGACGAGGTAGAGGAAGGGCCCAGAAATCAGCCAGACGCCCGCAGGGAAGAGGAGAAGGCCGACGGCTCGCCAGCGCGTGGGCGAGGTTGCCGCAGCGTCCTGCGGCCCGCGCACTGAGATGAACGCGAAGGCGAGTGCCGCTCCGGTTAGGCCGAAGGAGATGGCGATGGTCGGGCCGATGCCGGTGCCAAAGATGGCGCGGGCGGCGGCGCCGAAACCGAATAAGGCTAGCGAGGCGAACGCCAGTAGTTGGGCGAGGCCGAGCACTCCTTTGGGCGTGGGGGTAGCGACATCACTGCGTTCACCGGTCAGCAGGACACGAAGCTCTTCCCAGCGGTCCCAGAGGACGTAGGCTGAGAATAAGGGAACGAGGTACCCGAAGGTGTAGTCGTCTTTGGTGCTCCAGATGGCCCACTGGTCCCAGGTCGCGAACGCACCCATGCCGATGAGCAACAGGCCGAGGCCACGCGTCGTGCCATCGAGCTTGGACTGGGTTTCCGCCGGCATCAGAACCGGGGCACCGCGGCAAGCAGCGTCTTCGTGTAGGCCTGCTGCGGGTTACCGAGAATCTCGGCCGGGGTGCCTTGTTCGACGATCTTCCCCTTCGACATCACAAGGATATGGTCACTGACATGTTCGACCACGGCGAGGTCATGGGCGATGAAGAGATAGGTGAGGCCGAGTTGCTCCTGCAGGTCTTGGAGCAGGTTCACGACCTCGGCTTGGACGGACACGTCGAGAGCGGAGACCGGCTCATCGCAGATGATGAGCTCAGGTTGCACGGCGAGGGCGCGGGCGATGCCGATGCGTTGGCGTTGGCCGCCGGAGAATTCGTGCGGGTGGCGACGCAGGTGCTCGGCGGGGAGCTGGACGCTGCGGAGGAGTTCGGCGCAACGCGCCTCGCGGTCGAGGCGCGTCATCTGCGGGAAGTGGATTTCGAGCGGCTCGGAGAGGATGCTCAGGATATCAGCGCGCGGGTTCAGCGAGTTGTAGGGATCTTGGAAGATCATCTGGATCTTCTTGCGCCATGGGAGGAAGTCCGAGTTAGAGAGGGCGCCGATATCTTGGCCGTGATAAAGGATTTTTCCGGCGGTGAGCGGCGCGAGTTTTACAATCGCGCGGCCGGTCGTCGTCTTGCCTGAGCCGGATTCACCGACGAGTCCCACGGTCTTGCCCTTCGGTACGACAAAGGAGATGCCGTCCACCGCCTTCTTGGGTTCAGCTTTCTGGAAGAACCAGTTGGCCCGGCCGGGGTAGTGGACGGAGAGGTCGCTGACTTCGAGAAGGTTTTCGCTCATCGGGAGACCTTGAGTTCGTCCGACAGGGTGGTGAGGCGGCGGCGCCGCTGACCGAGGCGTGGTATGCACGCGATCAGTGCCTTAGTGTAAGGGTGCGACTGCGTCCGCATGATCTGTTCGACTGGGCCGGACTCGACGATGCGTCCTTTCCACATCACCGCGACCTTGTCGGCGAAGTTTGCGATGATGCCGAAATTATGGGTAATGAGGATGATGCTCATGCCGCGCTCTCGACGGAGGCGGGCGAGCAGGTCCATGATTTCTTTCTGGATGGTCACGTCGAGCGCAGTGGTCGGCTCGTCGGCCACGAGAATCTTTGGGTTACAGGCCAGGGCCATGGCGATCATCGCACGCTGCTGCATGCCGCCGGAGAGTTCGTGGGGGTATTGGTTCGCGACCCGTTCGGGGTCGTGGATGTGGACCTCTGTGAGGGCGCGGATGATCTCGGCTTGGACGTCTTTGACCTCTGGTCGATGGAGCGCAACAGCCTCACCGATCTGGAAGCCAATCGTGTAGACCGGATTTAGCGACGTGCCAGGTTCTTGGAAGATGTAGGCAATCGAGCCGCCGCGAATCTTGGCGAGCTTATCCTCGGGGAGTCCTAGTAACTCGAGGCCGGCGAGTTTGACCGAGCCCGAGAGGGAGCAGGACGGCTCGGGCGGCAACAGGCGGGTGAGGGCGAGCGCGGAGACCGATTTGCCGGAGCCAGACTCGCCGACGACGGCGAGGACTTCGCCGGCGGCGAGCTCGTAGGAGACGCCTTGGGCGGCAACGGTCTCACGGTCACCGTTGCGGAAGGTGACGCTGAGGTCCTGGACTTTCAGGAGAGGCTCGGCGGACATGGTCGGCAACATAGGTCGGGCAGGGGTGAAGGGAAAGGAAGAACGGCGGTCATTCGGTGCGCCAGCGGTCTTCGATGACAGTCTTCGGTGCTCCGCGTACCTTGCCCTCCCGGAAATCGCGGAGGTCGACCTCACGCTGCTTGGGGTCCAGCCAGAAGAGTCCGTACTGGCCGGGGTCTTCGGCGCCACGTACGTCGAAGCCGGCGGGGAATTTCACCCAGTCCCAGTGGGCTATGCGATAACCTGGTACCTTAAACCCAGGGATGAAGTCGGCGAGGTCGTGGATTCGTCGCTGCATCGCGTGAGACAACTTAATCATCTCATCCTCTTCGGTGGCTTCGCGAAAACGATCGATGAGCTTGGAAAGCTCTGGGTCATCGATGCCGGTGATGTTGTTCGTCTGGCGCTTCGGTACCTTGCGTCCGTCGGCGAGTTTCTCCACGGCGTTGTCGGTGTGGTGGGATTCCCAGAGGGCGGGAAGACGACTGGAGACGGACCATGCCCAGAAGACGATATCATGGTTCTTCTCCATAACCTTGCGGTACATCGTCGTCCGTTCCAGTGTTTCGGGGCGGTACTCCACTCCGCAGCGGCGGGCTGATTCGACAAGCGTGGCTAGATACTTGCGGCGATCGGAGGTATCGAAGGTCAGGCGGAATGAAAGCCGTTCGCCGGCGGCGTTCGTGAGGATACCGTCAGAGCCGACTTGGCTGAAGCCGGCCTTGGCGAAGGCCGCGCGGGCGAGTTCCGGCGAGTAGCGGCGAGGCCGGATCGAGGGTTCGGTGAACTTACCGAGGCCTTCGCTGAACTGGTTGAGGCGTTCGTAGTCGCCGCGATAGAACCCATCAATGACGCGCTGGAAGTCGGTGGCGTGCTGCAGGCCGACGCGGATATTCAGGTCGGCGAGCAGGCCCTTCTGGGTGTTGAGGTACAGGCCGTAAGGAGGGCGGGGGATATCGTTGAAGAACTGGGCCTTCGTGAGGTAGCCGTTCTGGTAGGCCTTCTTCTCGTTGGTGCCGTACCAGTAGCGCGGCATCATGATTGGCATGAAGTCGATCTCGCCGGCCAGCATCGAGGCGTAGGCACTGTCCATTTCGCGGATGACACCGTAATCGATGGTGTCGGGATTGTAGCGGTGGCGGTAGAACTTGCGATGGTCGCCCCACCAGTCCTGCACGCGGGTGAGCGTCACGGACTTCTCGCGTTGGAAGCCGGTCGGGCCGACGAAGTAGGCGCCAGTCGTCGGCTGGAAGCGATCGTTGTACAGCTTCTCGTAGTTGGGACCAAAGTCCTTGAAGAAGTTGCGCGGTAGCGGGATCAGCTGGCCCAGCCGCTCGAGTTGGTAGGGGCGCTTGCGCGGGGCCTTAATGGCGAGGGTGTGGGCGTCGTACTTCGTGATGCTACCCCATTCGCGGGTGTAGAAGTCGGCGTACCAATCGGCCTTCGCCCAAGGCGAACGGTTGAAATAGAAAGTGTAGAAGTAGTCGTCGGCGGTGATCGGCTGGCCGTCCGTAAACTTGGCGTTTGGATCGAGGCGGAAGTAGGCGGTCATCCCATCCGCCGACATCGCCCAGCTTGTCGCCAGGGCGGGGATGGTTTCCTCGGTGTTGGGATGCGAGGAGATGAGGCCGAAGTCGTTATTGTCGTAAAGCTCCCCACGGAAGCCGTTGTTCGCGTTGGGTCCGACGCGGCGGAGCGTGGGCGGGGTGGAGCCGGTGAACTGTCGTAAAGTGCCGCCCCGCACCGCCCGCGAATCCGCGAACTCTTTCTGCGACGAACCGTCTTGCCAGATGAGATCCTTCGGGAGGTCGGCCAACTTTGCAAAATGGAAGAAATCCTTATGCTCGGTATAGTATGCCGCGGCCTTAGGGTCCTCGTACGTCTGGGCCGAGGCGGTCGTAAGGAAGGCGAGGATAGCGAAAAAAGACTTCATTTTTGGGCGCGTCGGAGGTCGAAGGCATCTTGGAGCGCTTCGCCGATGGAGTTGATCATGACCATGGTGCCGACCAAGCAGAAGAGCGTGGGTCCGAGAATCCACCAGGCGTTCCAGTTTTCCTTGGCCTGTTGGAGGAGGTTTCCCCAGGAGGGCTCGGTAGGCGGCAGTCCGAAGCCGAGGTAGTCGAGCGCAGAGAGCGAGAAGACTAGGCCGTGTAAGCTGAAGGGGAGGGTCGTTAAGATGATGGTGGCGCAGTTGGGCAGGATGTGGCGCCAGATGATGCGGGCGTGGCCGGCGCCCAGGGCGCGGGACGCGGTGACGTAGTCGCGAGCGGAGACCTGGTAGGCGGCGGCGCGGAGTTGCTGAGCGAGCCCAATCCAGGAGAATGCGACGAGGATGAGGATAAGGATCGCCAGTGAGGGTTCGAGCAGGCTGGCGAGGAAGATGATGGCGTAGAGGAACGGGATATTGGACCAGACCTCCATCAGGCGCTGGCAAACCATGTCGAACCAGCCACCGAAGTACCCCATCGCCGCGCCCAGAATCAGGCCGACGCCATAGACGCAGGGGAGAAAGATGAGAGCGGAGAGAAGGAGGATGCGGAAGCCGCCGAAAAGCCGTGCGACAATATCGTGGCCGGATTCGTCGGTCCCTAACCAGTGTCCGTCGAGTCCGGGCGGGCAGGGCGAGGGCACTTGCGTGCGAAGCGAGCCCTGCGGCTGCCAGTCGGTGCGATCTGCAGCGGGCACACGCTGGGCGACCTTGCCTTCCGTGAATTTCGCACGCGCGATACCCGTGCCCTCGGCGAACAGACGGGCGTCGCCTTCGGGACGGCCGTTGATGATGGTCCAAGTCTGGCGGCGGGTGCCGTCCGTATTGAGCGTGAAGATGCGCCCTTCGGAGATGATGCCGCGAGGGTCGTGCCACCGTCCCTCGGCGTCGCGTGAAGCTTCTGGCATCACCTCGCAGACTTCTCCTGGGGCGAAAGGTACGGGTGGCATGATGAGCCAGCCTCGGCCGTTCTGCTTCAGCTCTTCGGCCAGCAGGCGATAGTTGGGTTCGCCTTCGATTTTCAGGCCGAGGTCTCTCCCCGAGATAAAGCCGGCGAACACAGGGAAGCGCGTAAAGCCATCGACTTTGAGCACAAGCGGGCGATTGCCGACGAGGAGCGGTCCGAGCAAGGCGAGCGCCGAAATCGCAACCAACGTGAGCAGCGACCACCAACCCATGCGGTTGCGGCGGAATCGATCGAAACGCTTTAATGTGATGGGGTCGAAGAGGCTCATGCGGATTTATCGAACCGGATGCGCGGGTCGACGGCGGCGACGCAGAGGTCGGAGACGATGTTGCCAATGAGCATCGCTAGGCTGGAGAGCGTGAGGAGGCCGAGGAAGACGGGGTAGTTACGGTGGACGAGGGAGTCGTACCCCAGCAGGCCGAGGCCGGGGATGTTGAACGTTACTTCGATGAGGAAGGATCCGGTGAGAAAGAAGCCGAGGTTACCTCCGAAGGTCGCAGCCAAGGGGATGAGCGAATTCCGGAGCGCGTGGACGAAAACGATACGAATATGACTCAGTCCCTTGGCCTTGGCGGTGCGGACATAGTCGGCGGCGAGGTTATCGAGCAGTCCGTTACGGGTGAAGAGCGTGAGCGCGGTAAATGCTCCGACCATCTCGCAGGCGAGCGGGACCATGGTATGGTGGATGCGGCCGGCCCAGCTCAGGTTTGCCCAGTCAAATCCTTTGGTCGGGAACCAACCGAGCTGAAAGCAGAGGAGGTGTAGCATCGCAACGGCGAGGATGAAGCCGGGGATGGAATAAAGGATGAAAAGGACCTGCGAGGAGCTACGGTCGAACCACCCGTCTCGTTTCAGAGCCTTGGCGACGCCGAGCGGGATTGAGATCGTATAGGCGAGCAGGAGCGACCAGCCGCCGAACCAAGCCGAGATGGGCAGTCGCGCCTTAATCTCATCCCAGACGGGTTTGTCGCTGGTGGTAGAGTCGCCGAGTTCCGCTTGGAGTAGTCCGGCGAAGGCGCGACGATAGACGAGCACACGCGTCGCTGTCTCGGGATCGTCGGGCAAGGGCGCCGGAGACGCGAACCAGTGGGCTCTGGGTTTACCGTCCACCGTGGTTACCTTGAGGGCACTGCCATCCTGACTGACGGTCAGTTTGAGGGTTTTGCCTGGGTTGAGTTCGTCGGCGACCTCCGCCTCCGCCTTGCCGTTCTTATCGAGTCGTACCGTGATCCAATCCGCCGGTCCTGGTAGGGCGCCAAGCCAAATGGCATAGGCCTCTATAAGAGAGCGATCGAAGCCATAGCGTCGCTTAAGGTTGTCGAGCTCCTCGGGCGAGGCTGGGCCGCTGGGTCGAGCGACCGTGCTATGTTTACGGTCCGCTTGCTGGCGTTCGGCGAGGGCTTGTTCAATCGGACCGCCTGGAACGAAGCGGGTGAAGCAGAACGCGACGAACGTGATGCCCACGAAGGTCAGTGGGACTAGCAGCAACCGTCTGAGGACGTAGTCGCGCATCGCGGGGCTCTATAGGGCAATCAGGGGCGGGGAGGGGTCAACCCCGAAAGGACTCGGCTTGCACCTGACGGCGGACAGTCCACCTTCTGGGGGTGCCCCTGCTTTACTCCCTTGGCTGGTTCCTATTGATGATTGCCTTGGCGTTCATCGCGTTCGGCCTGCTGTTGCTCACGATTTTCCTATTGGCCTTCGCCTGGCAGGCACCTCGTCGTCACAAGTCGATGTCCTTGGGGTACTGCCTCATGCATACCCTTTGTTGGCTGCTCCTGAAGTGTGGGTATACTATCCGCATCCGCGGCCTGGAGAACATCCCTGAAGAGGGGGGCGTACTCCTCATTGCGAATCACGTGGCCTACGCTGACGTGCTCGTGATGGGCGTGATGTCTCGGCGCCCGGTGCGCTTTCTTTCCTGGGAAGGTTTTGAACGCCACAAGTTCCTTGGCTTCATGTGCCGGCTGATGGGGACGATTCCCGTTTCCGAGACGAAAGCCAAAGAGGCCATTATCAAATCCGGCGAAGCCCTCGCCCGCGGCGAAATCGTCTGTATCTTTCCCGAAGGTAGCCTCACGCGTAACGGCGGCCTGATGCAGCTGCGCAAAGGGTTCGAACTGATTGCTCGCCGCGGCGGCGCCCCCATCGTGCCGGTGGCGATTGATGGCATGTGGGGATCAATCCTCAGTTTCAGCGGTGGTAAGTCTTTCTGGAAGATGCCTAAGCACTTCCCTCGTCCGGTTGGCGTCGTCATCGGGAAGCCGTTTCCTGCGGCCGAACATGCGAAGTGCCGACTTCGTCTCCTGGAGCTTGCGGCCGAAGCCTTCAGTATGCGCGAATCCCTCGAAGGTCATCTCGGGCGCGAGGTCGCCGAGGGTCTGGCAAAGAAGGGCGGCTCCGTCGCCATGGTCGATCGTACGTCGGCCCGCCGTGAGTTTTCCGGTGCGACTTTACTGGCGCTGGGTTGGGCTTTCGCCGGTGAGTTGAAGCGCCGGACCACCTCGAAGCGGGTCGCCATCGTGCTGCCACCGGGCGTCGCGGCGGCGGTGGCAAACCTAGGTTGCGTGCTGGCTGATAAATCCCCGGTGAACCTCAATTTCTCGCTGGGTCGCGAGCAGGCGCTCTCCTGCCTCCAGCGTGCTGGGGTCGACTTGGTTGTCACCGCCGGTGCTTTTCGCAGCAAACTCTCCGAGAAGTCTCCAGATTTCCCATGGGGCGACCAGGTCCTCGATGTCGCCGACTTCCTGGCGGCGCATTCGCGCACCGACCTTGCCTTCCGTCTCGGGTTGATTCGTTGCCTGCCCAACTCTTGGTCGATTTCGCTGATGGGGCTTCCGAAGCATGGTGGCGATGACGAAGCAGCCTTGCTCTTTACCAGCGGTAGCTCCGGCCAGCCCAAGGGAGTACGTCTGTCACACCGTAACATCCTGGCCAACTTACGCCAGATTGACGACGCTGATATCCTTCCAGACGACGCAATCCTCCTTAGCAGTCTGCCGGTCTTTCATAGCTTCGGTTTCACCATCGGGCTTTGGTACTCACTCTCCCGCTCGCCGCGTCTCGTGACCTTGCCGTCGCCGCTGGATTCCGCTGCCGCCGTGAAGGCAATTAAGGAAGAGAAGGTCACCGTCGTTGTCGGCACACCGACTTTCCTGCGCCCTTATCTCCGTCGCGGTACCGCTGCGGATTTCGCAACGCTCGAATGGGCCGTCGTCGGCGCCGAGAAATGTCCGGCCGACCTCGTGGACGCTTTCGCCACCCAGCTCGAGACGCCGGTCCTGGAAGGCTACGGTATCACCGAGACCAGTCCGGTGCTGGCCGTCAATGTGCCCGACCGGATTGACCCGGAAGGTCCCGATGGCGTCTGGCTGGGTAATGTTCGCGGCTCCGTCGGCCGTCCCGTTATCGGCGTTGCCGTCCGGTTCATCGACTCGGAGACGGGTGAGGTCCTGCCAAGCGGGCAGGTGGGTCTCTTGGAAATCAAGGGTGCTAATATCTTCATGGGCTATCTCGATGCCGAGCAGACCGCCAAGGCGATGACGCCCGATGGCTGGTATCGCACGGGTGACCTTGGCCGCATGGACGACGACGGCTTCCTGCATCTGGCCGGACGACTCTCCCGCTTTTCCAAGATTGGCGGTGAGATGGTCCCGCATGGTACCGTCGAGGATGCCTTGCGCAAAGTGATGAAACTGACCGACTCCGCAGAAATCAAGGTCGCCGTCGCAAGTACCTCGGATCCGGCTAAGGGCGAGCAGCTCGTTGTGCTGCATGTCGATGATGTCGATACTGAGGTAATTCGCACAGCGCTCGCCGCCGAAGGGCTCGCTAACCTGTGGATTCCCAAGGTGTTCAAGAAAGTGCCCGCCGTCCCGATTTTAGGCACGGGTAAGCTGGATTTGAACAAGTTGCGGGAGCTGGCACAGGGCTGACGCGGTTTTGGCTCGCTTGTGGCTTATGGTCGATTGTCCTAACCGACGATCATGCCTAAAAAGAAGAAGCCCGCGAAGA
>CAIKWA010000087.1 GCA_903831005.1 uncultured Opitutia bacterium
GACCAGTAGCGTCGCACCCAAGGACCAGAGCAAGGCGAGCTTCCGTGAGGAAGAATTCCCACCGACGAACACGACGAGATGATGCACACAGGCGAACGCTACGATGGCTGTCGCGAACGCCAACGCATAGCGAAGGAACTTGCTGGTATCGCCTTCGCGGCCAACCAAGCGCCACATTGCGAAGCCATTGCCGAATAAGACCAACGCGGACCAGAAAAGCGCCCAGCCGGATGAATCGGCTCCGGCGATGGGGCGCCAGAAGACGACGAGCAGCGTAGTGAAGAGATAACCTGGGGCGGCCGCCCAAAGGAGAGCCGGACGGAAACGCACCGAGGCGACAAGCAATAGAACGAGCCAAGGCCAGCCAGTATCGGCCTTCGGTAAATGGTTCTGGACGGCCAGCACGGCGGCAGCCAGGCCAAGGATGCCGACGATGCGTCGGAACTTCTGCCAGCCCGATTCGCGCTCCCATTCCTCACGGAAAGCGAGCATCAAGCCGAAGACCGCGATACCAGCCAGCGCGATCCATGGCTTCGCCGGCGGGTGGTCGATGAAAGCGTAGACAGCGACGCCCGCGAGGGCCTCCGAAGCCCAACGGACGAGCTCCGAGCGCGTGCGCGTGCCGACGACCAAGGTAGCCGCGGCGGCGAGCGCCCAGATCAACCAGACGAGATGTGGATCCACGAGCCACGCCAGCCCGGCGCCGACAAAGCCAACCGCCGCCAAGAGCAACACCTCGAAGACCAGCTGACTTCGGCCCCGCTCCAGCAGACCGGCGAGAGCGGCAACTGAGGCGATAAGCAGGGAAACTGTCGCCCGATCCGCCTCTGCCCCTTGTGCCAGAAAGAGTGCGATGAAAGCCGGAGAAAAGAAGCTCGCGAGTTGGAAAGCCGAGCGGGCATCACGGCCAAGCAGAACGGCGTCATCCTTCACCAGACGTTCACCAAGCCAAAGCACGAGGAACGAACCCAGCGCGGCGAGTTGCAGCGGAAGATAATTCGCACCGTTCGTCGGCATGGCATAATAAAGGAACAGCAGGCAGGCCTGAGAGCCGATTAACCCCAGCACGCCAGCGGAGCCCCACGGACCGCGCACCATCAGGATGACACCCAGTAAAGCAATCAAACCGGCACCCGTTGCGCTAGACCCAGGCGCCGCACCGGACCCAATGGAGAAATACACCGCGACGGTAGCAAAGATGACGGCGAGCTGGCCGAAGAGTTTGCTACCCTTGGCCAGGGCGATGAAGGCGACGCCGAAGGCCACGAGGAACTGGACCAGCGCGGCCTGAGCCGGGCTTTCGCAGACCCGCATCTTATCGAGTCCGTAAGTAGCCCAGGCGGCGAACTGCCAGACAGCGAGACCCGTGGCGGCAAGTACCTCTCCCAAGTCCTTGCGCTTGGCCGAAAGACGGAGGCCGCCCCAGAAAAGACCCGCGCCAACTAAAGCCACCTCGATGACACGCACCATCGGCGGAATCGCGGAACGCAGGTTGAGCCAGATACCGAGGAAGACGACTGCGGCGACGGCGAGCACCCCGCCGACACGCACGGCCCACCAGGCGCCGAGAGCATATTCACCATTGAGGTCACTCGGAGGCAATAGCCCGAGATCGCGGAGTCGTTCAGAAAGAGGATCAGGCTGCGCAACAGCAGGTGGAACTGGAACCACCGGCTGAACCACGCTCGGCGGGAGAGGCGGAGGCGCGATGGGTGCAGAGGCAACGGAGGGAGTCGGAGCAGCC
>CAIKWA010000088.1 GCA_903831005.1 uncultured Opitutia bacterium
CAGAAGCGCGTCTTCGAGGACATCCTCAAGATTCCGCAGGACCTCGTGGAAAGCCGCTTCGGTTACATGCTCAAGGCCTTCTCCTACGGTGCCCCGCCCCACGGCGGCATCGCCCTCGGCTTCGACCGCGTGGTCGCCATGCTCGCCGGCCGCTCCTCGATCCGCGACATCCTGGCCTTCCCAAAGAACCAGAACGGTCGCGACCTGATGGCCGATTGCCCGAGCCCCGTCGCCCCGAAGCAGCTGCGTGACCTGCGCATCCGCCTCGTGGAAGACGAGCCGAAGGCCTAAGCCCTCTCAGGCTCCCGACGAAAGGCACGCGCAAGCGTGCCTTTTTGTTGGACCGGGATTTAGCCTTCCCCCGCCCCGAGGGTCAGCCTATTGCCTTCAGCCATGTCCGACGCTTCGCCTTCTCCCACCCCCGCCCCGCACGTCGTCGGCGAAGGTTACGAGTTCGACGAAGTGCGTGCGTTCCTCGGCGGCGACCCGAAGCCCCCGAACTTCGTCATCCATAAGGGCACTGAAGTCATCGGCGTCTGCCTCGGCCTCGGCTGGAATCCGCGTGCCGACAGCGAACCGTGCGAAGTCTGGGTCGGCCGCAAGGGCGACCAGGCCAAGTGGGGCATCCGTCTCGCCGAGACCCGTGGCCCTCTGCCTGTCTACGTCCGTCGCACCGAAGGCGGCAAATGGTTCTACAACGGTCTCTTTGAAGTGACGAGCCACACGACCGACCCGGCGATCATTCGCCCGCGTCTCCTGCCCCCGAAAATCGTGGCGATCGCCCAGCTGGTCTTCCTCAAGCGCTGCACTGCCTAAAAGCTATGCCCGACGAACGTCCCCCGCACCGCGACCCCCTGCACGGCGTCACCCTGCAGAAACTCCTCGAGTCGATGGTCGCGAAATACGGCTGGCAGGAACTCGCCCATCGCATCCCAATCCGTTGCTTCATGTTCGACCCGACGATCAAGTCGTCGCTCACCTTCCTGCGCAAGACCCCCTGGGCTCGCGAGAAGCTCGAGAACTGGTACGTCGGCGACGTCCGGAAGTCTCAAGGCTTCGGACTCTGAGCCGCGCACGCGCGGCGGGGTGCTGCTGGCACGATAACCCACATTGAAATCTGGCAGGGGGACCCAAGGATACCCTCACCCCCATGAGCACCCGTCGCGACTTCCTCCGCCAAAGCACACTGCTGGGCGCCACCCTCGCGACTGCGCCGCTCTTCAGCCAGGTCGGCTTCACCGCCCCAGCCCGCAAGGTGCGTGTGGCCATCGTCGGCGGGCGCTTCGGTCTCGGCTTCCAGTTCCACGAACATCCGGACTGCCTCGTCGAGGCGGTGGCCGAACTCCGCCCCGAGCGCCTCGCCGCGCTGCAGAAGGTCTACAAGTGCGCCAAGGGATACCCTTCGCTCGAAGAGATGCTCAAGGACCCCAAGGTCGAGGCGGTCTTCCTCGCCACGCCCGCGCCGGATCACGTCCGGCATACCCTCCTCTGCCTGGCCGCGGGTAAGCACGTGCTCAGCGCCGTGCCCGCCGCGATGACGCTTGAGGAATGCGGCCAGCTCGCTGGTGGGGTAAAGAAATCCGGACTCAACTACATGATGGGCGAGACCAGCTGCTGGCAGCAGCTCACGATCTCGGCCCGCAAGTTCCATGCCGAAGGACGCTTCGGTCATCTTTACTACACGGAATCGGAATACCATCACCCCGGACTCGAGACGCTTTACTTCGAGAACGGCAAGCGAACCTGGCGTCACGGCCTGCCGCCGATGCATTACCCGACCCACTGCACCTCTCACCTCCTCAGCGTCACGGGCGAACGGCTGACGGAAGTCGTCTGCCACGGCTGGGGCGACGAGCACCCAATTGTGAAGGACAACGCCTATCACAACCCC
>CAIKWA010000089.1 GCA_903831005.1 uncultured Opitutia bacterium
CTTCTTCGAACGCACCCCGAAGGAACTCTGGTCCGCCGCCCCGCTCACCTAAGCGGCCTTGCCGCCGACGATGAGCGCCCCACAGCGCCCGACCCCCGCCGCCACCGCCCGCCTCAAAACGGGCGGTGACTGTTTACGCTTCGCCAACCGGCTGTTCAAGTCAGCCAGCATCGCGCATGGCCAAGGTTTCGTGAACGCCGAGGAGGAATCCCTGACGCTCATGGGCCATGCCACGGGCCTGGCCTGGGAGAAGCTCCCTTCCTGCTTCGAACGCGCCCTGACGGCTAAGGCGAAGGCCTCCTTCCTCTCGCTGGTGGAACGACGCGTCTTTGACCGCGTACCTACCGGCTACCTCGTCGGCGAAGCCTGGCTGGGTGGCCTCCGCTTCCATATCGACGAGCGGGTCATTATCCCGCGCTCCTATTTCGTCGAACTCATCCCCGAGGCCATCCCGCAATGGCTCCCGCCGATCGCCCAGATCACCGACGTCGCCGATATCTGCACGGGCTCAGGCTGCCTCGCCATCTTGCTCGCGAAGCGCTTCCCAAAGGCGCATGTCCATGCGACCGACCTTTCGGCGCCGGCACTCGAAGTCGCCGCCCTCAACGTCGCCGCCCATAAACTCGCGAAGCGCGTGACGCTCCACGAGACGGACACGATGACGTCGCTGGTAAAGGGTCCTAAGTTCGACCTGATTCTCAGTAATCCGCCTTACGAACCCGAAGGTATCTACCGCCGGCTGCCGGCCGAATTCAAGAAGGAGCCGAAGGGCTCGTTGGTCTCCGGCAAGGATGGTCTCGACGTCATCCGCAAACTGCTCGCCCAGGCGCGCGAGACGCTAAAGCCGCACGGCATCCTCGTCATCGAGGTCGGCGGGCTCCAGAAGGCGATGCACCAGGCCTGGCCGAAGCTGCCCATCATGTGGCTACCCACGGCCGACGGAGCCGATTGCGTCTGCCTAATCCACGCCTCGGACCTACGGCGGGAACTGCCTTTACCAAGCGCGCGGCGCGGGCGTTGATTCCAGGCGGTCCTGCGTCGCCTTCGGGAGCTTCGGAAAGAAATCCAGTCCGGTGAGTTCTTCGATTCGGCGGATGCTCACGACGTAGCGCGTTAGCTCGGTATCGCGCCACTTCTCCTCATGGGGCACGAGGTAGGCGATGGCCCGGATACCTTGGGCTGGTTCATCATATTCCGAGACGACCATCCAAAACGACGAAGGTACAGGGATACGACCGACCTGTTTCGCGGAGGGCGATGAGACGACCGGGCCGACCTGGACCCAGACAGTACCGTAACGCGCGACGTAACGTTTCATGATCCGCTGCTCCATATCCTTCCACAGGCCGGCATTGAGCGCGTGGAGTTGAGGTACGATATTACTCAGGAGGAAGGTCTCCTTCTGGGCCGCCTCGCCGTAGCAGACCGAGATTGCGTAGTTGGGTGCGAGGTGTCCGCGGTCGTAGCCAGAGCGGACGTATTCGGAAGTCGTGACGCGCGCGGACGTGCGCACATCGGACTTGAACGAAGAGGGCCGCTCGAGATGCACATCCTTATAGGGGAAGACGCGATAAGAGGACCAACGCGGCGAGGGGAGCGACTCATCGTAGCCGACCGAATAGCCGCGGTTCATGAGATGCTTCAGCCCTAGGCGATCGGCTGGCTCGCCATAAGGCGCGGTGGCCTCTTTGTCCGGCGCCGGCGCGGGGACGATGTCACCCTTCACCACTTCGGTGCCATCAGCCAAGCGATCCAAGGCATCGACGACTTTGCGGGGCGTCGTGCCGTCTTCGCGTACCGTATCAACCGCGTTTAGTACCCGTTGCTCGATGGCGATTTTCTGCGCCCGTTCGGAGAGGACATAGACCAAACCCAGCACGCCAACCGAGAGCAGGACAAGCAGGCAGACCCAGCCGAGGAAGCGGAGAAGATTCCGAATCATGTCAGCGCGTCAGGTAATAACACTGCCAGGCCCAGTGGGCGACGAGCACGACCACGAAGGCGATGCGGACACTGCGGGAGTGGGCCGGCTCGACGCAGATCCGCAGGCGAAGCGTGTCACGGCGCAGCCAGAAAACCGCGGAGTAAACCGTCCAGAGCGCGGCCAACATCACGACGAGGAAGAAGCCCGGATGGAATAAGAACGCCTGTCCAAGATCCAGCTGCACCAGATTACGTGCACAGCGCGTGCCGCCGCAGCCGAGGCACGGCAATCCTGTCAACCGGATGAAGATACACTGCGGTAGCTGTAGTCCCATTAGGAACCATCCCCAGGCAAAGACCACACCGCCGAGGAACGCCGCCGGCCAGACGAACTCATGATTGAGCTCACCCGGATAGGCAGGTCTGCGGATCAGCCGGAGCACCGATCAGCGGTTGACCACGGCGCCCCAGAGAAGCGCACCCGGGAGGAAGCAGCAACAGCAGCAAAGGATAAACCAGACGAAACTAGAGACTCCAAACTGGGCCCATGGAGAAATGCCGGTCGCCGCGCCCAGGGCTCGGTAATAGACCACGCAAGCGGGAATGAGTAGCAGCGTACTTAACGCCATCTGCAGGGTGAAACTGAACCCAATCAGCTGTAACGGCGCCATCAGCACGGCCAAGATTGCCGTGACGAGTAGGGAGGCCGCGACCGTCCGCTCCACGGAAACCTGGTAGCGAAAAATCCGCTGACCTACCCAATGCAGCAGGGCGAAGAAAGCGTAGAGGAGCGGCGCAAACGCCAGCCCCATAATGGTGCCGAAGACCGTCAACCATGCGGAGGTTGGCTCGGCGCGCACCATCTGTTCCGTCGCCTTGTTCAATTCGGGTATGTTCAAGTTGCGGAGGAATTCGCCGAGTTGGGCGTTCTTATCTCCGAAAGTAATGACGTTGATTAACTGGAAAGGCAGGGAGATCAGCATGCCGACGTAACAGAAGACCAGCCAATCGCCGAAAGCGTAGCGCCCCGTCGCAAGGGCCGCAGGGTTCACCATCGCCAGTCTGATCGTCGCGAAGAACGAGCCGAGCGACTTGCCTTGCTCCCAAGGAATCGTCGAAGCGAGCGGAGCATCGACCGCCCTCACTCCCGGCGAAGGGGGCGGCACGCCGACGCCGCGGAACTCAGACCAGTCGCCAAGCGGCGTCCAGCCCGGCATGCCGTCGCGCCACGCGAGGTCGGAGGCGAGAAAGCGGCCAGCAGAAAGACCTGCGGTGATTTCTTCGGGTGAGAAAATGCCGAGTTGAGCGGAATTGCGGGCGACGTGGATCTGCATAGCTTTGAGTAGTCGCTGGGCCGACCTGTCGCAAGCCCAGGACATCCGGATACAATCAACCCGCCTCCCCGAAAAGGGTGGCGGGCGGTGAAAGTGGTGAGGAGGGCGGGACTCGAACCCGCGACCCGCAGCTTAGAAGGCTGCTGCTCTAATCCAACTGAGCTACCCCCTCATAAAGTGACCGTATGACGGTCACCCCAGATGGGCAAGCCGTCAGCCGACTAGCAAATCAGGTCTCTGAAATTGCTGAAATCCGCCGAAAGGCCGCTTGGCATGCCCTTGTTGATGACCGAGACGGCATCGTGGGAGTGCAGGGACTCGAGGTGCGAGCATGCGATGACGAAGTCGCGCACGCGCGCATCGGCGTCGAATTGCTCGTAGACGACGCGCGCTGCGTCCTCGACGAACTTGGAATAGGCGCCGTTGAGTTCGGCAAAAGCCTGCTCGTCCTCGCGCTTCACCATGACCTGGGTCTCGGTCTGGAGGCCCTTGAGGCAGAGATCCTTCATGTCCTCGATATAGAGGGCGCGGCCGGGCGAGACTTCGGCCACCACGCGGGCCTTGGAGCGCTGCGAGTGCGGGATACCGTAGGCGGAGCGTTCCTCGCGAGCGTGCTCGGCGAGCTCCGCGGAGCAAGGGCAGGCGGACGAGTAGACGAAGTCGAAATGGACGTAGCGGCGGAGGCGGTCGAGGTCGTCGATTGTGCCTTCGAGGACGGCGCGGTAATACTGCCAGCCTTCGAGTCCCGAACGCAGGGACTTCTGCAGGATCGGGTAGCGCAGCTCGACCATGATACGGGCGCGGCTGCAATCGAGGTCCTTCTTGTAGCGGACTAAGACCTCCTCGAGGAGCTCATGCGAAAGCACGCGGTCCTTGAACTCGTAGAAGGTCCGCATGATGCGGGACATGTTGATCCCCTTGCGGTCGGCCGCGAGGGAGACCGAGCCGGTGACCGTGCACTCGAGCGTGATCGGCTTACCGTCGCGGGTGGCGACGAGCATCGGCAGACGGAAACCCGAGATGCCGACGTGCTGGATCGGGACGTTAGCGCCCTGAATTAGGGAGGCGTCCTTGTTCTGCATGTCCGGCAAGGTGGCGCGGTACGCGTCATCGGCTCGGAAATTCCGGTCGTAGCGGCGGGAAAGATCCCGGCTGCGGGGCGGATGGTCGGCGCGACTCATGGCGGATAGGTTGGTGGAAAAGCCCGGGCGGGCAAACGGGCTGCTTGGAAATTGTCCCCTGCGCTGGAGCCACCTGCCGGATTTGAACCGGCGACATTCTCATTACGAATGAGATGCTCTACCAGCTGAGCTAAGGTGGCGTCGCAGAGGAACGATGAACATGAGGAGCCCGGGGCGAAAATCAAGCCTTGGCGATGCGGGAATGCCCTCGCCAGCCCCCGTACTTACCGCAAATTAGCGGGAAAGCCCCATGCGAGCCGCCTTAATCGCCCGCCAGTTCGACGTCCAGGGAAGGCTCGTGACCGTTGAGCCCTACGGCTCGGGTAACGTCAACGACACTTATCTGGCCATCTTTCGGACGACCTTCTCCGAGCAACGCTTCATCGTGCAGCGCATCCGTAAGTCGGTGTTCCCGCAGCCGGAAGTGATCATGCAGAACATGCGTGTGCTCACGGACCACTGCCACGCCAAGCTCGAGGCCGAGGCCGAAGGCGCGGACCGCATCTGGCAGCTTCCCAAGATTATCCAGACGAAGACCGGCGAAGACTGGGTAACGGACGCCGATGGCGATCTCTGGCGCGCGATCTCCCAGATTGCCAGCGCGCACGCGTACGAAAAGGTGCGTAATCCGGAGCACGCCCATGAAGCCGGCATCGTGCTGGGCCACTTCCACCGTATGGTCAGCGACCTGCCTGCCGAAAAGCTTGGCTACGCCCTGCCCGGCTTCCACGTCACGCCTGGCTACCTCGCCAAGATGGATACCGCCCTCGCGACACCCGGAGGCCAGGAACGACTCAATGCCTCGCTTGAAGCGAAGCGCGCCGTCCGCTTTGTCGAAACCCGTCGCACCCGTTGTTCCGTGCTCGAGGACGCACGCGCGCGCGGCGACCTCGGCCTGCGCACCACGCACGGCGACCCCAAGGTGGGCAATATCATGGTCGATGAGTCCACTGGCCGCGGCACCTGTATCGTGGACCTCGACACCGTGCAGCCTGGCTTGGTCCATTATGATATCGGGGACGCGATGCGCTCCGTGTGTAATCCGGCGGGTGAAGACGCCGGCGAGCTCGGGTCCGTGATCTTCGACCTCGAGCTTTTTAGCATGATTTACAGGGGTTATCAGGCCCACGCGAAGGACTTCCTCAGCCAGGCCGACCACCGCCATCTCTTCGACTGTATCCACCTGATCCCGCTCGAGCTGGGCATCCGCTTCCTGGCCGACCATCTCGCCGGCGACGTCTACTTCAAAGTCCGTTATCCTGGCCATAACTTGCGGCGCGCGCTGGTGCAGTTCAAGTTGGCCGAGAGCATCGAGGCCCGCGAACCTTCCATCCGCAAGGTACTCGGCGAATCCTGATGGCCGCCGACGTCCCTTCGCTCTCGCCGACTCTCTGGGTCGCCCTCGGGTTGCTGGCCTTGCTGATGATCCGGGGCGCTTGGCGCGGGTATCGCCGCGGACCGATGCGCCAGCTCGCCGGACCGGTGGCGCTCGCAACCGGACAACTCGTCGGCTGGATCTTCGGCTCAGACCTCGGGCATGCCTGCCTACAAGGAACCTCCTACCCTTGGATCCTGCGCGGTATCACTGGGGTGCTCGTGCTAAGTTGCCTGTCTGGTTTGCTCTGCTATGCGATCTTCTGGCGCCTTGGCCGGTTACCCGAAGGACAGAAAGACGCCGAAAGCCCCGTGCTCGGCTCTCTGGTCGGCTGCTGGACTGGCGCCCTCTACTTCCTGATCCTGATTGCCATCCTTGCGACTGCTGCCTCGGTCTATGACCTTTTTGAGAAGCCTGGTGCGACCCGACATCACTGGACGGTTGATATCCGTAACGACCTGGCCGCCACCACCATCACCGCCGACCTCAAGGCGTGGTCGCCCATCCCCGATAAGCAACGCACCCTGATCCGCCAGACCCGGCGACTTATGGCGGAGCCCGAAGCCCGGCGGAGGCTCATGGCTCAGCCTGAAATCAGGGCTTTGGCCGCTCACCCCACGCTTTACCAAGCTTGGGAGGACAAGAAAGTTCGTGAGTTGTTGAACAACAATGACTTAACTGCATTTATCGACCACCCAAAGGTCCGAGCGGTCCTGGCTGACGAAAAGTTACAAAAAGAGGCTGAAAAGGTCGATTTGGCCAAGATTATCGATCAATCCCTCCAAGGGGCGAAAAAGTAACCTGTAGGTATATTTTTTGGTAGTCCATGGGACAGGCTTCCGTATGTTTGAACCTCCCTCCCCACTCACATGAACAAGTTCTCGTTCCTCCTGGCTGCCCTCTGCGTCTCCCTGAATGCTCAGGAAGCCAAGCCCGCCGAAACCAAGGCCGCGGCTCCCGAGCTCAAACTCGCCGGTGGCGCCAAGGCCGAGCAGAAGGCCTACTTCGCCGAAGTCTGGAATGGCAAGAGCATCGCCGAATGCCTCACCTTCCAGAAGAACGTACAGGTCCTCGGCCAGCAGGTCGAAGAGCTCAAGCGCCTCCAGGTCTTCCTCGAGAACGCCCTCACCACTCCGGAGAAAGAAGCCCGCGGGCACGAGATCGCCGCCAAGCAGGCCAAGCTCAAAGGTGACAACGAGTCCATGGGCAAGCTCTACAACGGCTTCAGCATCGAGCGCCCTTACCAGCTCTCCTTCACCAAGGCCGTGATTGCTACGCCGATCTCCAACGAGGAGTTCACCAAACTCTCCAGCGCCAAGGACTTCAAGCCAGACACCATCATCGCCATGGGCGAAAAGAAGTTCCACATCCGCGACACCATCACCGGCCAGGGCGAGGTCGAGACCTTCGGTCTCTCCCTTAAGCGTATCACCGACGCCAAGGCCCAGCTTCAACAGCTCATCGACCTCCAGCCCAAGCTGACGAAGGAAGATGACAAGAAGAAGGTCGAAAAGGCCATCAAGGAGATCCAGGACGACCTTTCCAAGAGCCTCGACGAGTTCAAGAAGACCCGTGGCTTCGATTTCAATGCCGAAGCCATCACGCTTCCGGCCGAAGCCAAGCTCGCGGTGCAGATCACCGAGGAAGAAAAGAAGGCCATCGAAGCCAAGAGCGCCCCGGCCTCTGACAAGAAGTAAACCCTTACCCCAACCCCCAACCCTACCCCTAACATGCCCGCCACCGACACCCCGGACGCCCCTAAGGTCGACGAAAACCTGCTGCAGCACGACAATAAGGTCTTCTTCAAGTTCGTCACCATCAGCCACCCCGAGACCCTCACCCGCTTCACCAATGACGTGAACGTCATGGTGGCTCAGGCCCAGAAAATCGTCGAACTCAACCAGCGCATCCAGAGCGCTCTCACGACGACCGAGAAGGACGCCGTGACGAAGCTCCGTGAAGGTGAGCTCCAGGACTTCAACCAGAAGGACGCCGTCTTCGAGAAGGTTTACGGCTTCAAGATGGATACCGTCGCGATCCGCCCCCACTTCATCCAGAATCAGGCCATCCAGCTGATGTCCCCGGTCACCGACGAACAGATTGCCGAGCTCCGTAAGAGCCCGGAGTTCAAGGAGAACGAAGTCGTCGCCCGCGGTAACCAGAAGATGATCCAGCTCTGCAAGATGACCGGTGAGCACATCCCGCTCTTCGAGCGTAACATCAATATCGTCCAGGCCCAGCAGAACGCCCTCCTCCAGCTCCGCGCCGCCGAGCAGACTGCCACTGATGAAGCCGCCAAGAAGCGCGCCCAGGATGAAATCGCCAAAGTGACCGAGGCCCTCACCCAGAACGCTGAACACATGGGTAAGACCTACGGTATCTTCTCCAACAACATCGTGTTCGATGTACTGGAAGCCAAGTTCTGGGTCGCCCTGACGCAGGACGAAGTGAAGGCCTACGTCGAGAAGACGCACGGCGCGGCTCCGATTGCCACCGCTCCGATCGCCATCGAAGCTCCGAAGGTCGAAAAGAAGACCGACAAGAAGAACTAAGCCTCGCGCTCATTCTTCCCGACAAGGCCCGCCCTCACCGGCGGGCCTTTTTATTGCTCAGAAGAGCTCGCCCTGCTGGGCGTCGTCCGCTGGCTTGGCTTTCGGCTTCGGTGCTTCGACCGTCTTCGGTGCGGGTTCCGGCACGACTGAGGCCCGGCCGTGCTTCGCCTGATACCGCCGAAGGGTCGAATGCATCTCCATCTCCGCCAAGAAAGCCTCCACAGCGGTAACATCTTCGCGCACCGGCTGGCCGGGCTCGAATTCGAAATCAGTCCGGAAGGTGACGAGCGTGAGGTTCCCGCGAATCCGCTCGGCCTCGGCCTTTACTTGCTCCCGAAAACGCTCCGGCTGCAGCGTGTCCGCGGCAGCGAGCACGCCTTCGAGGTCGCCGTATTCGGTGAGCCACTTCACGGCGGTCTTAGGGCCAACGCCCTTGAGTCCGGGAATATTGTCCGCGGTATCACCGACCAAGGCGAGGTAGTCGGCAATCCGGGCCGGAGGCACACCGAACTTCTCGGTGACGGCCGCGGGATCGAGCCGGCGCCAACCTGCCGCCGGATTCGCCGTGGGCGGAGGCGCCAGCTGGATGACCGTTCCGCCGACGCACTGACCGAAATCCTTATCTGCGCTGACGATCACACACGCGTCGCCCGAGGCCGCAAGGATGCGGACCGCGGTGGCGATGAGGTCGTCGGCCTCGACCCCGCGGCGTTCGAAGACCTGAAATCCCAGTAACGCGGTTAGCCGCTTAATCGCGGGCAGCTGCTGGACGATCTCGTCCGGCGTGTCGTCGCGTTGGGCCTTATATTCCGGCAAGACGGCCAGGTGGCGGTCGGAGCCGCCAAGGTCGAAGAAGACCGCGCAGCGATCGGGCTGCTCGCCGTCCCGAAGATCCAGCAACGACTTCATCCAGCCATGCAGGGCGCCGGTCGGAAACTGATCGGACTGCCGGCGAAGGTTGGAGCGCTCCATCGCGAAGTGGCTCCGGAAAACCAGATTGAAGCCATCGATGAGCAGCCAGCGCATTCCGGATTGTCGCTCCGCCCTTCGGACGCATCGAGAAAAAAGCGGGCCCGCCGAATGGCGGGCCCGAGATGGCGAGAAGCGCGGAGCGGGCTTACTTGGCAGGCTCGGTGACAACCGTCGGCTGAGCCGCGGCCGGAGCGGCGACCTCGATCGGCTCGCGATAGACCGCGCCACCCGGGGAGATGAGCGTGGGGTTCGAGAAGGTCGAGCCGGCGCGCATGCCAGGGTGGGTGCTGCGAAGGGTAGCGCCACCTGGGGAGACCAGGTTAGCGGTCACGAACACCATAAGGCTGCGCTTCTGCACCGACTTGCCGGTGGAACGGAAGGCTGCGCCGATAAGCGGGATGGACCCGAGGACCGGCACCCGGTCTTCGACCGTCTTCACTTCTTCACGGGTCAGGCCGCCGATAACGACCGTGGCGCCGTCGAAGACGGTGACATCGGTGGTCACTTCGCGCGTACTGAAGATCGGCTGGAAGAAGCCCGAAGGTACCGTCACGGTGACGCCGTCGCTGATGGCGATCGAGGTACCACCGTATTCGACGAACCCTTCGAATTCGGTCACCTTCGGCTTGAGGTTAAGGGCGATGGAATCATCAGCCGCGACGGTTGGAGTGACTTCGAGATTCACACCGATTTCCTGGACGGTGAAGTCCTGGGGTGTACCGGCAGTAATCGCGACGCCGCCGCCACCGCCGCCCGTGGTCGCAGGGGTTACGGTAGACTGCGTGTCACCGTAGGCCTGCGGATAGCGGAGCAGCTGAGCCACGCGGATGACGGCCGTCTTGCCATCGAGGACGGTCAGGCTCGGAGAGGACATGAGATCGCTGCCCGAATTCTGTTCGATGGCGCGGATGGCAACCGCAAGCGTCTCGGCACCCAGGAAGCCGACCGTACCACTGTAGGCATTGCCGGTGCTGGCACCCAGGTTAGCTCCGGCGGGGAAGCTTGGAGGAGTCTGGCTATAGGAACTAGACGAAGGGGTGCTGAACGGGTTATCAATCGTGATGGCACGGGGGGCGCTGTTGTTGGCCTGGAAGACGTTGGCGATTGAACGGAGGTTCGAAGACGCGTTCACGTTGCCGCCGCCGCCAGGGGTCGGGGACAAGGTCCAGTTCACGCCGAGTTCATTCAGGATCTTCTGTTCGACTTCCATGAACTTAGCTTCGATGTGGACCTGCTTGATGTCGGAATAGCGGCGAATGATGTTCTTCACGCGGTCCAGGTTCTTACGGCTCTGGTAGACGATGAGGTTCGTACCGTCGTACGACAGGGTCGCCGGGGCTTCGAACGCCACGCCGGAACGGGTGAGGAAGTTACGGATAGCCACTTCTTCCGGACGCTGACCGTCGCCGGCACCAGCACCGCCAGCAGCGGCACCGCCGAAGGGATTTGCGGCCGCGCCACCCGCACCAGCGGTGGCACTCGAGCCACCGGCACTGAGACCCGTCATCTTCAGCACGGCAGCAGTGGAAAGCGGGTAGATTTCGGTCTCAAGGAGGCTGTCACCGGAATCCTCACGGACTTCAATGATGCCGCCGGAGCCGACGGAGAAGCTGAAGCCGACTCGCTTGCAGATGTAGTCGAGAGCTTGGTAGACCGAGACATTGCGGAGCTGCAGGCTGACCGTCGGGTTCTTGTTGGCCGGATCGATGAGGACAACGTTTACGCCCTTCTGGTCCTTGTCGTAAGAGGCGGCGGAAGTCTGCAGGAGCGCGAGAGCGCGGTCGAGCGGCTGGTCGCGGACGATAAAGCCTTCGGGCAACTGGATGGACTTCATCTTCTCGACGATCGGGTCGTTGCCGTTAGCGGCGTCGACCTTGACGTTTTCGCGATTGAAGACTTCCGGAAGCTTCCAGGTCTCGTCGAGGAGCTCGAGAAGCTTACCCTTAGTCACGCCGCGGTTCCACTGGCCGGAATTCTCGGACAGCATCTGGCGGATGCGGATTTGGTAGGCCTTGGACTCGGAATTGTTCGGCTGGTACTGCAGCACTTCGCGATAGGAATCGAGGGCGCCCTGGTAGTCGCCGTAGAGATAACGGGCGCGGCCCTTAACGAGCAGCTCGTTGACCTTGTCGTCCTTGACGCGGAGTCCGGGGGAAAGCTCGTCGACATTACGATAGGTCGGATCGTTGCGCTTGGAGGCAAATTCCTTCTGGAGGCGGAGGACGCTGGGGTCTTCCTTGCCCTTCAGTTCGGCATACTGCGCGATGAGCGAAGTGGCCTTGATCATATCACGGGCTTCAATCGCGATGAGCGTGCGACGGGCGATGGCGGAACCTTTGGTTTCCTTGATGCGGTCCTTGAGTCCCTTGTTGGAAAGGGTCTCATTGCCCAAAGCGCGTTCAGCGACCTCAAGGTCACTTAGAGCCTTATCGATGGATTCGGCCGTACCCCGGCGGATCAAGCTTTCGGCGGAGGCGATGGCGTCGCCCTGCTTACCGAGAGCATCGGAGTTAGCCCGGGCGAGACGCTTCACTTCTTCCTGAGCGGCGGAGGAGCCACCAGCATCGCGCTGGATGACGATATCCTGCTTAGTCAGGGAGATAGTGTCGCGCAGTTTCTGAGCGGCGGCGGTCGCCGGAAGGGCGCCATTGGCGCTATCCAGGAGCTCAAGGGCGCCTTTGTGGTCGCCGGCGGCGGACTTCTTGCGGGCCAGCTCAATCGCCTGGGTCACTTCAGCGAAAAGCCTCTCGTGGACAGCGGCGACTTCGTCGAGAGTGGAGGCCATCTTCGCGACAGGCGCATCCACCTTCGGAGCGTCGGCGGCTGGCTTCCCCGCGTCGGCGGCCTTCTTAGCCGCTTCAGCCTCGGCGATGGCTGCGTTGACGGATGAGAGGCCTTCGGCGGCGCCGACATCCTTGGCGTCGATTGTGAGGATCGCCTCGAACTTGGCCTTGGCGGCCTGCAGGTCGCCTTCGTCACGAGCCTTCAAGGCTTCGGCGAGGAGCTGCGGCTTGCGAGCGGAGGCATCGCCGTCTTGGGCGACAAGTGAGCCTGCGGCTAGAGCCAAGGCGAGAGCGACCCAGGCGAGCTGCGAACGGTGGAGATTTTTCATGAGTTTGGGGCTTTGAAAATTATTTCTTGGGGGGGACGGTCTTGGTGGCAGCCGGGGTGGCGGTCTTCGACTTAGGGGCTGGAGCCACGGGCGCCGGGACGGTCAGCGTCTGTGGGTCTGAAATGAGTTTCTTCGGCTTCTTGGGGTTAAGAGCGAAGGACTTATCAAAAGTCACGCTGCGGGCGGGCAAGTCAATGCCTTTGACCACGTAGCTGGCCCCATTGTAGGAGAACTTATCACCAACGGCGTGCAGGGTGAGCGCCCAAAGTGGATCGGTGGGTGAATTGACCAAGATATCTACACGGCCCTTGAACTCTAAGGGCTTCTCGTCGTCCACCTCAACCACTTGGCCGAACTGACGGTCATCGATAGTAAGGACGTTGCGGACGAAGGGAATGCCGTCGGCGTCCTTGCCCTTGATGACCTTAAAGGACTTCAGGGTAAGGTAAGGGGCCTCCGGGATCGGCTTGTTGAGCTTACAGTCGTCGATGTACTGCTTGGTCTTCACGTTCTTAAGCGAGAAGAGGCGCTCCTCTTCCTTCTTGCCGGGTCCCAGGGTGGAATGGCTGAGCATGAAGGTGTAGGTCGGGTACCCGACGGAAACCAGGGCGACACCAAAGGGGGGCATCTCTTCGGCTTTACGACTGCGCGGCACATATTCACGCAAGGCAGCATCCCAAACAACGTCGATTGTCGTGAAGAGGTCGTAGTCCCAGTTGTCGTCGTTCTCCTCGGGGCTGAGCCAATCCTTGATGTTGTCTTCGAGCGAAGCACGCGGAGTCGAAGGATAAGCGTCCCCCAGAGGGACGGCTTCTTTAAGCTGCTTGAGGGCGGTGGCCTTACCTTCTTCGTCGGGGACCACCGGAGCGATGAGGCCCGGACTAAGATAGGCGGTAGCACCCACGGCGAGGAGAAGTGCGCCTAGAATGACGAGAATGATGTCCTTACGGGAATTCATGTCCGGGGTGCTTTATTTCTTAGGTTCGCCTTCGGCGGGGGCCGGCGGCTTTTCCTCGGGAATGGAAAGGTAATCCACCTGCACGATGAAGGTGGAAAGTTTGCGTGGCACGACGAGGACGCGCTTGTCTTCGGTACTGGCGGACTTGGCGCCGGCGGCAGCCGCGACGGGCTCATCGCGGAAGAAGTTACCAATCACGGAAGGGGCGGTGGCGGTAGACGCTGCGGCCGGAGCGAGAGCGGAAGCCGACGCGAGGAGTTTCTGGACCTCGGGGGTGGCCACGCCGACATCGATCGAAGAGATGACCAGCGGGCGGCCGGAGTTGCGAATCTTGTTTACGAAGGTGCGCAGTGTCGGGGTGTAGCCCACGAAACGGACACGGAAAGAAGTGCACTCGACTAAGTCGCGACGTTCAAACGTCCGGGCAGCGATGAACTCATCAATCACGTCCCGCGCGACATCCGGCTCTGGTCCATAGGTACCAGCGCCAGGCTTGCCTTCTGGAATCAGTACGAACGTCTCGACGGGCTCCCGGTCGACGGACTCGAACAGGAGGGGCGAGCCGGGCGGACGGGACTCAACCAACTGACGGACGAGGAAATCGATGACCTGTCGCTGCTGGTCGACTTTCTGGAACTCGCGCTTGGGTGAAGTTCCTTGATTGTGAATATAGCGGTGGAAGCCAAAGGCCGTCGGGTCGGTCGGAGATAGCTTGATACCATTGTCGGCGGCGAGCTTACGCCAGCCGTCGACCGATTCACGGAGTAATGCGCTCAACTCGGCGGAATTGGCGGATGGCTTGCCCTTGATGGCGAGCTCGGGATTGCCGGAGACGGCCACCCGCAGGGAACCGAGATGGGCCTCGAGGGCCTTCACGTCATCGGCGGCCTTGGCCACGTTATCCTCGTTGAGCGAGACGGCGGGAGCCCCGGGCACAAAGGCGTGACCCCGCAGTAATGCACTCTGCTCAATACGTGCACGCTGGAGCAAGAGAGCGGAGGAGGCACCCCCGCGCCAGGCGAGGTAGGCGATGGCGCAACCCGCGAGAAACGCAGCCGCCAAGGCAATCAGCAGGAGGTTGAACCCAAGGTTTTTCTTGAAATTTTGCATGGCTTAGAGGGCCTTGTCCTTACGGATGATAAGAGTGAGGGTCGCCTTGGGGGTCATCCGGATCACCGTCTTATTGTCGGCAGCCTTGAGCGTCTGATCCGTGACGACGATTTCGTTCTCGGGGACGGAACCGACATACGGCGATTTGCGGACGACCTCAAGCAGTCGGCCAATATTGGCTTTTTCAGCCTGGGCACGGTACTGCGGCACTTCGAGCGGCACGTCGGTAAAAAGGAACCGGACCGAGACGATGACCTTGGTGACGACGACCGGAGCGGGCGCGGGTTGGCCTTCGGCGACCGGAGCCGCCGGTAAAGTCTCATACTTCACGTGCATCTCCTCGATCCAGGTATTCTTGCAGGTGCCAATGCGATCCTGCAGGTCGCCAAGGAAGGCGGGCCAATTGGAGCGGTTCGTAACAACGAATTCGAGTTCCTTAGCCTTAGCGGCGAGTTCGGCTGCCTTCTTCCTCGATTCCTCGATAGTCGTACGACGGGTAGCGAGCTCGACCTGTCGGGCTCGGATGACGAGGGTCTGCTCGCGGTTCCAATTCTCCGCATCAGCGAAGGACAGCCAGACGCAAAACGGCGCCAACGCCGCTAAAGCAGCGGCGATAGCCAGACGAGGCTTACGCGCGTCAAAAGCCTGCTGCGCGGCGATATCCCGCGGGATCAGGTTGACGCCAATGGGTTGAGGCAGGATGAGGCGGGCGGCTTCGCCGATGACCTCAGTAATCTGATATTTAGCCCGCTCGAGCTGCTCGGGGTTAATCCCAGATCCGGGTGTGATGACCGCCGAGGGATCGAAAACTTCGACCGGCAGGCGCAGGGTCTCGCAAAGCTGCTCGGAAAGACCTGGCACTTGCGAGCCGCGACCCGTGACGAGGATACGGGCCGGCTGTCGTCCATTGGTGCCGCGACGTACGTTAATCAGGCGGCGGTTGATATCTTGGGCGAGGCGGCGGATGAAAGTCTGCGCGTTGGCCTGAAGGACCGCGACCTGCGGGTCGGACTCCGGCAGCTGCACGATACCGGAAAAGTAGCCGACCTTGATGGCTTCGGAAACCGCGAAAGGCTGACCCGTATTATCCGACACGCCTTGCGTGAGCAGATTCCCGCCGATGTTGGTGGCGGACTGGATATTGACGCCGCCGGGACCGACGAAACTGAGGGTGGTCGAGCGAGCACCCACGTTGACAATGAGGGCTTCCTCAGCGGAGGAGCCTCCGGCCAGACGGAACGCCTGGCTGTCGAGCAACGGGGCGGCCTGAATCGACATCGGACGAAGCCCGGTCGAAGTGACCATATTCGCGATCTTGGTCGCGACCTCGGTGCGTAACGCGAAGAGGAGGACTTCCGCTTCGACGCCGTCCGAAGCCATGACCTGGCTGTCCCAGATGACTTCGTTCAGCGGATAGGGGATAGCGTTCTGGGCCTCGAAGGCCACGATTTGGGCCTGACGGGCGCGTTCAACCTGCGGGACCTTGAGTGGCTTCTGCAAGAGCAGGAAAGCAGGGGCGATGACCGTGACGCGCCCCTTGAGCTCGTGCGCGTTGACCAGGTTTGCTAGAGCGGCAATCGCAGCGTTCAACCACTCGTCGTCGCCCGTGAGCCCAGGAGCGATTTCCTCGACGTAAAACTGCTCAAGCACCAGGCTTCCCGATACAGCGGAAAACTGGGAAACCGAGACGTTCGACGCGGCGAGATTGACGATGGTGGCCTTTTTCTGGCTCATGCGTAAAACGGAAAAAAGGGGGGTTAGCGAGAGGCGGTATCTTCCCGAAGAAACTCAGGGGAAGGCGAACCTTGGGGCACGGTGTCGAAGATGGCGTAAGGCACGAGGTACTGGGGACGCAGCATACCAGCATTGGCGGTAACGCCGCGGTCAGCTAAGTCACGGGCGCCATCGAAGGCCTGCTTGTTCACGAACTGCTGATGGACGGCGGCCTTCATGTCCGTGGAAAGACGCCCGGCCTCGGTATAAAGAGGAACTTCGGTACCGCCGACCTCAAGCTGCACGTAAAAGTAATCCGGCTGCATCTTGAGACGGTCGCGCTTCACGATATCGCCGGGTAGGTAGAAATAAACCGAGCGGGCGGAATTCACCTCCATCGTCAGGACGGTGGCGGTGGATCGGTAGTAGGAGAACTCGGAGGCCTCCTTGGCGGCGAGCGGCTTGAAGATCTGCGTGACGGTCACCTTAATCTTGTCCACCCACTGCTTGTTCGCGGCCTTCTTCCCGGCCTTGTCCTCGGTCGCGGTCTTGGTCTCCGGATTAAAATTAGCCTGCAGCTCGACCTGCATACGGATCCAATCGTGCTTCTGACCTCCAATTTTGGTCGGATCGAAATGCACGGAGCGCACAACCACAGGGCTTTTGCTCGCACCAGCACCCCCTTCGGCCTTCGTCGCCTGGGCTAAAACGCAGGATACGGACAGGCAGAAAGCCATTACGCTGGCAAAAACAGCATGTACTTGGGGCATGGGGAGTGGGAATTTGTCGCTTTAGCCCCCCAGTGGCAAATGCAAAAAAACCTCATATAAGGAACATTTGTTAGATGCAAATTACTTGCATCTGTCGCCGTCCCCTGTGAGTCTGGGTTTTCGTGCTTCGCCTCCTTGCCGCCTCGATCTTTTTCCTATCCCCGTGGCTAGGCGGTCAGGCCTATGCGCAAGAAAAACCAGTCGTCGTATCAAGCTTCAGCGTTATCGAAGACTGGGTTCAAGTCATTGGTGGAAAAGAACTTGAATCAATAAGTATTATTCCTAGGCGCAGTGAGGCGCACGGATTCCAGCTCAGCCCCCGCAACGTGAAAGACCTGCGCCGGGCTACTTTGATCGTCGCCCTGAGTCCGGAATTTGAACCGTGGCTCGCCGCCTGGGGTAAGGCGAATCAACGCAGCGACTCGATCCTCTGGCTGCATGGCGGTACCGCCGACCACGCGGGGCACGATTGCGCCGATATCCCGCACGCCTGGACCGACCCCATCGAAGTCAAAAAAATGGTGAAAAGACTGGCCGAAAGACTGCAGAAGATTGGAGGGGGTTTAGATACGCAAAACGCTTATGAGCAATACCTTAAAGAAGTAAATTCGGTGGACAACGAGCTGAGCCAGCTCTTCCGGCAAATCCCCCCTAACAAAAAGGCCTTTATTTCCCATCATGCCAACCTCGGACAGTTCGCCAAACACTTCGGTCTAACCGTTGCCGGCACGATTATCGCAAGCGGGTCCAGCGAGTCGGCCGATCCTTCTGCCCGGCAATTTTCTGGGCTGCTCGCTCTGATTCGAAAACAGAAAATCCACGTCATCGTCACGGACGCAGGGCAAAATGATGCCTTCGCCCGGAGGTTGACCGAAGATGCCGGCCTCCCTCCCCCGCTCTCTCTCTCCTTCGAATACCTCGAGCCGCCCGGACGACCTGGAGACACCTGGTGCTCCATGATGCTCACCAACGGCAAACGGCTCCACGCGGCCCTCCTTCTAAAATGAGTCGGGTCATCGACACACTCTCCCGCCATCTCGGTGAGACACTCTTCTCCGTCCTGCCCTCGATCCCCTACGCGCAGAAGGAGAAAGCTGGATGCCCGGGCATCGCCGTCGCGACCAAGCAGCTCTCCGCCGCCGCCCGCCTCGACGGGCCGGTCGCCTTCGCTGACGCAACCTTTGAGATTCCCTGCGGATGCCGGACTGCGCTCATCGGCCCCAATGGCTCGGGTAAATCCACGCTCCTGCGTGTGCTCGCCGGCCTCACGCCGATTCGCTCGGGCGAAGCGCTGGTCGCCGGCGAATCCCCGCGCCTCGGCCGCAGTCGTATCGCCTACCTTGCCCAGCGGCCGCATCTTGCCGAACTCTTCCCGCTCAAGCTTCGTCGTCTGGTCCAGATGGGCACCTATGCGCACCATGGATGGTTCGAAGAATGTCAGCACGGCGACGAAGCCATCGACCTCGCACTCACGCGCCTTGGCCTGACCGGACTAGCGGAGCGTCCGGTCCACACGCTCTCCGGCGGCCAGCTGCAACGCGCACTCATCGCCCGCGCCGTCGTGCAGGGCGCCGAGCTCCTCCTGCTCGACGAACCCTACGCGGCCCTCGACCAAGCGAGCCGCGAAATCGTTGATCGCTTCCTTTTCGAACAAAGCCACGCCTTCACCGTCGTCATGGCGACGCACGATCCAGCCGACCTCAGCCGCTTCGACCGCATCCTCGAGATGCGCGATGGCACGATCATCACGCGCCACGCCTGCTCAGGACACGATCACCGCCATGCTTGAGTTGCTGACCCAGCCGCTGGCCGAGCCTTTCTTCGTGCGCGCACTCGTCGCCATTGCGCTTTGCAGCGCGACGTGCGCCTGCCTTGGCGCCTACGTGGTCCTCCGACGAATGGCCTTCGTGAGCACCGCGCTCACCCACTCGATCCTGCCTGGCGTAATCAGCGCCCTGCTCCTCGGCTTCTCGCCCTATCTTGGCGCACTAGCCGCCGCGCTCCTGACCGCCGCGGGTGCAGCCTGGCTGGCCGCACGACGAGGTACGACCGAGGACAGCGCCGTGGGCGTCATGCTTTCGGTGATGTTTGCGGCGGGCGTCGCGCTCATGCAGCAGGCAAACTCCTGGCGCGACTTCGCGGGCCTACTTTTCGGGAGCGTAGTCTCCGTCGGCAGGGAAGACCTCGTGGTCATCGGCGTCACCGCCGCGATCGTTCTCTTTGGCCTGCGGGTCCTGCACAAGGAGCTCGAGCTGGCCTCCTTCGATGAAGAATATGCTGCGCTGCTGGGCGCGCGACCGGCGCTGATGCGGGTCGTGCTGCTCGTGCTTGTGGCGCTCGGCTCCGTCGCCTGCGTCCGCTTGGTCGGCGCACTACTCACGACTGCCCTCTTCGTCATCCCCGCCGCGACCGGCGTGCTCCTCGGACGCACCGTACCGCAAGTGATGGCGTGGGGGGTAGGCTGCGCTCTGGCCGGGGGTATCGGCGGGCTTTATCTTTCCTACTACCTGCCAGCCGTCCCCTCCGGGGCAGGTATCGTGCTCTGCTGCGCCCTACCCTACCTAGCTGCCCGGATCTTCGCGCCGCGACGCTGATCAGAAGCGCGGTGGACGGAGTGAAAGCGGCAGGCCGAGCACTTCCCGGGCGACGAGCGCCTGACGGAGGGCGGCCGAGCCGCGAAACTGCGTGCGCGTATGCGCACGCGCCGGGCGCGTGACCACGAGGGACGTATCGTCAAGATGAACAGCGGCGACGGGGGCCGAAGGCACTGGCTCCGGCTCCGGCGCGAGCCGCGGTGGCACATTTCGTATGCGCCGAACGCGCCGTGGCACGGGCGGGGGCACCGCGATCGGGGCCGGCTCGCCGGCCTCCGCCTTAATCTTGCCTGCGACCCAAGCCGCGAACGCGACCACGCCGATGACAATCTTGATGAAGAGTGCCAGCTCCATGCTTAGGCCTTGGCGCCAGGCGCGGGTCCGTCACCGGCGATGCCCTTGCGCATCTCGGTGTCGGAACGAAGGTTCTCGAGGCGCTGGAAGTCCATATAACCCATGCGCCCGGAACGCAGGGCATCAGCGAGAGCCTGCGGAATCTGCGCCTCGGCTTCGACGACGCGGGCACGCATCTCTTCGACGCGGGCACGCATTTCCTGTTCGAGCGCGACGGCGGCCGCGCGGCGAATTTCCGCCTGAGCTTGCGCCATGTTCTTGTTGGCGTTGGCCTGCGCCTCTTGGAGCATGGCGCCGATGTTATCGCCGACGTCGACGTCAGCGATATCGATAGACATGATTTCGTACGCGGTGTTGGCGTCGAGACCGCGCTCGAGGACGGTCTTGGAGATGCGATCGGGGTTCTCGAGGACGATCTTATAGCTCTCGGAGGAGCCGATGGTGGTGACAATGCCTTCGCCAACGCGCGCGATGATGGTCTCTTCCTGAGCGCCGCCGACGAAGCGATCGAGATTGGTGCGGACAGTGACGCGGGCCTTCACCTTCACCTGAATGCCATCCTTGGCGACGGCGTCGATGGTGGTGCGGCCGCTGGCCGGATTAGGCACGTCGATGACCTTGGGACTGACAGAAGTGAGCACGGCCTCCAGCACAGACTTATTCGTGCCGCGGGTGGCGATGTCGATTGCGCAGGCGCGGTTCCAATCAAGATGTAGGCCGGCCTTCTGGGCGGCGATAAGCGCCTGCACCGTCTGCACGATGTTTCCGCCGGCGAGGTAGTGGGCGTCGATCTTCTCGACTTCGACCGAGAGGCCGGCCTTGGTGGCGGCAATCTTGGCGTCAACGATCACGCTGTAGGGCACGCCGCGCAGGCGCATGCCGACGAGGTCGAACAAGCCAACTTCGGCCCCGGCGAGGCGAGCACGCACCCAGACGGCAAGGAAAGAGAGCAGGAAGAGGACGAACAGCAGGAGGGCTCCGGCTGCGATCCAGATGATGATGTTAGGCATGGTAGGCATGAGAGGGGGAAGGTCAGCGGGAGCGGCGGACGGTCACGCGGCCAGAGCCGGCTTCGGTGACAACGACGGTGGAGCCGCGTTCAACAAAACCGTCGAGCGAGAAAGCTTCGATCAAGGTACCATCGATTTCGATGGTGCCCGAAGGCGCCAGGACGGTAGCGGCCTTAGCCGTCTTGCCGACGTAGACAGCGTAACCAGCGGCGGCAGGCACGGCGGAGCCTTCGTTGCTACTGACGTTGATCATCGACCGGCCGATGCTGGTCTGAGGCAGGAGGCGGCGAAAAGCGAAGAATTCGAGCGTCAGGATAATCAAGAATACACCGCAGAAAACCGCGCAAGTGAAGGCGCCCGCTTCCGCCGAAAGATAGATGCCGGCGAAGGAGACGACGGCGCCAAGGAAACCAAGCACGACCGTCGGAAGAAAGAACTCCGCCCCAATCAAGACCAAGCCGGCAACGAGCAGGCCAATCGGCAGGACTAGGGAAACCTCTTCAGGGGAGGCAGCGAAAAACATCATGAGCGTGACGATGCCCCAGCCCCTCCCTCTTTCCAATCTTTTCTGGACCGCGCGCCTTACAATAAGGTAAAAAACCTGTAATATCCGCCGCACGCTTGCGGGCCGAGCACCGCCCACCCTATTCTCGCCCATGGCCAAGAAACCGCCCGCCCCCCGTCGCACCCCCGTCAAGGAGGCACACCATGTGCTGCAGGACGCCCTGCTCATGGCCGACCCGCTGCGCAAGCACGGCGAAATCGCGAAGTCCCTCGGCGTCTCGCCGTCCATGCTTTACAAGTGGCGCGAGCCAGCCGCGCAAGGGAGCGGCCAACCTAATCCACTGCACCGCACCGCGCTCTTGGTCGACCTGACCGGCGACACCCGTATCGTTGACTGGCTCGCCCAACGGGCCGGCGGACAGTTCACCCCAGTCCAGAACGAAAATCCAGGCGGCAACCTCGACAAGGCTGCAAACGCCCTCGTCCGTGAGTTCGGTCTGCTCATTGCCGACGTCGCCGACACGATCGAAGACCACCGCGTCACGGCCGATGAGACACAGGAGCTGCGCGAAAAGTGGGACGGCATCCGCAAGCGCACTGAAGCCTTCGTGCGCCGGTGCGAAAAAGGCGACTTCGGCCCCAAAGGTTGAGCGATTTCGCTTCCCCGGACGCCGCGAAAAGGTAACCAAAAGCCATGGCCGAATTCACCATCCGCCCTTACGGCGACCCAGTCCTCCGGGCCAAGGGTGACCCCGTGAAGGAATTCGGCCCCGCGCTCCGCTCCCTCGGCGACGCCATGCTGAGCGCGATGAAGACCGCCAAAGGCATCGGCCTAGCGGCCCCGCAGGTTGGCCTTTCCTTGCAACTCTTCGTCATGAACGTGCACGACGAAGACTTCCTCCCGGTGCTCGACGGCAAGGCCCGGGCGACGGAAGACATCATGCCGATGCTCCTCGCCAACGCGACGGTGACCGTTCCTGCCGGCGAGCCCGATACCTACACCGAAGGCTGTCTCTCCTTTCCCGGCATCACTGGCGACGTCGAACGTGTCGAACGCGCGATTGTCCGCTACCGTGACGCCGACGGAGCCCCGCACGTCCTCGAGTGCACCGGACTACTGGCCCGGTGCGTCCAGCACGAGCATGACCATTGCCAAGGCGTGCTGTTCATCGACCGCATGACCCGCCCACACCAACTGCTGACTGCGGCTAAGGTAAAGAAACTTAAGCGCGCGACGACGTTGGAGATGAAGGCCGCCCGCAAGAAAGCCTGATTACTTGGTCGCCGCTGAGGCTCCGACTTTCAGCGTCAGCTTACCCACTTCGACACCATCGGCTCCGTTCGGGATACTCGTAATCTGGAAGGCGCTGACGCCCGCGGGCGAAGTGAGAGCGGCGGCCCTCCACTTGGCGCGCACGCCGTCGTTACCGGCAGGTCCGCCGCCGGCAACAATCACGATGTAAGGTGCCGCGGCGATACCGAGCTTCGTCTGCGTGACGGAAAGATGCGCGATTAAGGCGGAGCCAAGCGGGTGACTCGCGCGATCGAAACCGAGCACCCAATCGCCACTTTCAGCGAGACGGGGCAGGAAACTGCGTTCATCACGTAAGGACGCTTCGCAGATACCGGCCGGGGCCGCGAGCGCCCCGACTTCGGTATAAGCGACCTCTGATCCGATGAGGCGCATGGTGAAGGCGTCAGCGAGACGCAGGAAAAACAGGCCGCGATTACCATCGGCGGACAGAGCGTAGTATTCTGCCCAGAGGATGGCGACCTGCTTAGGCTCGGTCGCGGGCTTCAGGCCTTTACCCAAGGAAGCGACCGCCGGAGCGACCGCCGGGATGTATGCATAGCCATCGGCCGGTGCTGGTGCGAGGAGGCCATCATCGCCTTTGCTCCACGCGTTACGGATGGCCGTGGAAATCTCCGGAGGGTGGGTGAGCTTGCCGTCGCCCAGCAGGCTGATTGCACCAAGGAGGTGAACCTTGGTGAAGCCGGTGTCGCGCGCCAACTTCTGCAGCCGAGCGGCGGAAGACGACGCAACCCCACTCCAGGCGGCGGGAGCCAGTTCGACCGTAAAAGCAATCGGCTTGGTCTTTTCGGCGGCACGGACGGCAGCGACGGCGCGCAGACGGGTCAGCGAAGGCAGTGCCTGCTGAATCTGCGCATTACCCTCGTCGATCAACTTCTGCGTGCGGGCCTTGACCTGCTCTGGCGTCTCGGTGAGCCCGCCGAACCTGGGGGCGTTCGCCGGGGCGGAACCGCCTCCACTTGTCTTGAGAATACTCAGTCCAGTCTTAGCGCGGGTCTCGCCGGCCGAGTGAAGACGCATGGAGGTATTCCATTCGACGAGCTCGTTAGGCTTAAGGTAACGGACAACCTCCGTATCCGGCACCAGCGGAGGCGGCACCACCTCGCCAGCGGCGATCAGCATCAGGGAGGCGAGGAAGGCGTTCATGGGAAAGGTTTAAGACTCGTCGAACTTACGGGCGAAGAGGGCTTCCATCTCGCCAAGCAATGTCGCTCCATCCTTACCGCGGACGGAAAAGCGAAGCTTCGAGCCTTGGCCCGCCGCCAGCATCATAAGTCCCATGATGCTCTTGCCGTTCACGGACTCCTCGTCCTTGGAGACGGTGATTTCGATGTCCGGGTAGCGGTTAGCCAGACGTACAATCTGGGCCGCCGGGCGGGTGTGGATGCCCATCCGGTTCTGGACGGTGAATTCGCGGGCCAAAGCCTCGTGGGTTTCTTCCATATAAGGGGTCGAGTCCTGAGACTGGCTCAGGATAGAGGAAAAGGGAGGGTGGCGGCAAGGCGGGTCAAGGCAAATTGAGGCCGAGGGAGGGGACGCTTGACCTTCCCCGCCAGACCTCTCCAATCAACCCAAACGAACTACCGTGGCCAAGCCCGCTGTCCTTACCCACCCGGAATCCCTGAAGCGCCCTGCCGGCCCTTCGGAATACGCCAAAGATCCGGTCAACGCGTCCATGACAAAGGCCGAGAAGATCGCCCTTTACACCAAAATGGCTCGTATCCGCCATTTCGAGCAGCGCTGCATCCGTATCTACCAGCAGGGTAAGATCGGCGGATTCCTTCACCTTTACGTGGGCCAGGAGGCCGTCGCCGCCGGCACGATCTCCCTCCTTGGTAAGCACGACCACATCATCACGGGTTACCGCGACCATGGCCACGGCCTGATGGTCGGCATGGGCATGAACGAGTGCATGGCCGAACTGACCGGACGCGTCACCGGCTGCTCCCAAGGCAAGGGCGGCTCGATGCACTACTTCGCCCCCGATAAAAACTACTGGGGCGGTCACGGCATCGTCGGCGGCCAAGCCCCCCTCGGCACTGGCCTCGCTTACGCCGTTAAATACATGGGACTCAAGGGCAGCTGCCTCGCCTACATGGGTGACGGCGCCGTCAACCAGGGCGCCGTCCATGAAGCCTACAACTTGGCCTCCCTCTGGGACCTCCCGGTCATCTTCGTCGTCGAAAACAACGGCTATTCAATGGGCACCTCCCAAGAGCGCTCGACCGCCCACCCAGGCTGCCTCGCCAAGCGCGCTGAAGGTTACAATATGGCCTGGGACGTCATCAACGGCCACGACGTCTATGAAGTCCGCGCCAAGACGGCCATCGCGCTCAAGCGCGCCCATGAGGAATCCAAGCCGACCGTCCTCGAAATCTTTACCTACCGCTACTTCGGCCACTCGATGGCCGACCCGGACAAGACCTACCGCGATAAGGAAGAGATCAAGGAGTACCGCGAAAAGAAAGACCCGGTCCTCGCCTTCGAACAGGAACTCCTCGGCGAGAAGGTGC
>CAIKWA010000090.1 GCA_903831005.1 uncultured Opitutia bacterium
ATGAAGACGTCAGTCCTCGGCATGAAGGGCTGGCAGAGCATGTTGTTCATCGAAGGACTCTTCTCGGTCGTCATCGGTATCGGCGCTTGGTTCTGGCTGGATTCGCTACCCCGCGACGCCCGCTGGCTCTCCGAGCAGGAAAAGGAGGCCTTGGAGACGACCATCGAGGCCGAGCAACGTGAGCGTGAGGCCAATCAGACCGAACGGCCTGGCATCTTCCGCCTACTTCGCGATCCGCAGATCATCCTCTTCTGCGTCGTGTACTTCGCCATCCAGCTGACGATCTACGCCGCGACCTTCTGGCTTCCCAATATCATCCGGAAGATGGGCGACCTCACCGACCTCCAAGTCGGCTTCCTGAACTCGGTACCTTGGACAATCTCCATCGTCGGCATGTATCTCGCCGCCGCCGGCGCCGCCCGCTGGAAACGTCCACAACTCTGGGTGGCGGGCGCGCTCATCGTCGCTGCGACGGGGATGTTCATGTCGACCACCGGCGGACCGGTCTTCGCCTTCGTGGCCATCTGTTTCGCAGCGCTGGGCTTCAAGTCCGCCTCGTCGCTCTTCTGGCCCATCCCGCAAGGCTACCTCGACGTGCGTATCGCTGCGGCGGTCATCGCGCTCATCAACTCCATCGGTAATCTCGGCGGCTTCGTCGCCCCGACAGTCTTTGGATACCTCGAGAAGACTACCGGCTCCGTCCAATACGGACTCTACGGGCTGGCAGCGGCTTCCGTCTTGGCTGCCGGTCTGGTCTTCCTTGTCCGCACCAAGCCCAAGGCCTGAGCCTACCCCTGCCCCCACCCCTACCCCTTTCGTAATGTCCTCTCCGCTCATCCAATCCATCCGTGTTGTGCCGGTCGCTGGCCACGACAGCATGCTCCTCAACCTGAGCGGCGCTCACGGCCCTTTTTTCACGCGTAACATCGTCCTGATCACCGACAGTTCCGGTCATACGGGTCTCGGCGAAGTCCCCGGCGGCGAGAAGATCCGCCAGACGGTTGAGGATTCCGCACCATTACTCATTGGCAAAGAAATCGCCGATTACGAAAAACTCCTCGCGACAGTCAGCACCGCCTTCTCCGACCGCGATGCCGGTGGCCGCGGCCTGCAGACCTTCGACCTGCGCGTGACGATTCACGCCGTCACGGCGATCGAATCCGCCCTCCTTGATCTCCTCGGCCAGTTCCAGTCGAAGCCCGTCGCCGCGCTCTTGGGTAAAGGCCAGCAGCGCACCGAGGTCGAGATGCTGGGTTACCTCTTCTTCATCGGCGACCGCCGTAAGACCACGCTCGGCTATCGCGACGAAGCCAGCTCCGCCCACGCCTGGCATCGCCTCCGCAACGAGGAAGCCCTCACGCCCGAAAGCATCGTCCGCCAGGCCGAAGCCGCCCAGGAACGCTTCGGTTTCCAAGATTTCAAACTCAAAGGCGGCGTGCTCAGCGCTGCCCGCGAGATCGAAGCCGTTCGCGCCCTCGCAGCTCGCTTTCCAAAGGCCCGCATCACGCTCGACCCCAACGGCGCCTGGCTCCTCAAGGAAGCCGTCGAGGTCTGCCAAAATCTAAAAGGTGTGCTCGCCTACGCCGAAGACCCTTGCGGCGCCGAAGCCGGCTTCTCGGGTCGCGAGATCATGGCGGAGTTCAAGAAGGCCACTGGCCTCCGCACCGCCACGAATATGGTCGCCACCGATTGGCGCCAACTCGACCACGCCCTCAAGCTACAGGCGGTCGACATCCCCCTCGCCGATCCTCACTTCTGGACGATGCAAGGCTCAGTCGAGGTCGCGCAAGTCTGCCAGGAACGCGGCCTCACCTGGGGTTCCCATTCGAATAACCACTTCGATATCTCCCTCGCGATGTTCACGCACGTCGGCGCGGCCGCCCCGGGCGATGTCACCGCGATGGACACACATTGGATCTGGCAGGAAGGCCAGCGACTCACCAAGGAGCCGTTACTCATCAAAGGCGGGAAAATCTGCGTCCCGCAGAAACCAGGCCTCGGCATCGAAATCGACCCAGTCGAACTCGAAGCCGCCCATCAGCTCTATCTGAAGCTGCCCTCTGGCTCACGCGACGACGCTGCGGCGATGCAATTCTTGATACCCGGCTGGAAGTTCGACCCCAAGAAGCCCTGCCTCGTCCGCTAGCGGACAGACCCGCAGACACCGCTCAAGCTGGTCACTTCCGGAAGACGGGGCTGTCCTTCTTCCCACCCGCTTCAAGGTAGGCAAGCAGGTCTAGGAGTTCCTCACGGTTAAGTAAGCTAATGAGCCCAGGAGGCATCGGCGAGACACGGGAAGACTCTCTCGATTTAACATCACTCTGAAGGTGGGTGCGCATTTCGGGCGCCAACATACTTGGCCGGACCACGATCTTATCAATATCCTCCGCGACGAGACGTCCGACCACGAGAGTGCCATCCTGCAGCGTGAACTCGGTGTTCACATACTGCTCTGAGATGACCTTAGAAGGGTCTATAATCGACTCCAAGATATCCCGACGGGAGAAGCGGCTGCCGATAGAGGTGAGGTCGGGACCGACCGAACCGCCCTCATCCCCAATCTTATGGCATAAAAGACACTGCGCTGAGGCTAACGCATCCTGCCCTTGGGCGAAACTACGGCCCGATAAAGGCGCCTTCAATTCAGCCTCGAGATCCGCGATTTTCCAATCCTGTACGTAACCGCGCTCCTTCTTGGGCTTCCGAAGATTATGCAACGGTTCGGCCCAAGCATCAATAATCGACCGATAAGCCGGTAGTTCTGCCGGGGGAATCTGCGCGATGGCCTCTTGGCGAATCTTTACGAGATAACCTGGATAGCTGGCACCATCGCCGTAGGCCCGCCCAGCCTCGTCGAACCATCGCAGTAATTCAGGCGCATGGCGGCCGGGCTTTGGCTGATTCGTCCACCAACCAAGGTATCGGCGCCGTAAGGTCGGATTCCAACCATCGGAGATGGTGCGGAGGTGAAACAGGTAGGCAATCTGCTCTTCCTGCGTCACGGCCGCGGATAGCAGGTCCAACGTGCGCTCGATCGTCCCGGGGGCTTTCAGCGCCAAGAGGACCTGGCAAAGCTCACGGTTGAGCGCGATCGATTTGGCTGGGTATGCTGGACTGAGCTCGGCAATCAGGGCGGCGGCCAATTCGGGCGTCGGCAAGGCCCCGCGGCTGAGCGCGACCTGAATGACGCGGAGCTTCTCCAGCTGCAGCGATTCGGTCGGCAGCCCACCTATCGGGAATTTCCGCAAGGCCTGCCAAGGCTCGAGATTGTCGGCCCCGAGTCGGGCGAGACCCAGAAGGGCCGACAGCGCCGCCCGGGCATCGGTCTCGTCCAAAGCGCGGCCCTTCCACTCGGTCAACGGCTGACGCTCCAAAGCGATGCGCGCAGCATAACGCAGGAAACGATCTTCCGAACCCAGATGGGTCCAGAGAACTCCCAAGGCCTTCGGGTCTACCTGACCATGGAAAGCTTCCAGTTGACGCCGAAGCGCACGCGCCTTCGAGCCCTTGTCGTCTTGCAGGACGACCGGGGCCGTCGGCTCATCACCGACGTAGCTCACACGATAGAGGGCGCCCGCCGTGCGCCGACCACCGAGTGTGAAATACATCGTGCCGTCACGGCCAATCAACAAGGCTGTAAGATTGAACGGGGATCGCCCCTTTTTCTCCGACAGGCTTGCAGGAACGAGGAAATTCTCGAGCGAGCCGACATAACTGGAGCCCTCTGGACGAAGGTGAACGGCGAGAATCCTGCCGTAACTCCAATCCTGGACGAAGAAAGCCTTCTGATATTTTGACGGAAATTTTGCCCCCGTGCCGAAGGCGACGCCCGTCGGACAGCCGATTCCAACGTTCACTGCTCCAGGCAGACTGTCTGGATAGTATTCAGGCCATTTACCAGCCCCCTCACGAAAGCCGAAATCGGAACCACTGGTCAGATGGCAGACCCGAGTCGGCCGGTACCAAGGCAAACCCCAGTCGCCTTCGAAATCACTATCGAAGCCGAAGAGCTCACCGTCCGGATTACGGGCCACCGAGTAGGTATTCCGCTGACCGCTGGCGACGAGCTCGCAGCGCTTACCATCCGGGTCCATGCGCACGATGAAGCCACCCGGAGGCTTACGGCCACCGCCGAAGCCGTTGGCATCCTCGGAACGGGGCAGCACGAGATCGTCCGCATAATTACGGTGAGGCGAAGACGGCAGCAGGTCCTTCGGGATGTCGCAGAAATTTCCGCACAGGATATCCAGGTGTTGGCCGTCAGGGTTCAGAAGGATAGTGTGGGCGCCATGATCACCGCCGCCGCCTCGCCACTCGCGAAGCAGTTCGACTTTATCGAACTGGCCGTCGGGTTTCGTCGAACGGCAGCGGAATAAACCATAGGCCTCGCGCCCATCGGTAGAGCGACCGCGTCCGTGGATATACAGGCTATCGAAGGCAAAGAGCATCCCCATGACCTCGCTGATCGGCAACGTGAGCCGTTCCGAAGCGATGACCCGTCCGTCCTTGATCGTCACCCGGGAAATGGGATCCCCGCGCTCGCCGCCAAGAAGGAGCCGGCCCTGAGGGTCCTCCGCGATGGAAATCCAAGACCCCTCCGTGGCTAGCTCAGCCGCCTTGAGTAATTCGACCTTGAAGCCAGGCAACGCGTGCAGAGCAGCAGGCGCGAGTGGTTCGGCCAAAGCTTGACTCGAAAGCAAGCGGGCCAAGCCCAAGCACCCCACAGCCAGCAAGGCAGATCGAAAGAAAAGCATCTGGGAGATAGGACAGCGGAACAGGGGGCAGGTTGCAACATGACAGGTGCCCTGCCCAGTCCGCCAGGACCGGCGCGCGCACCCAAAGAAAAAGCCGCCGACCTAGGAGGGCCGACGGCTTTATTTTCAGGCTAAGCGAGGCTTAGAACTTGTAGCGGACGCCGAGGCTCCACTGGTTCTGATTCGCGAGGGCGTCGCGGCTGATCCAGGAGTAACCGAGGTCGAGGGAGACGTTGCTGGCAAGGGACTTGCTGAGGACGACGCTGACTTCATGGCCAGAGGCGTTATCCTCGTAGGAAGCCCAGGCGCCGAAACCGCCGCCGAGGGCGCGGTGGAGGGCGATGCCGTAGGTTTCGTTGGAACCGACCGTAAGGGCGACGTCAGCGAGCGATGCGACGTTCTTGATGCGATAACCAAGCGAGACGGCATCAGCGCCGTTACCCAGGTCGCCGCCGACCGAGGTCTGGGCGTTCACGAAGAGGTCGGAGCTGCCGAGGTAGGCGGTGGCGGAAAGTTCCCAGCCATTGAGATGGCCGGAGACGCCGTCGGTGGACTGCTGGACGTAACCGACTTCGACATTGCTGGCGAAGAGGCTAGACGGAGCGGAAGCCGCGAAAGCGGAGGCCGAACCGAGGGTGAGGAGACAGACGTAGGGTAGGTGCTTCATAGGGTACAATATTATAAACACCCATAAGCAGCCTAAGTTCCAGCCTTACTTTGAGTTATTTGCTAATGGGCTGCGAGATCCGGAGGTAGGCAAAGAGGTCTCGGAGTTGCTGGGCGTCTAATCCCTCGAGTAGGCCCTCCGGCATCAGGCTTCGACCCATAGGCGTAAGCTGGCGGACGTCGGCCTGGCGCACAGTGATGTCCTCCCCTTCCAAGCCACGCAGCACAAGAATCTGGGCATCGCGCTCGACCAAGAAGCCACTGAGGGAGCGGCCATCATTGGTCGTGACCGAGAAATACTGAAAGCCTTCGCGGATCTCGATATTGGGATTCACGATACTGATCAGCATCGTCCCGAGATTATCGCGCTGATACGCGGTAAGCTCGGGGCCAATCTTCCCTCCCTTGAAAAAGAGCTTATGGCAAGGGGCGCACTTTTCCATGTAGATGGGCTCGCCCGCATAGGGATTGCCCGTGCCAGCCTTGAGCTTGGCTTCAACGTCGGCAATCTTGGCGATGAAATCCGTCACGCCGGCGGCCGGTTTGACCGGATAGAGTTCGGCCAGCAGCGACTGCAACTGCTTGGGTTCGTGCTGGCGCATGCGTTCGACCATGTCACGCGGGACAGTATTGGTACCGATCCGGCCAGACTTAACGGCCTGCAAGAGCTGCTGCGACCATTCGGCGCGGCTAGCGAGCAGGGCCAACGCAGCGAGACGGATATCTCCCGCACTCGTCTCGACAATGGCGACGGTCTGGGTGCCGACTTCAGGCTGACCGTAGGTCATCAGCGAGATGAGCGCGGCCTTGCGCAATGCAGCAGACTCAGCGGAGCCGGCGATCGCCAGCAAGGTGGCCTGCGCGGCGGGGTGGCGCACTTCGCCGAAGACGCGGACCTGGTTGAGCCGTTCGGTGACATCCGCCTTCTTATTGGCGATGAGGGCCAGCGATTCCTTAATGGCGATCGGGTCGCCCTGGCGTACGCGGAGAATTAGGGGCGCCTTGCCGGAAGCGGCCATGGCCTGGAGGAGTTCGTCGGGCAAGCCGGCGAGCTCACGTCCACGGTAGGCCTCCTCGAAGCCCTTCATGAGGTGCACGCTGTGGGCGGGGGTCGGTGCGAGACGGAGAAGCTGAGCGCAGACCAGCAGGTCGGCCCGGCGACCTTCTGTGGCGAAGCGACGCATGAGGCGAGGCAGCAGGTGCTGCTGGACGAGCGGGCGATCCCAGACGGCCGGATTCTTGGCGAAGCTCACCACCGCATCGCGATCGAGCGTCACGTGTGATTCCAGCGCGAACCAGAGCAGGAGCGGGATATAGGCGTCGTTAGCGTCCTCATCGCGCGAAGCGAGGGCCGTGACGAGTTTGAGCATCTGGGCGGTCGGTAGACGACGGGCCGAGGAAGCGATCTGCGAACGGACCTCGGCATCGGGCTCGATCCGCGCGCGTTCGAGCACGATGGCGAGGGCCTCGGCCGGCAGGTCGCGCGGCCCCTTGGAGCCAACGCCGGGCACGCCCAATCCTCGGTTTACGCCATATTTATCGCCGAGGAAACGCGTGGCCCAGAAGCGGACCGGAGCGTAAGCATGGGTTAGTGCGGCGACCGCCCGACCATCGTCGAGCGCATCAACCTGCGCCAAAGCCCACAGCGCGCCGAGCGCGCCCCGGCCCTTATCGGTTGCGAGCTGTGCATCGAGCAAGGCGACCACCTGCGGGTCGCGACGTTCAGCGAGCAGCTGGAGCGAGGCGGTCCGGTGGAACTTGTTCGCGTGACCGAGCAAAGCCACGAGCTGGGCCGTTGTCTTCCCTTCGAGGTTCGTATCGGTCTCGAGCTTCGCATCCCTGTCGCGAAGGCGGTACATGCGGCCCGTCGTGGGATCGATCTGGTTCTGGTAGTGCTGACCGTGCGCGATGTAATATTCATACATGTCGGACACGAAGAGCGAGCCATCGGGGGCGTTGGCACTATAGAGCGGGCGGAAACCGACGTCCTCGGACCACATTGCGATTCCCTTATCGGTCGTCACATAGGTCGCGCCCTGCGGAACGCGCTCGGAATCGGTGACCGTATTATGCAGCGGATCGAGGGAGAAGAGGTGACCCTGATATTGAGCGGGCATCGCCGTGCCCTCGATGAAGGAACCGAAATGCGCGAAGCGCGGAACCTTGGTGAGCGAGCCCAGGATTGGTAACTGACCGAAGGTGTAGGGCGTCCGCGAAGGGCCGAACTTACCGGGGTCGACACCCTGCTTAAGGTAGATACCGCCTTGGACGTAGTGCCATCCGCGGGTGTTACCGCCGTTATGGCCGGAGTACATCCGACCATCGCCGTCAAACTCGAGTCCGAAGGGATTGCCCGAGCCCTCGCTGAAGATGTCATACTCACGGGTCTTCGGGTTATAGCGCCAGACCATGCAGCCTTCGAAATGGACCGGGGCGGCGTCAGCGGAGTCGAAGCCCGGACGGACGACGCGCGAAGACGACGTGCTGCCGTGCACACCGTAGAGCCAGCCATCCGGACCAAGGATAATCCCGTTGCCGACGGAGTGGGTGTCCTCGAGGCCGAAGCCGGAGAGATGCACTACGGGCGGTCCGTCGGGAACGTCGTCGCCATTAGCGTCGGGATAGAACAGTAGGTACGGCGGGTTCATGACCCAAACGCCACCGTTAGCCCGCACGGCGGAATTGGCCATATTGAGGCCATCCTGAAACACCTTATGCTTATCGTAGACGCCGTCGTGCTTGGTCGACTCGTGGATGGAAACGATATCAGCGCCTCGGTCATGGTTGGGCGGAGCCGGCGGGACGCGGTCATAGTGCGAGCGATAATACTTATCGCGGCTGATCATATTGACGCCCGCGGGATAAGGATACTGCCGATACTGCGTCACCCACAGGCGGCCGCGGGTATCGAAGCTGAAGTGGGTCGGCTGGGCGACCAGCGGCTCGGCCAGCAGTAGATCAATCGCGAGGTCAGGCGTCGCGCGCATCTTCGCATACGCCTCGGCCGGTGAAAGCTTAGGGCCGTGAAACTGTTCGGCGCGACCGAGCACCCGGTTAGATTCGCGGAACTTCGCAAACGAGGAAGAGGTCGGCTGGACCTTAAGCGCCGGACCGGGGACGAGCGGCGACGCGGAATACTCCCAGGCACCTTCGAGCACGCACTCCATGAAGTAGTTCATGATGAACGGAGCTTCGCCGAAGAAGCCGCCCTTCCCTGCGGGCTGCTGGACGCGAAAGACGATTTCATTCCACTCGCCCTTCTTCAGCGTACCGACCGGGACCTTGTGTCGGAACACCTCCTTGCGGGCGCTCTTGTAGGCCGGTGCGAATGCCCCGCCGGTGCCAATCTTCACGCCGTTGACAAAGACCTCGTGCGCCCCTTCGAGATCGCGGAAATGAAGGCCGACCGATTCCTCGAAGAGGTTGCGCTCGTGCTTGGTGAAGAACGAATCGTCCACGCGTACCCAGGTGCGATACCAAACGTCGGTCGCAATGGCCGGACGGGAAGCAGGCGAAGGGACCGGGGCGGTTACCTGCGCCTCGGCGAAAACGGAGCAGAGCCAGGCAGCGCCAAGCAGAAGGAAAAGGCGGAGGGGCATGGGGATAGGAAGGAGACAAGCGAAGCCGACAAAGGTCGCAACCTTGGGTGGAATAAGAGACAGGAACGCCGTTAATAAAATGATATGACTGATGTCCCGCATGACCCCGCCCTTAGCCAGAAGACCCGCACCTAAAACGAGGCCAGCCGAGGGTGCGGGCTGGAACCCCTGACCCGAGTCCGCCGTCCGCTTTGCCGTCTCCGAAGGGGCGACGCCGACACCCTCGCCGCTCTCACCGGATCGATCAGCCAAGCCCTCTGGGGCGTACCCAGGGCCATCCGCGAGCAATCCTCGGCCATCGCCGCCCACAACCACCCTGGAATAGCTCACCTTGGCCGAATTCGAGGCCAAGTCTGGGGGAATATTGATGATTATATGGTGTTTTGGCCTAGCGGCTTGACAGTGAACAAGTTTTCATCGAACATGCGTTCACTATGGAAGAACTGACCAAGAAGCAGCGGGCCATCCTCGACTACATGAAGGCCCACGTCGCCGAGCACACCTACTGGCCAAGCATCCGCGACATCCAGGCCAAGTTCCGCTTCGCCTCGACCAACGCCGTCTTCGGCCACCTGCAGGCCCTCGAGCGCAAGGGCGTCCTCCAGCGCATCCCGGGCGCCGCCCGCGCCTACAAGATTGTTCCTGAAGTCCTCGGCGACACCTCCGAAACGGTCATCCGCTACGAGGGACCCGGCGACGACGCGATCGCCTTCGAGAGCGTCAAGTTCGCCGGCTCGGTCGCCGCCGGCTTCCCCGACTACACCGAATCTTCCGGCGTCCTCGATTCAATGCAGGTCCCGCTCGCTCCCAGTTCCCGACGCCGCGCCCCTGAGTCTTTCGCCCTACGCGTCCGTGGCGACTCGATGATCGATGCCGATATCAACGATGGTGACACGGTCATCATCGAACCAGGGGTGCCTAAGCATGGCGACATCGTCGCCGCCCTCATTGACGGCGAGACCACCCTCAAGCGCCTGATCAAGCAGGGCTCGAAGGTCTACCTCAAGGCCGAGAACCAGAATTACCCAGATCTCACCCCCACCACTTCGCTCACGATTCAAGGAATCGCGAAGTCAGTGATGAAGCGAATCTGAAAATCTACAGGCCGGCTCGCAGACCTCAGGCTTTGCGTAACACCAGCAGGACGTCCGAATACTCCATGTCGATCTTGCGGGTCGAGGTGAGGTCGTAGTGAAAATCATGACACGCGACGAGGCGCAGCGACGGCACCTTGGCGAGGAGGGCCTTGAGCTCCGCAGGCGAATAGGTCCGGAAATCCCAGTGGGTCTCTTCGATGCGCGTCTTCCCCTTCTCGGTGATGCGCATACGCGTCCGCATGGCCTCCGTGCGGGACTTCCGGTCAGCCGGGGCGGACCAGGTATCACTGACCACCCGGATACCAGGCTTGCGACCGATCCAGCGCTCATGGTCGGGGGGCGTGTTCTTATAATCGGTCAGGTGCAGGCCGAGCAGAAGTAGGCCGCCTGGACGCAAGGACGCGGCCATACGACGCAGCGCGCTCGCCGCGCCCACCTCGGTATCGATATACTTGAACGTGCTGACGAAACAGTGAGCGACGTCGTAACGAGCTCCCTTGGGCACCTTGAAATCCTGGAGGCGATCGCGCCACACCCTACCCTTCAGGCCCTTGGCCTTGAGTCGGTTCTTGGCAAAGGCAATCTGGTGCTGGTTCAGGTCGAAGCCGTGCACGATATGCCCACGGGCCGCGAGCGACTCAAGCAAGCGACCCGAACCGCAGGCGGGCTCGAAGACGCGCATGGGACCATCTAGCACCGGTCCATGCTTCTTCATGATACCCTCGATGAAACGCGTCTCCTTCGGCGTATAGTCGGCATACACCATGTCGTAATACAACGGGGAGTCGTACCACGCCGTGGCGGATTGTTTAGAGAAGGACAAAGCGGTTGGCGGTTAGCGGATAACGGATAGCGGTTGGCAAAGACAGAACCGAGGCGGGTTCAAACATAGGGCTAGGAGACAGCGTCATGGGAAGAAGGCCGGGGTTGGGTTTTACCCCAACCGCCAACCGCTAACCGCCACCACCTAAAACCTATTACTGATAAATCTCCCCGCCCTTTTCGCGGAATTCCTTAGATTTCTCTTCCATGCCCTTGGCCAGCGCCTCGGCTTCGGAGACGCCCTGGGCGTCGGCGAACTTACGGATGTCGTCGGAGATGCGCATGGAGCAGAAGTTCGGTCCGCACATGGAACAGAAGTGCGCGGTCTTGGCGGATTCCTGCGGCAAGGTCTCGTCGTGGTATTCCTGGGCGCGCTCGGGATCGAGGGCCAAGGCGAACTGATCAGGCCAGCGGAACTCGAAGCGAGCCTTGGAGAGCGCGTTATCGCGGATCTGCGCGGCGGGGTGGCCCTTGGCGAGGTCAGCCGCGTGGGCGGCGATCTTGTAAGCAATGACACCTTCACGGACGTCGTTCTTGTTCGGCAGGCCGAGGTGTTCTTTCGGCGTGACGTAGCAGAGCATCGCAGTGCCGTACCAACCGATCATCGCGGCTCCGATGGCGGACGTGATATGGTCGTAACCCGGGGCAATGTCAGTCGTAAGGGGTCCCAGCGTGTAGAACGGCGCTTCGTGGCACCACTCCAGCTGCTTATCCATGTTCTCCTTGATCATGTGCATCGGCACGTGGCCGGGGCCTTCGTTCATAACCTGCACACCACGGTCCCAGGCGCGGGTGGTGAGTTCGCCCTGCGTCTTCAATTCCGCGAATTGAGCATCGTCATTGGCATCGGCGATCGAACCGGGACGGAGGCCGTCGCCGATTGAGAAGCTGACGTCGTAGGCGGCCATGATATCGCAGATGTCATCCCAATGCGTGTAGAGGAAGTTCTCCTTATGGTGCGAGAGGCACCACTTCGCCATGATCGAGCCACCACGCGAGACGATGCCGGTGACACGTCGGGCGGTCATCGGGATATAGGCCAGGCGAACGCCGGCGTGGATGGTGAAGTAGTCGACACCCTGCTCGGCCTGCTCGATGAGCGTATCGCGGAAGATCTCCCAAGTGAGGTCTTCGGCGCGACCGTTGACCTTTTCGAGAGCCTGGTAGATCGGCACCGTACCGACGGGCACTGGGCAGTTACGGAGAATCCACTCGCGGGTCTGGTGGATGTTCTTGCCCGTGGAAAGATCCATAAGGGTGTCGCCTCCCCACTTGATGGACCAGCGCATCTTCTCGACCTCTTCCTCGATGGACGAGGCCACGGCGGAGTTACCGATGTTAGTGTTGATCTTCACCAGGAAGTTGCGGCCGATGATCATTGGCTCGAGCTCAGGGTGGTTGATATTGGCCGGGATGATAGCGCGACCGCGGGCGACTTCGGAGCGGACGAACTCCGGCGTGATGACCTTCGGGATGGCGGCGCCGAAGGACTCACCCTTGTGCTGGAAGGTCAGGTCATGGCGGCGAGTCGATTCTGGCTGGTCAGTCGCGAGACGCATGTTCTCGCGGATAGCGATATACTCCATCTCGGGCGTGATAATGCCCTGCTTGGCGTAAGCCAGCTGGGTCGGGCGCTGCCCGGGCTTACCCTTATAGACCTTACGATCGGCACGGTCGAACTGGACGAGGCGGTTGCGGGAGGTCGCGCGCTGGGCGGTCTCGGCGTGCTTCCACGAAAGGTAACCATCGTCTTCCGGCTTCAGTTCACGACCGGGGACCGCTTCGACGTCGCTACGTTCGAGAATCCAGGCGGCACGGATGGCCGGCAGGCCCTTCTCAACGTCGCCATGGAAGGCCGGATCGCCCCAAGGACCGGACGTATCATAAATACGGACCGACTCATTGGCGGACTTCGCGCCATCGGGGCGGGAGGTATCGGCCAGCTTCACCTCGCGCATCGGCACAAGGATGTCAGGGCGCGAGCCCGGCACATAGACGCGGTTCGAGTTCGGAAAGGTGGTAGGCTTGTTGTCGGAGACCATGGGAAATAGAGGATAGGAGGGAAAGGGGATCGGTGGGCCGGAGGAAAGACTGTCCGCACGGACCTGAACGGTTCGCGAAAACGGGGATGGTATGGGCTGCACAATCCGCTTCCTACGGCGCCGAGGCGCATCAGGTACGAGGGTTCGAGGCCAAGCCTCATCTCAGTCCGGTCACGGACTCCCCTGGGAAAGACTAGGAAGGAACGCCCTGATGAAGGTGGAAACTCCCCAAGTAGCAAGTGGCAACCCCGGCCCGTCGTGGGGATCGCTACCAAAGGAAAGGGCCCGACACACGTCGGGCCCTTATTGCATCACTGAAGCACCAAATCAGCGGTTCATCGACAGCTGGGCGCGGAGATACTCGACCGTGCGACGCACGTTGGTGTCCACTTCCATCTGGTTCACGACCGTCTTGCGGGCGTGGATGACCGTACCGTGGTCGCGACCGCCGAACGCCTGGCCGATCGACACGAGGGACATGCCGGTGAGCTGGGTGGCGAGGTACATGGC
>CAIKWA010000091.1 GCA_903831005.1 uncultured Opitutia bacterium
GCTCCGCAACGACGGCCGCGTCTGGGTGCCGAAGAACAAGGCCGACTGCGCCAAGCCGGCCTCCGAGATCCCGGAAGACGCCCGCGATTATTTCCTCGAACGCAAGTATCCGAGCTACGGCAACCTCGCCCCGCGCGACATCGCTTCGCGCGCCGCCAAGGAAGTCTGCGACGAAGGCCGCGGCGTCGGCCAGCTGGTCGACGGCAAGCGTCTCGGCGTCTACCTCGACTTCTCCGCCGCGATCAAGCGCCTTGGCGAGTCCGAGGTCCGTGCCCGTTACGGCAACCTGTTCGACATGTACGCGAACATCACCGGAGAGAACGCGTACAAGCAGCCGATGCGCATCTTCCCGGCCGTGCACTACACCATGGGCGGCCTCTGGGTGGACTATAACCTGCAGTCCAACATCCCCGGCCTGTTCGTCGGCGGCGAAGCCAACTTCTCCGACCACGGCGCCAACCGCCTCGGTGCTTCTGCGCTGATGCAGGGCCTCGCTGACGGCTACTTCGTCCTGCCCTACACGGTCACGGATTTCCTCGCCGGCGAGAAGTCCGGCAGCCGCCCGTCGAAGGATGCGCCGGAATTCAAGGCTGTCGTCAAGGACGTCAATGACCGCGTCGCCAAGCTTCTTTCCATCAACGGCACGAAGTCCCCGCGCTATTACCACAAGGCCCTTGGCAAGATCACCTGGGAGAAGTGCGGTATGGCCCGCGACAAGGCTGGCCTCGAAGGCGCGATCCGCGACCTCCAGGCGCTCCGCAAGGATTTCTGGGAGAACGTGAAGGTCGTCGGCTCCGGCGACGCCCTTGCCCCCGAGCTCGAACGCGCTGGCCGCGTGGCCGACTTCCTCGACTTCGGCATCATGATGTGTCTCGACGCGCTCACGCGCGAGGAATCCTGCGGCGGCCACTTCCGCACCGAATTCCAAGACGCCGGCGAAGCGAAGCGCGACGACGCGCAATACGCCCACGCCGCGGTCTGGCAATGGCAGGGTGACGGCCAGCTGCCCGCCCGCCATGTCGAGCCCCTCGTCTACGAGGAGACCCAACTTTCCACCCGCTCTTACAAGTAACCACCATGGTCGAGTCCCACGCAAAAGAAACCACCCTCGCGCTCAAGCTGCGCGTCTGGCGCCAGCGCCGCGGCGAACCCGGCGCCTTCGAGGAGCACTCCCTCGCCGCCGTGCCGACCTCGGCCTCGTTCCTCGAGATGATGGACATGCTCAACGAGCAGCTCATCAAGGCCGGCAAGGACACCTTCGCCTTCGACCACGACTGCCGCGAAGGCATCTGCGGCATGTGCTCGATGACGATCAACGGCATGCCTCACGGCCCCATCCCGGGCGTGACGACCTGCCAGCTGCACATGCGCAACTTCCGCGACGGCGAGACGATCACCGTCGAGCCGTGGCGCGCCCGCGCCTTCCCGGTGCTCAAGGACCTCGCCGTCGACCGCTCCGGTTTCGACAAGGTGATCCAGTCTGGCGGTTTCATCACCGTCCGCACCGGTTCCGCCCCCGAGGCCAACAATATCCCGGTGCCTAAGCCCGTCGCCGACGAGGCCATGGACGCTGCGGAATGCATCGGTTGCGGCGCCTGCGTTGCCTCCTGCAAGAACGGTTCTGCGATGCTCTTCGTCGGCGCCAAGATCAACCACCTCAACATCCTGCCGCAGGGTCAGGCCGAACGCGATCGCCGCACTCTCTCCATGGTGAAGACCATGGACGAAGCCGGCTTCGGTAACTGCACCAACTACGGCGAGTGCCAGGCGCATTGCCCGAAGAGCATCACGCTCGACGTCATCGCCAAGCTCAACCGTGACTATCTCCGCGCCCGCGTGAAGGAGTTCTTCTCCTCCACCGGCAAGCCTTCCAAGGGCGGAGACTAAGGCGGGCGAAGCCCGCCAGGGGCAGGGCTAAGGCCAGTAAAATAAGAGGGCGCCGTTAGGCGCCCTTGTTGTTTGGGTAGGGATGCGATGACATCGCATCCGTTTGAGCCTAGGGGCGGACGCGATGTCATCGCGTCCGCCCCTAGAGAACACTCCCCCGATACTCCATACTCGACACTCTATACTCGCGGCGCACCGCGCCCGCGTCAATCCGCCTCGACGACCATCTGGTCGCCGACGCAGGTGAGGAGGACGCGGTTGTTGCCGTTGGCGGCCTGGAGCGCGCGGACGAATTCGGCGACGGACGCGGAATCCTTAAGGGTGACCTCAAGGCGGAGCTCGGTCATCAGGCCCGCCTGTACAGTTTCGACGGACTTGAGCGATTGGTGCGAGAGGTGCTGGGCGAAAGGCCCGGCGAAGGCCTGATCGTAGTCCACGTCGGTGCCCACGCGAATTCGCAGGATATGCGAACCCTTGAAGGAGGAGAAGAGGTTCGCGCGCGAGAGGAGGAAGATGATCGCGCACACAAGCGGCACGGTGATCGCGGCGAGGTGGTATTGGCGTGCGCCCACGGCGAGGCCGGTGCCCATGGCGAGGAAGATGAAACCGATGTCGCGGGACTGACCGACGTTACGACGGAAGCGGATGATTGAGAACGCTGCGAACATGCCAAACGCGGCCGCCAGGTTACCCACGACAACGAGAATCACCAGTGTGACGACCGTGCCGAGGATGAGCAGGGTGTGCACATAGTCCTGCGAGTAGCGCGTGCCACGGTAGGTCTGCTTATACGTCCACGCGACGAGGAGGTTAAGCGCGAAGCTGAACAGGATTGCGCCCAGGATCTCCTTCACGCCGGGCTTGTCGGCATGTTCGGCGAGGGCTCGGGTCAGTGGGTCGGCCGCCGGGGACGGATCGGCGGCGAGGAGAAGGCGGGGCAGGAGGTTCATTTAGGCGGAAAGGGCGGGGGTGGCGCCGTGCTGGCGGACACTCTCAGCATATTTGCTGAAGGGGCGAGGAAAGATTCCGTGCGCCGAGAGGTGCGCGGCGAAGTCATACGGCGCAGCGGTGGCGCCTTTGACCTCCATCAGGCAACGATCCGCGGCGAGCACGGGCAGGGCGCAACCGTCGTCCGCTGGCTTCGTGGTGAGCCGGTCGAAGCGACACCGGATACCATGGTCGAAGGTGATGCGAAGTTGCTCGTGTCCAGTTGCGTCCACAAAGCGGTAGGCCTGTCGGTCATAGCGGATCACGCACGCGGGTCGGAAGCTTTCGGCGCTAATGAGCCGGCTGGCTTCGGCGAAGATGCGCGTGTCGGCAGGTCCAGACGCCGGCGCGGCGCCGCCGTTCACGAAAGCCTGGGCTTGCTCCAGCGGGAGCAGGACGCGGCGCTTAGCCCCCTCGCTGCCGTCGTGATGCTTGATCTCTAGGAAGGTCGCCGCAGGAATCGAGCCGTCGGGCGTACCGTAAAGGCGGAGCCGCAGCTTACGCCGCGAGGGGACGCCGCGCCAGGCATCCCAGTAGCATTTCCGGTCGGCGGAATCACAATAAAGACTAACGACAGGATAACGCCCGGCCGGCCCGCCGAGGGTGTCGGGCTGGAAGCGGTCGGCGAAGCGGGCGAGCAGCGCATCGCGGTCGGCGAGCGTCAGGACGTATTTGAGTTCGAAGCGCGCGGCGATTTCCATGATCAGGGAATACGCGTGAGCACGAGGGTGTTGCGGTCGAACCACGCCTGGCCGGCGTCGGCGCGTAGCTCGAGCACGAGCACGGGGTCGGCTTCGAGGACGGAGAATTCGACGGAGACCGTGCGCCAGCTGTTCGAGCCCGTGAGGGCGGGGACGCCGGTGAGGCCGGAGATGCGCAGGCGAAGGCCTTTCTCCTTCTCGTCCTTGCCCGCCACGACGCCCGCCGTCTTGATCATGCCCGTGAGCCGATAGCGGCCGGGACCGGTGGAGAGCTGGAGGCGGAAGTCGCCGCCTTTCTTCTCGCCGGCGATCAGGTGGAAGCAGGAGCGCCCCTCGTGGTCACGCTCCGAGCCTTCCTTCTCTTCGGCCTGTCTTTCCCAAGCATACTTCGAGAGCGAGGCTTTGCCGCCCATGATCCGTAGCTGCGCGGCGTCATCGAGCTGGATCCGGATCGCGTCAATGCGGCGCTTCACCTGCGCGGCTGCCTGCTTGCCGCGTTCGTCGAAACGCTTGGCCTCCGCGGCGTCGATGGGGGTGAGTTTCGCCTTCGAATTAGACGCCAATTCTAGGATGCGCTTTGGCCAGTCGTAGGTCCGGAAATTCTTCTCGTACACGTTGAAGAATTGCGCGCGGAAGCGCTCCCGTATGGCCGGGTTCTCGAGCAGCGCGTTGGGCACCGCGGCACCTGGCCGGCGGAAGATATACCAACGCTCATCGCCGAAGACCTGGTCCATACCGTGGAGTAGGAAGTGAAACTTGCCGGCCGTCGGCTCCTCGTAGAAGCGGTAGTTGTTCCGGTTGAACGAATAGCCGTCCCAGTGGCAGAGGATCTCCTCGAGCGCCAGGTACCGCAGGTAGGCGTCGATATCTAGGATGCGGTCCATGCGCTGGAGGCGCAGGGTGGGGTTCTGCTCCCGGGTCGCGGCGATGAGTTCGGTGAGGCGTACTTTCTCGTCGGGGTCGCCTTGGTCGACTTCGATGGGGCCGTCGATCTCGTTGCAGAAGGCGCCGTCGTAAAGGTGGCCGCTCGTGTTCTTGAAAAAGGCCGAGAGGAACTCGGTATTGAAACCCTCCTTGAGTACGTAGGTACCGAGCGGCTTGCCGTTGAGGACGAGGTAGGCGTGCGTACAGCGCGAGGCTGGCACGCCGGCGCGGCGGGCCATCTCGCCCGCCGCCATCTCGAGCAGCATCGAGCCGTCCTGTGCGCAGTTATTGAGCTGGAACTTGGAGAGGCCGCGGTATTCCTGGCCCTTCTTCGACTTGGCGGTGCGGACCGAGAACCCTGGGCGATCTTCCGTGATCTGGCGGAAGCTGCCGGCGGAACCCTTCAGTTTGATCGAGCATTTCTCGAGGTTGACGCCGCCGGGCTCTTTCAACGTCATGGCCACAAACTCGCGGGGATTCTTCGCGAGTTTATCGATGTTTTCCTTGGAGATATAAAGTTCGAGCTTCGGCACGGTCCCCGCGAAGAGCGCGTCAGGCGCGGCGTTGACGATCGTCGGCTTCGGCACGAGCAGCGGAGGCAGCGTCTGGGCGGAAAGGACGATGGTGCCGCCGACGAGTAGCGCAGCATGACGAAAGAATGGGCGGAGGCTTTCCAAGGTCGGCGGGGTGGCGAAAAGATGTCAGCGCCGAAGGAGAGAGGCAATAAGGATGAGGGTAGGGGATTTACCTGCGGCGAACCATAAACTCAAATGGGAGCCGGAGGCCGGAGGATTGGCTAGGGTCTCGGGTAGGGCGGCGATTGCCATCGCCGCCGTTCGAAGCCGCGGATGGGAAGTTGGCGGGTCTTAGTCCGTCATATCAATCCCCGTATCCGTCCGCGAACGGACGTGATGGCAATCACGTCCCTACCTTAAGACACGGCTGACCGAGGCGGTCAGCCTTACCCGAACAACAGCCCCGCGCTTTCCGTTAGCCCGCCTGGACGTGAGCGGCGCAGCCAGACGACTTCATAATCCTTGGTCAACCGTGCCCGTTCTTCGGCAGAGATAGCCTTGCCGTCGGCGCGGCGTAGGCCAGCACCGGCGAGGCGGGCGCCGAGGGAAAGTTCCGCGCGGATGGTCGTATCGCTGATCTTCGCGATGAGCGCTTGGGCTTCGGCGAGGTGCGACTGCGAGGCGGCGATTTCTGCGGAGGAGACGCCCTCGGTGAATTTCGCGAGCGCATCGGGCTTGGCGGTCAGGAAATCCCAGGTGAGGCTCTTATTGCGGTTCGCCTTGGCGATCTGGCCGTCGAGCGTGCCGAGCTGCGTGAGCGCCGCGGCGACGGCCTGTCCGTCGGCTACGCTCAGGCCGCCGAGGATCGCGCAGCCAGCGGCGAAGTCGGTCTTGGCGTTGGCGGCGTAGCCCCAGGCTTGGGCGAGGCCGGCGGCCATAGGCAACCACGCGGTCGGCCACGGCTGGTGGTGGCCGTTGTCGCCCCAGGTGGTGAGGAGGATGCCGCGCGCTTCATGACGCACGGCTGCGCCGACGGCTTCGGCTTGGTTCGTCAGCGCGTTATCGAGCCGGCCAGTGAAGCTCTGCCAAGCACTGGTACCCGGCGCGACGAAGTACGCGCGACCGAGTTCGCGGAGACGGCCGCATTGTTCATTGAAGGGATGGCCGGAGTCGTAACCCCAGACGACGGGCACGGCGTCGGCGGGCGCGTCCTGCGCGAGCGCGAGATCTTCGAGCAGGATGTCGCCCCAGAATTGCACGGTGCGGCCGCGGTCGCGTCCGAGCGCGCACAGCTTCTTGAGGTGGTCGAGGTAGACGCGGTGCTTGCCGCGTTCGGCGACGGCCTGCTTGCTGAACCCCTGGCCGAGCTCCCATGGCTCGTCGCCACCGATATTGACCTGACGGCTACGGAAGTTCGGAAGGTAGTCGTCGAGCAGCGATCCGGCGAAGTCGACCGAGGCTTGATTGGGCCGCAGCGTGCCAGGGAACTCTTTGAACTGTCCTGTCAGCGGATGAATCCAGCCTTCGGGGCACTCGGCCATCGCTCGGTAGCGAGGGTGACGGAGCCAGCGCTCCATGTGGCCGAAGGTGTTGAGGTTCGGGACGAGCTCGATGCCGAGCTCCGCGCAAGCATCGTCGAGTTCGCGGATCTCGCCTGGGGTCAGTGGTGAGGCGTCTTTCCAGACATCCTCGTGACCGCGGAACGCGAAGGTGTGCTCGACGTAGAGTTGGAGCTGGTTGACGCGCAGACTGCCGAGCGCGCGGACGAGGGTGAGGAGTTCGGCCTGCGTGGGCACGCGCGTGCGCGAGACGTCGAGCATGAAGCCGCGGACGGGTAGGTCTGGCGAATCAATGATCACGAGGTGCGGCAGCTCGTCGGGATACTGTGCGGCGATCTGTCGCAGGGTCTGCGCGCCGTAAAGGACGCCATGCGCGTCGCCGGCAATGAGGCGGATGCCGCTCGTGAGGATTTCGAGGTGATAGCCCTCGGCTCCATGCTCGGGCTGATGGACGATCCGGCAGGCTCCATCCGCGGCTCCGGTCAGGGCTGCCCGGGCTTCCGCCATGGTCGACGGCAGTCTCTCTATAAAGAGGGCGGTCGGGTGGGGGTGGGGGGGCACCTTGAGCCAGCCCCCGCGAAGGGTCAGTTCCCTCGGGCGGGGGAAGAACTTGAGCACCGGGAGGGCCATGGTACGAGGGTTAGCCCCCGGGGGCGGACGGGCAAGACGCTAAGATAGACTTCCCGCTTGGAACAAAGAAGGAGTCGCCTACATCTATCCCCTTACCCCTACACCCATGGTACGCTCCTCCCTTGGACTCTTCCTCTTCGCCGCGGCCGCCCAGGCCGTTCCGGAAGGGTTCGTCATCCGTGAGTTCCTCGGCAACGCCCAGGAACCCGAAATCTATCCGACTGCGGTGGCCGCCGCCGCCAACGGCGACGTCTACGTCTCCTCGGACAAGAACGGCTCCCTCGGCCACATCCCGGGCATGGGTCGCATTCTTATCGCCCGCGACACCAAGGGTGCCGGCGTCGCCGACCAGGTGATTGAATACACCAAGGTCGAGAGCCCGCGCGGCGGCCACTACGTCGGCGGCGTCTTCTATCTCGTCCACCCGCCCTTTCTCTCCCGCTTCCAGGATAAGAACGGCGACGGCAAGGCCGACTACGATACCGAGCGCACGTTGCTCGTCGATGGTCTCGGCGGCGGTATCGAGCACCCCCGCGGCGCCGACCACACTACCAATGGTGCCCGTATGGGCATCGACGGCTGGCTCTATATCGCAGTCGGCGATTTCGGCGCGGGACTCATTCGCGACAACGACGGCGCCATCGGCCTCGGCGACAAGAAGCGCGTGACCCTCTATGGTGGCGGCGTCATGCGTGTCCGCCCAGACGGCACCGAGCTCGAGAACTACACCGTGATGACACGCAATATCTGCGACGTCGCCATCTCCCCAACCCTCGACCTCTTCTCCCGCGACAACACCAACGACGGCAAGGGCTGGAACACCCGCTTCCACCACTTCACCTCCCTGGCTGACGCGGGCTATCCGCGTCTGTACAAGAACTTCGCTGACGAGGGCGCCCATCCCCTCGCCGACTACGGCGGCGGTTCTGGCACTGGCGGCCTCTACCTGAGCGAACCCGGTTTCCCTGGTGATTTCGGCGAGTCTCTCTTCACCTGCGACTGGACCACGGGCACGCTGTATCGTCACCCAATCGCCCGCTTCGAAGCCACGTTCGTCGCGCAGCAGGAGATTTTTGAGAAGGTCGCCAAAGCCACCGACTTCGACGTCGACGGTAACTCCCGCCTGTTCCTCGCCGATTGGCGCGGCGGCGGTTTCAGCTACCTCGGCAACGGTAAGCCCAAGTCGAAGAAGGTCATGAAGGACGGCAAGGAAGTCGAAGAGCCGATCTACTACCCGAACGGCACCGTCCAGCTCATCACCGCCAAGGACGTGAAGCCCAACGTCTATATCGACGTCACCAAACTCTCCGACGCCGACCTCGTGAAGCAGCTCTCCTCGAAGTCCGCCGTCCAGCGCCTCGAGACCCAGCGCCAGATCATCGACCGCAATAAGGCCGAGCTCGGCGAGCCCGTCCTCGCAATCGCGCAGTCCAGCTCAGAGCACCTCTACGCCCGCGTCGCCGCTATCTTCACCTATAAGCAGCTGCTCGGAGCCAAGGCTAACGCCGGCCTTGTCGCGCTCGCTAAGGATGCCGTCGTCCGCGAGTTCGCCCTGCGCGCGCTCGCCGACCGCACCACGCAGCTCGAAGGCGTGCCGGTCCAGCTCTTCGTCGACGCCTTGAATGACGCCGATCCGCGCGTGCGCCTCCAGGCCGTCATCGGGCTGCAGCGCCTCGGCGCCAAGGAAGCCGCCCCAGCCATGCTCGCCGCCGCCGCCAAGTGGCCCGCCGACGAAGCGAAGCTCGGCGCTGGCGAACACTACCGCCTCCCGCACACCGTCATCGCTGCACTCTCTCGCCTCGGTAACGCCAAGGCCTGCCTCGCCGCGCTGGCTGATCCGGCCCAGCGCTTCGTCGCCTTCCGTGCGCTGCAAGGTATCCACTCAGACGAAGCCGTTGACGGACTCCTTGCGCTCAGCCTGAGCGGCGACGACGAAGCCCGCTTCGGCGCGGTCGCGACGCTCGCTCGCCTCTACCACGTCGAGAAGCCTTGGAACTATAAGGATTGGTGGAGCACCCGTCCGGATGACCGTGGCCCTTATTTCGTACCAGACGCTTGGTCCGCCACACCGCGCATCCATGCCGGCCTCGAAGCCGCCTACGCCAAGCTTCCTAGCAAGCTGCGTATGGCCTCGCTGGAGATCCTCGCCAAGAACCGCATCGCCATCACCGACCTCAAACTCGAAGGCCTCGACCCGCTCCGCCTGGCGATGGCCACGCAGACCTTGCGTCCGGCCGACCTGGCCCTGCTCGTCGACGCCGCCCTTCAGGCTAACCGTAAGTGGGAAGAGCGTTTCGATTGCTACAAGGCCTTGCTCAAGGTTGAAGGCGACGCCGGCCTCGAACCCCGCGTGAAGGTCCTCGCCGGCTGGTCCAAGGACGCCGCGGCACCCGCTTCCGCCACGCAGGCGATTAGCGACTTCATCTACGAGGCCGAGCGTGGCAACCAGGTGAACAAGCTCCGCTCCATGGCCAACAAGGCTGACGACGCGTCCTCCACGATTCTCTGGAAGGCCTTGCTCAATGTGCTCAGCAGCCCGCTCACCAAGGACCAGCAGAAGAAGTCTGTCCGCGCGCACGTCGACAAAAACCCGCGCGACCTCGGCTTCTTCCACGCCATCAGCGACCTCGGCCTAACGGGCTTCGACAAGCAGCTCGAGGAAGGCATGAAGGGCGACAACGTCCTCCAGATCAAGGCCGCCCAGGCCGCGCTCGCCGCCGGTAAGCTCGCCGCTGCCAGCAAGGGTAAGAAGATTGCGCAGCTCGACGCCAAGGTCGTCGCGAACGCCGCCCTCAAGGGACGCGGCAACGTGAAGAACGGCCAGCGCCTGTTCACTCAGCAGGGTTGCGTCGCCTGCCACGCCGTTGACCTCGCCGCCGAACAGAAGGGTCCGTACCTCGGCGCCTCCGGCGCGAAGTTCCC
>CAIKWA010000092.1 GCA_903831005.1 uncultured Opitutia bacterium
GAACAGGCAGCGGCCGACTTCGCCTTCACGCTCACGCGTTTCCGCGCTCCCGAAGCCTGGTGTCAGACCGCCCAGATGTGGGCCGACTTCCTCCATCGCCTGCCGAAGGCCGACGCCATATCGCCGGACGACCGCATCGAAGCGATGGCCATCGCGGAACGCATGTCCGTGCTCGCGGCCGAACACCCGTTCAATACCGACGACCTTCCGGACGCCGCCAAGCAGGCCGTCTGGAACGCCGCCTCCTGGTCCGATCGCCTCGAAGCCGCTGACCTCGGCTGGCTCCTCTGGTCGCCGCGCCCCGGTCTGCTTAGCCTCGATTGCCTTTCCGCCGCCAAGGCCACCGGCGAACGCCTCCGCGCCTTCGGCCACACCCTGCTGATGACCGCGACGCCGGGCCCGCGCGGCTCCCTCGCAGCCGACTGCGGGCTCGATCCGGATAATCTCGTGATGGTCAACGCCCTCGCGCCGTGGCGCCAAGGCGCTTACACCGTCGCGATCGACGGACGCGTCGACACGCGCCTGAAGACCCGCGAAGGCCACATGGCCCGGACCGGCGCTGCCCTGCTCCGCCTCTCGCAAGAAGGCGCGGTCGCGGCTTTCTTCCCCTCGTATAAATATGCCGAAGCCGTGGTGAAGGAGGTCCGCAACCTCGACCCCAAAGCCGACGTCGCATTGCAGCCGCGCGGCCTCGGCCCCGACGGCACTGCGCGCTTCGTCGAGGATTCCCTCAACCGCTACACCATCCTCTGCCTGATTCTCGGCGGCTCGCTCGGCGAAGGGGTCGACATGCTGGGCGGGCGCATCCGTTCCGCGGTGGTGATCGGCCCGGCGCTCCCCGAGGTCAACGCCCTCCAGGAAGCCCGCCGGAAGATGTTCGTCGAAGCCGGCGCCGAGGACGCGTTCTCGCTGGCCTACGTCCGCCCGGGCATGCGTAAGGTCAACCAGGCTCTCGGCCGACTGGTCCGCGCGCCCGGCCACTCGGCCCGCGTGCTCCTCCATTGCCGGCGTTTCGCCGACGAGGCCTATCGCAGTCTGCTTTCGACGGAATACGGCGACCCAGAGGTCCTCGCCGATGACGAGGAGTTCGTGCGTTGGTCAGCGCGCAGCTGATCAGACGCGGCCGATGACGCGGCTGGCCGGATAACGGATTTTCTTCATCCCGGAGTACTTGTCTTCGGTAGAGCGGTAGCCGATGGCGCAGGCGACGATGACTTCATAGCCACTGCCCTTCAGGCCGAGAATCTCGGTGTAGGCGTCGGGATCGATGCCTTCGAGTGCGCACGTGTCGACCGCGAGGGCCGCGGCGGCACCCATGAGCTGGCCGAGGGCGATGTAGAGCTGACGGGCGGCCCATTCCTTCTGGCCGGCGGCATCCTTACCGTTGACCACGCCACCGAGCATCATCTGGCGATAGGGTTCGAGTTTCGAAGCATCCGCGTTACGCTCGGAGACCATCTGGTGGAAGAAATCGTTCACGTCCTTCTCCGTGATCTCGGTACGACGGGCGAAGACCACGAGATGCGAGGCGTCGGTGACCTGCGTCTGGTTCCAGGAGACCGGGCGCAGCTTGGCGCGGACGGCCGGGTCGGAGATGATGAAGAACTTCCAAGGCTGGAGGCCGTAAGAGGAAGGCGTCAGGCGAAGGGACTCCTCGAGCGCGGCCCAGGTGGCGTCCGGAAGCTTACGGGTATCGAAAGCCTTGGTGGCGTAGCGCCATTCAAGGGAAGCGAGAAGTTGGGCGGGCGTCAGAGCGGCGTTCATGTTCAACCCAGACAAC
>CAIKWA010000093.1 GCA_903831005.1 uncultured Opitutia bacterium
CCGGGCAATGGCCCTACTCAGTCTCCTCGACGTCTATGTCAGCTTCGGCGGCCCTCCCGTCCTGGACCACCTGAACCTCCAGATCGAGGAAGGCGAACGGGTCTGTCTGCTCGGCCGCAATGGCGCCGGTAAGACCACCCTGATGCGCATCGCCGCCGGCGAGTCCGCCCCCGACACGGGCACGGTGACCATCCCTGACGGCGTCTGCATCGCCCGCCTGACCCAGGAGATTCCCGAGAGCCTGCCGGGTAATGTTCGCGATATCGTGACCTCCGGCGTCCGGGCTGACGACCATTCCGAGGACTGGGAAAAGGACCTCCGGGTCGACGACCTGATCGCCCGCCTGGGGCTCCCTGAGGACCGCGAGTTTAACGCCCTCTCCGGCGGCCTGAAGCGTCGCTGCCTCCTAGCCAAAGCCTTGGCCGCCAAGCCAGGCCTGCTGCTGCTCGACGAGCCGACCAATCACATGGACCTCGATTCGATCCTGTGGATGGAAGAGTTCCTGCTCGAACAGAAGATCCCCCTGCTCTTCGTCACGCACGACCGCGCCTTCCTGCGCCGCATGGCGAACCGCATCATCGAACTCGATCGCGGTAAGCTCGCGAGCTGGTCCTGTGACTACGATACCTATCTCGTCCGCAAAGAAGAACTCTTTGTCGCAGAAGAACGCCAACGCGCGGCCTTCGATAAGAAGCTCGGCCAGGAAGAAGCCTGGTCCCGCCGTAGCCCGGGCGCTCGACGCACGAAGTCCAACGCCCGCATGGAAGCCCTCGTTAAGATGCGTGCCCAACGCGGCGCTTTGCGTTCCGTCGCCGGCTCCGCGAAGATGGAAATCAGCGAAGCAGAACGTTCCGGCGTCCGCGTGGTCGAAGCCGAAGGGATCGCCTTCGCCTACCCGGGCGGTACGCCCCTCATCCGCGACTTCAGCCTCGTCCTCAACCGCGGCGACAAGGTCGGCCTCATCGGCCCGAACGGCGCTGGCAAGACCACCCTCGTCAAGATGCTCCTCGGCCAGCTGGCGCCCACCTCCGGCGTCCTGAAGTTCGGAACGAAGATGGAAGTGATCTACTTCGACCAGATGCGCGAGCAGATTGACGACGATAAGACCGTCGCTGAGAACCTCGCCGGAGACAGCGATACGGTCACGGTCCAGGGCCGCTCGCGTCACGTCATCAGTTACCTCCAGGATTTCCTCTTCGACCCCACTCGCGCTCGCTCCAAGGCCAAGGTACTCTCGGGCGGCGAACGTAACCGACTCCTGCTCGCCCGCCTGTTTACCAAGCCGGCCAACGTGCTCGTGCTCGACGAACCTACGAACGACCTCGACGCCGAGACGCTTGATGTACTGGAAGACATTCTCGTGGATTACGCCGGCACGCTGATCATGGTTTCCCACGACCGTGCCTTCCTCGATAACGTCGTCACAAGCACGCTGGTCTTCGAGGGCAACGGTGTCGTCACCGAACACGCCGGCGGCTACACCGACTGGCGTAATGAACTCGCGCGCGTCGCCGTGGCCAAGCGTACCGCCGCCATCGGCACCATCGCCA
>CAIKWA010000094.1 GCA_903831005.1 uncultured Opitutia bacterium
GCGTATTCCGGACGCTTGGCGAGCTGAAGGGCGGCCCAGATATTGGCGCCCGAGGAGATGCCGACGGCGAGGCCTTCGCGGATGGAGACTTCCTGCGCGGTGGCGAAGGCGTCTTCGTTCGAGACCTGGATGACTTCGTCGATCAGGGAGATGTCGCAGTTCTTCGGGACGAAGCCGGCGCCGATGCCCTGGATCTTATGGGGAGCCGGCTGCACGGGCTGGCCGGACATGGTCTGCGTGATGACCGGAGAAGAGACGGGCTCGACGGCGATGGCGCGGAACTTCGGGTTCTTGCCCTTGAGCACGGAAGCGACGCCGGTGATCGTGCCGCCCGTGCCGACGCCGGCGACGATGGCGTCGACCTTGCCTTCGGTGTCTTCCCAGATCTCGACCGCGGTGGTACGGCGATGCACTTCGGGGTTGGCCGGGTTATCGAACTGCATCGGCATGAAAGCGTTCGCGCCCTGTTCGTCGCGGATCTGGGTCGCACGCTCGATGGCGCCACGCATGCCCTTCGCACCGGGGGTGAGGACGATCTCGGCGCCGAGGAGGCGGAGGAGGACGCGACGTTCGACGGACATCGTCTCAGGCATCGTGAGGATGCAGCGGTAACCGCGGGCGGCGGCGACGAAGGCGAGGGCGATGCCGGTGTTACCCGAGGTCGGCTCGACGATGGTGCCACCCGGCTTCAGACGGCCGTCGCGCTCGGCGGCGTCGATCATGGCGCGACCGATGCGGTCCTTGACGCTCGAAAGCGGGTTGAAAAATTCAAGCTTCACCAGGACTTCGGCATGAAGACCTTCGGTGACCTTGTTCAGTCGCACGAGGGGCGTGTGACCGATGGTGTCGAGGACGCTATTGTAGATGGCCATGGGGTTTAATTATGAGTAGTTGAGTAATGATTAATGGATTACAGCCTGACCCCTTGCAATAAAAAACCCGAATGACCGGGTTTCTGGAGGATTAATAGCGGCGCTTGGGCGGGGGACCCGGGGGGCGCGGAGCGGTATCACGCAGGCGGAAGATGATCCGGGCGGTCGTCAGATCCGAAGGGGTCATCTCGACCTTCACGCGGTCGCCGGGGTTGATGCGGATGAAGTTCTTGCGGAGACGGCCGGAGATACGTCCCAGCACCACGTGCTTATTGGGGAGCTCGATCCGGAACATGGTGCCAGGAAGCACTTGCAGGATTTTGCCTTCGAGTTCGATAACGGGTTCTTCAGCCATGCCTTATGGGCGGCAGTGCATCCCTAACCGAGCGGAGAGTCAATCACTGTAGTGAAGCCATCCTCCCCTCTTGCCATAGACCTCACAGGGGTAATCCTGCCCGCCATGGAAGAGGACGCTTCGACCCCCCGCCCCGGGCTTGTTTGCCCGTTCGAGAAGATGCGCCCATCCCAACTGAACCGGGACGACGCCTTCTACATGGCCTTGGCCTTCAACCTCGCCGTCGACGCCTGGCGAATCGACGAGGTGCCCATCGGCGCGATTATCGAACGCGGCGGCGAAATCATCGCTGCGGCCCATAATGAAGTCGAACGCGCCAATGACCCAACCGCCCACGCCGAGATGCTGGCGATCACGCAAGCCGCCAAGAAGATTGGCGACTGGCGTCTCAACGAGTGCAACCTTTACGTCACCAAGGAGCCCTGCCCGATGTGCTCCGGCGCAACGATTATGAGCCGGCTCAATCGCGTGGTCTTCGCCTGGGGCGACCCGAAGATGGGCTGCATGGGCGGAGCGACCGAGCTCCACAGCCTCCCGAAGCTCAACCACCGCGTTTCAGTGACCTCCGGCGTCCTCGAAGAACCCTGTCGCGAGATCCTCCAGGCCTACTTTAACATGAAGCGTGGGCGCGATTCCTCCGCCCCGGCTTGACCCCTGCGCCAAATCATCAACCTATCCCTATGCATCGACGCGACTTCATCAGTAAAGCCTCCCTCGCCGCCGCTGCACTCGGCGCCACTTCCCTCTCCGCCCAAACCGCTTCCACCAAAACCATGAGCTACACCCTCGCCCCCCTGCCCTACCCTCACGCCGCTCTCGAGCCGCACATCGACCAAGCGACGATGGAAATCCACCACGGCAAGCATCATAACGCTTACGTCACGAACGTGAACGCCGCGCTCGCCAAGGAAGCCGGCTTCGCCGCTCCCGCCGACGTCAACGCGCTCATCGCCGACCTCTCCAAGGTGCCTGAGTCCATCCGCACCGCCGTCCGCAACAACGCTGGTGGCCACGCCAACCACACCTTCTTCTGGAACATCATCTCTCCGAACGGAGGCGGCGAACCCGTTGGCGCCCTCGGTGAAGCCATCCAGAAGGCCTTCGGTGGACTCGAAGGCGAGAAGGGTCTCAAGGCGGCCTTCAAGACCGCTGCGACCACCCGCTTCGGCTCCGGTTGGGCTTGGCTCATCGTCAAGGCTGACAAGTCCATCGCAGTGACCTCCACGCCGAACCAGGACAGCCCCCTCATGAAGGGCGTCGTCGACGTGAACGGCACCCCAGTCCTCGCCCTCGACGTCTGGGAACACGCCTACTACCTGAAGTATCAGAATCGCCGCCCCGACTATGTGGACGCCTTCTGGAAGGTCGTCGACTGGAAGAAGGCCAACGAGATCTACACGCAGGCCATCGCCTAAGCGATTCCGTCATATCGGTCTTAAGAAGCGGCCCCTCGGCCGCTTCTTTGTTTGGCACATCCGCCCGGCTGTGCTGTCTTAACGATACCCCGATGCGATTCCTCACGCTCCTTCTCCTGGCTTTGGCGACTTCCGCCACCGCCGCCGAAACCGCCCTGCCCCTCTGGCCTGAAGGCGTCCCGGGCAAGCGCGTCGCGCCGTCCAAGTCGGTGCTCGACCGCATCGGTCCGAAAGGCAACCAGCCGGGCCGAGAGACCTTCATTAACGATCCCTCGATCACGGTCTACCCGGCGGCCAATCCAAACGGAGCCGCAGTCATCGTCTGCCCGGGCGGCGGTTACTGGTTCCTCTCGACCAAGAACGAAGGCACGGGCGTCTGTGAGTGGCTTAATAGCATCGGCGTCACGGGCATCCTCCTGCGCTACCGCACCCCGACGGCCGACGAGACCCTACCGTATGCCTATCCCGTGCAGGACCTGCAGCGCTCGCTCGGCCTCGTCCGCACCCACGCCAAGGAATGGAACATCGACCCGAAGCGCGTCGGCGTAATCGGCTTCTCCGCGGGCGCCAACCTCGTCGGCCATGCGTCCTGGGACCGCACCCCTCGCACCTTCGAACAGAAGCCAGGCGTCGACGACGCACGTGGTCCGGATTTCACCATCTTCGTCTACGGCGGCGGCTTCCTCGAGAAGGAGGATAAGACCAAATTCCGCGAAGGATTCAGCGTCCCGGCCGATGCCCCGCCCTGCTTCTTCGTAGTCGCTCACAACGACGGTGCCAATCCGCTCGAAGCCGCCAAGCTCTACATCGAATACAAGCGTCAGAATATTCAGTCTGAGATTCACGTCTACTCTAAGGGCGGCCATGGTTTCGGCACGCGCCAGACAAAGATGCCGGTTGACGGCTGGACCAAGACCGCCGGCGAATGGATGGCTTCCGAAGGTTACTTCAAGGCTACCAAATAACCTGATGCGTTATCTCCTCACCCTGCTGGCCTTCACGACTCTCCTCTCCGCCCAGACGCTCGTCGGCGACGGCCAGGCGGACGACACCGCCGCCCTCCAGCAACTCGTCGACACCCAGGGTTCGGTGCGCTTGCCCAAGGGTCGTTATAAGTTAACTAAGACGGTGACCGTCGACCTCGCCAAGACCGGCTACGCCGCCATCAGCGGCGACGGGACGGCGCAGATTATCATGGCAGGCTCCGGCCCAGCCCTGCATTTCGTCGGGACGCATGGCAAGTCGGCCGACCCCTGGAACTTCAAGCCGCAGGTCTGGCAGAATGAGCGGGGCCCTGCCGTCATCGGGCTCGAGATTATCGGGGCCCACGCCGAAGCAGACGGCATCGAGGCCACGGGCGCGATGCAACTCACGATCGAGCATGTGCTAATCCGGCAATGCCGTCACGCGATTCACCTCACGAAGTCGAACCGCAACATCATCATCAACGCCTGCAATCTCTACCACAACTCAGGCATCGGCATCTTCTACGACGACGTCAACCTACACCAGTCGAACATCATCGGCTCGCACATCAGCTACAACGGTGGCGGCGGGATCGTCTCCCGCGGCGGCAATGTCCGTAACGTCCAGATTGGTACCTGTGACATCGAGGCTAACCACGACGCCAAGGGTAAGCCGGCTGCCAACGTCGAACTCGACTCGACCGGTGGCTCCATCGGCGAGGTCACCATCACCGGCTGCACCATCCAACATACGAACAAGGCCCCTCACTCGGCAAACATCCGCATCCTCGGTGGAGGCAAAGATGAGTCACTGGTCCGGCGTGGCGGTCGACCGACGACCCGCGAAGGCAATGTGACCATCACCGGCAACGTGTTCAGCGACGTCCAGGTCAACATCGAGATCAAGAACGCCCGCGGCGTCACGGTCTCCGCCAATACCTTCTGGGAAGGCTTCGCCCATGATATCCTCGTCGAAGACAGCTCCAATATAGTGATCAGCGGTAACAACTTCGACCGCAACCCCAGGTATCTCGTCAACGGCAACAATCTCGCGGAAAAGAATGGCGTCGTGCTGCGAAGAGTCGTGGATTCGAGCTTCTCGGATAATCTCGTCTCGGGTGTACACGCCCACGAAGCCGGTGTTGACGTGACGGACTGCTCTCGGCTGCGGATCACGAATAACAGTATTCTCGACTGCGACGGCACCGCCCTGCGCCTAACCCGCCTCACCCGTAGCCTCGTGACTGGCAATCTCCTGCGTGACGACCGCCCCGCAGAGCAGCGCAGCAAGGCCCCACGACTCCTCGTCACGGAAGGCAGTGAGAACCGCATCGACGCCGACACCCCGTCGGCGAAGTAGGCTCAGGCGCCGCCGCGGCGGATTTCGGAACCTTCGAAGCGGATCGACACCCGCCAGACCTTCTTGACGCGCGTGATCACCTTGCCGGTACCGGCGACGATGGTCTCTGGGATCTCGATGCGGTGCTGGTCGACCACAGCGTGGAAACCGCGTTCGGAGAAGATATCGATGAACATCGAGATCGCCAGCGGGTCGTCGAAGACCGTGGTCTCGATATTGACGTGCGCCTGACCTGAGATGGCGTGGGCCTTAATAATCGGCAGGAACTTGTCCTGGATTAGTTCGATGACCTGACGGAAGCACTCGGCGTTACGCTCAGCGTAGTCGTCGAGACGCCGAACGAGATCCTGACGGGCGTGCTGGACGATCTGCGAGGCCAGCGGGATCGGCGAGATAAGGTCGTAAGTCTCTTCCGACAGCTCAAGGGAGCTCTGGTACTGGAGTTCCTTGATGATACGGGCCTGGACTTCGGCGAGCGAACCCTGCGCGTTGATGAAATGGTAGTGGAAAATGTCGCGCAGCGACTGCAGCGGCTCGTAGGTACGTTCCTTGAAGACCCGATAGCGGTTGCGGGCGGCGTCGGCCGTCAAGTCAGTCTTACGGACCTCGGCGAGCGGACCGCCATCGCGCGTGGCCTTCTCGTTCTGGGCGACGGCCTCCTGCCCGCGCTTGAGCTGACGACGGACGGATTCGTTCTCATCAACGAACAACACTAAAATATGGAAATGAGGCTTAGGGAAGCGGACGCCCGTCGAACCGCGGAACTCCGTACGGAGGTCATTGAGCTTGGTGAAGAGGTGCTTAAGACATTCGACCTGCACCATCGATCGAGGGAAGCCGTCGACAATCGCACCGCTGACGTATTCGGGGGTGAGCAGTTTGCGGAAGAGAATCTCCACTACTTCGCGGTCACCCACGAGCATGCCAGCGTCGATGCGCTTCTTGGCCTCGGGACTGGAGAGTAGATCACTGACGACAATCGGGTCCGCGGCGTAGTCCCGATACTGGAGAATGAACGCCGTGTTGGTGCCCTTACCGGCGCCCGGGGCGCCATTGAGCCAGAAAATCTCGCGCGGGAAGGCCAGCTTCTCGCGACCGATCTCCCGCTCAAGACTGGACCAGACGGAATCAAAGATGATCTGGCCATCCTTGACCTCGAGGTCGCTGATGCCGTTGCCGGCGGGTCTGGGCTGAGCGTCGCTCATGAGGGTAAGAATGTAGAACTAAAACGCCCCGCCGAACCTGCGAGGCAAAAAGGCGGCGTAACCGCCTCAATTTCAACCAATTACTTCCGGACGCCCTTATTCTGGACATCATCCGATCCCGGCTTCACCACCGGCAAACCTGCGTCGCTCGAGCGATTACGCCGAAACTGGTAGCGATTAATGTCCTGCATCGAAAGCTGATCAACCGTCTTGGGGTCGGGATTAAGACGTCCCTGCCAGTTGGACTTCACACCGGCGTATTTCGGGTTGGCCTCGACGCCCATGCGTTCCTCCCATTCCGGCACTTCCGCCTTCGCGCCACCGACGGCGGACTTCATGCGCTCGATGGACTTAACCTCGACCATATCCTTCGGGCGAACAGGGGCACCGAGAGTGTCCTTCAACTCAATGTCCGCCTTCTTCCGGCCAATCGTATCATAACGTCCATGCCAGGTATCAAGCGTGACGAGATTATTGCGCGAGTACACCTGTTCCTTACCGATAGGAGCCATCCCCGTCTCGAAGCGCTCGCCCATAAGCCCGCTGGACTTTGAAACCTTCTTCAAGGCCGAGTTGAAGTCGACGGCCTCGTTAACATTCTTGCCGACACCTCGCCCTTCAACCGAGAAGGGAACCGTACGGCCATCGGCGGACTTGATAGCCTGCTTAGCAGCCGGAGCCGGAACCGTAGGGGAGGCCTTGGGCGTCGGTTCGGGCCGAGCGGTACCGATAAAACCAAGCGGACGACCGGACGAAGGGGCACCGACCTTGGACGGAGTACCTTCCAGCGGACGACCGTCAGCATCATAACGATAGACCTGCTTTCCCTCGATTCCCCCTTCAGCTGTAATCACAACGCCGACCTTCATTGCGCCAGGCGGACGTTCGGCCGCGGCGAGCGACAACGCCGACAACGCAAAGATTACGTAAATGGTGACGCGGGGTCGCAAGGCCACCCATCTTGGGGACCTTGGCGACCAACCTCAACCCCTTCTTAGCGGGGAATAGGGTGTGGTTTGGTCTTCCAGATGAGCTTAGCGTAGTCGCCAATCGAGCGATCGGACGAGAACTTGGCGCAGCGGGCGACATTCCGGATGGCCATGGCGGCCCAGCGGCGGCGGTCCAAGAAGGCTTTCTCGGCCTTAGCTTGGGCATCCACGTAGCTTCGGAAGTCAGCCAGTACGAGATAGGGATCGCCGCCATCCACCAGGGAGTCGACGACGGGCGAGAGCGCCCCAGCCTGTTCAGGCGTAAAGGTATCAGACCTTAGCCAGTCGAGTAGCGCGGCGAGTTCGGGGTCCGCGGCGAGCACCGCACGCGGATCGTAACCATCGGCCCAGAGCTGCTCGACCTCTTCGACCTGCAGGCCGAAGATGAAGATGTTCTCGTCGCCGACTTCTTCGCCAATCTCGACGTTGGCGCCATCGAGGGTGCCGATGGTCACCGCACCGTTGAGCGCGAGCTTCATGTTGCCGGTTCCCGAGGCTTCCTTACCTGCGGTGGAAATCTGCTCAGAGAGGTCGGCGGCCGGGATAATGCGCTCGGCAAGCGAGACGCGGTAGTCCGGAAGAAAGACCACCTTGAGGAGGCCGCGGACACGCTCATCAGAGTTGATGACGGCGGCAACGCGGTTGATCGCGTGGATGATGTGCTTTGCCAGGGCGTAACCTGGGGCGGCCTTAGCACCAAAGATACAGACGCGCGGCGTGAACTGACCATTCGGCTCGTTCAGGATGCGGCGGTACAGGTGCAGGATGTGCAGCAAGTTCAGGTGCTGGCGTTTGTACTCATGCAGGCGCTTAATCTGGACGTCAAAGAGGGCGTCAGGCGAGACTTCTACGCCCACAAGGTCCTTGATGCGGGCAGCCAGGCGCACCTTATTGGCGCGCTTAATGGCGAGGAAGCGGTCCTGAAAAGCTGGGCGGTCCGCCAAGGCGTCGAGTTTGTGTAGTCGGCCGAGGTCGGCCTCCCAACCCTTGCCGGCGACTTCGTCGCAGAGGATGCCGAGCTCGGGGTTACAACCACGGACCCAGCGGCGTGGCGTCACGCCGTTCGTGACGTTGACGAACTTACCCTTCCAAAGTTCGTTGAAGCCAGGGAAGAGGTTGGCCCGGATAAGGCGGGTGTGCAGCTCGGCGACGCCGTTGACGTGATGCGAACCGACCACGGCGAGATGCGCCATACGGATACGCTTCGGGAAGCCTTCCTGCACGATGGAAAGTTCCGTCTTGCGGGCGTCGTCACCCGGCCAGCGCTTCTCGACGTCCTCGAGGTGACGGCGGTTAATCTCGTAGATAATCTCGAGGTGACGCGGCAGCACCTTCTCAAAGAGAGGCACGGACCAGGTCTCAAGGGCTTCCGGCAGTAAAGTATGGTTCGTGTAGCTGAAGACCTGGGAGCACAGGCCCCAGGCTTCGTCCCAGGTCAGGCGCTCGACATCGACCAGCAGGCGCATTAATTCGGCGACCGCGATGGACGGGTGCGTGTCATTAAGCTGCACCGCGGCCTTGGCCGGCAGGTTATTGAAGTTGGCGTTAGTACGACGATGGCGGCGCAGGATGTCCTGCAGCGAGCAGGACACGAAGAAGATCTGCTGGACGAGGCGGAGCTCCTTACCGCTTTCGGTACTGTCGTTCGGGTAGAGGACCTTCGAGACAATCTCGCTCGAGTCGCGCTCATGCACAGCCTCGACGTAACCACCACGGTCGAAAGCACGGAAATCGAACTCGGAGGCGGCCTTGGATTCCCAGAGGCGAAGGAAGTTGACGCTGCTACCCGCGAAGCCAGCGATCGGGATATCCCAAGGCATGCCGAGGAGGTTGCGGGTCTCGACGAGTTCAGCGCAGTGATTCCCACGGTCATCGGTGCTGTGCACGACGCGGCCATAGAGCGGCACGCTGACGCGGTAGTTCGGGCGACGAATCAGCCAAGGATTATTGTTCGCCAGCCAGTTGTCGGCGACTTCGACTTGGCGGCCCTGCGCGAAGGTCTGACGGAAAAGACCGAACTCGTAATGGATGCCGTAGCCGACGGCCGGGATGTCCATCGTGGCGAGGGAGTCGAGGAAGCAGGCAGCAAGGCGACCCAGGCCACCGTTGCCGAGGCCCATGTCGGCTTCTTCGTCGGCGACGGCTTCTAGGTCCTGCCCAAGTTCGGCCAAGGCCGCCGTGGCGACATCACGGAGCTGCAGATTGACCAGGTTATTGGTCAGCACGCGACCCATCAGGTATTCCAGGGAGAGATAGTAGACGCGGCGAACGTTCTTACTGGCGTGCTGGGCCTGCGTATCGATGTAGCGTGCGAGCATCTGATCCCGGGCCGCCATGCAGGTAGCCATCCACCAGTCATTACGGGTGGCGGTGACACGATCGCGGGCGAAAGTGCTCTTCAAGTGGCGCAGGACGGCGTCGCGAAAAGCGGCAACCTCCGAGCCGACTGCGGACTTAGCCGGAGCCTTCTTAAGTGGCTTGGGGGCAGGCTTGCGCGCCTTGACCACCTGGGCGGACTTCTTCGCGGGCTTCTTCTTTTTAGGCATGATCGTCGGTTAGGACAATCGACCATAAGCCACAAGCGAGCCAAAACCGCGTCAGCCCTGTGCCAGCTCCCGCAACTTGTTCAAATCCAGCTTACCCGTGCCTAAAATCGGGA
>CAIKWA010000095.1 GCA_903831005.1 uncultured Opitutia bacterium
AGGACGCGGATCTTCTCGGCGGCGCCGAGCGGCAGGGCGAGGAGGGCGAGTAGGCAGACGAGCCCGAGCTTGTGCAGGGTTTTCATGGGGAGAGCCTCATTGGAGGCATTTCCTGGGGGTGGGCGAGCGTTTTCAGTTTCGGTCCAGCGAACGATAGTGGATGGCCTCCAATAGGTGGGCGGTGGCGATGCGTTCGGCTCCCGCGAGGTCGGCAATGGTACGGGCGACCCGTAGAATACGGTCATAGGCTCGAGCAGACAGACCCAGTTTCTCCATGGCCTGCTGGAGGAGGTCGCCCTGGGCTTTTTCGAGGGCGCAATACTCCCGTAGTTCGCGTCCACCGAGGAGGGCGTTACAACCCCCTGTTCGGCTGCCGAAGCGGAGGCGTTGTTGCACGCGTGCCGCTTCGACGCGTTCACGGATGGCGGCGGAAGCTTCGCCGGGTGCGGCGTTGCGGAGTTCGTCTAGGGTCAGCGCCGGTGCTTCGACCTGAATGTCGATACGGTCAAGTAGTGGCCCGGAGATTTTTCCGCGATACTTGCGCACCTGGATCGGCGAGCAACGGCACTCGCGTCGTCGGTCGCCGAGATGCCCGCATGGACAAGGATTCATCGCCGCGACCAACATCAGCCGCGAGGGTAGGGTGACCTTGGCCGCCGCACGTGAGACGGTGACCTGTCCGTCTTCGAGCGGTTGACGTAGCACCTCAAGCGCTGAGCGGCGGAACTCCGGGAGCTCGTCGAGGAAAAGCACGCCGAGGTGGGCGAGAGAGACTTCGCCGGGACCTGGAATACTACCGCCGCCGATGAGTCCGATATCGCTGATCGTGTGATGCGGGGAGCGGAAGGGTCTTTGCCAGCCACGCCGTGCGTCAGCAAGCGCCATGCCGGCCGCGGAATGCACCCCAAGAATCTCAAGGAATTCCTCCGCGTCGGGTGCGGGTAGGATGGTCGGGATCCGTTTCGCAATCAGCGATTTGCCGGAGCCTGGCGGCCCAATCATTAATAGATTGTGCCCGCCCGCAGCGGCGACTTCGACCGCGCGGCGGATGGCGGCCTGGCCTTTGACCTCAGCGAAATCCGGCTGGCCGTCGGCTGACATGGCCTCTGGCGCTGGTTTCGGCATCAGTGGCGTCGCCTTCGATTCGCCGTTGAGGAATCGTAACGCGCCGTCGAGCGTGTCGGCCGGGATGGCTTCGATGCCGCCGACGAGCGAGGCTTCTTCGGCCGAGGCGCGGGGCAGGATGACGCCGCGCAGACCGGCCTTGCGTGCGAGAATCGCCATCGCCACGCCTCCGCGGAGGGGACGGGTCGCGCCGCTGAGCCCGAGCTCGCCGGCGATGAGGTAGTGTTGCAGGAAAGTTCGATTCAGCTGTCCCGTCGACGCCGCGATGCCGAGCGCGATGGGTAGGTCGTAGATTGCGCCTTCTTTCTTCAGGTCGCCGGGCGCCAGGTTAATGGTCGTGCGCGTCTCCGGTAGCCGCAGACCGCTGTTCTGGAGGGCGGATTGCACCCGCTCTTCCGATTCCTTGACCGCGGCATCAGGCAGTCCCACCAGCCAGAGCCCGTTCTCGCCGAGCTCACCGGTGTTGACCTCAATCTCGACGGGTACGGCCTCGACTCCGACTAAGGCGGCGGAACGGATGACGGAGAGCATGCCGCAGGGCAGGGGGAAACTCGGGGTGCCACAATCCCCGACGCTTGGGGCCTAAATCTCAGCAAAAGTGCCCATTGCTAGGTTGTTTACCTTGGCAACCCTTGGTGGCTTCGGCTGTCATAATGGTAGCCTTTCATGACTCTCCGTCTCGTCTTCTTCGGTCTCGTCCTTTTGCCCCTGGGTTCCTTGGGGGCGCTGCCGCCGTTTCTCGAGAAGAACTGCGTCGAGTGTCATGACGCTGACGCCAAGAAGGGCGGCCTCGACCTGACGGCACTGAAGCCGGACCACACCGATGCGAAGTCCTTCGAGACCTGGGTGAAGATCTTCGACCGCACCGCCAAAGGCGAGATGCCGCCGAAGAAGAAGGCGCGTCCCGATGCGACCCAGCAGTCGGCTTACCTTGGTGACCTCTCCGCGCTTCTGCTCCGTCAAGATGCCGCCCGTATCACTTCACTGGGCCGGACCGTCGAGCGGCGGATGAATCGCTTTGAGTACGAGAACGCGGTGCGTGACCTGCTGCAGGCTCCCTGGCTCGACCTAAAGGAGATCCTGCCCGAAGACACCGAGGCCTTCCGTTTCAACAAGACCGGCCAAGTCCTCGACGTCTCGCACGTTCAGCTTCAGCGATACCTGACGGCTGCCGAGGAAGGTCTGAAGTCGGCGTTCCTTTCGTCCGTCGAGAAGCCCGATGCTTTGCCGAAGCGTTATTACGCCCGCCAGCAAGGAAGCTACACCGGCAAGATGAAGTTCTCGGAGTTCAACATGTCCCCGGAGCGCGCGACTTTCCCGACGATGGGTTTCGCCGGCCAGCCCGACGTCCGTCGCGGCGACGCTCCGATGACCGTCGGCAAGGCGGACCCGAAGCTTCGTGACGATGAAGGCGTCGGCGTCGTGCATGGTGCCTACGAGCCAGTGGAGCCTAACTTCGGTTCGTTCCGTGCGCCCAGTGCCGGACGATATAAGATCAAACTCTGCGGTCACTCCGTGTGGGTCGGGCCGGGCAAGCCGACCGGCAAGGGCCCAGCGCGCTGGTATATCCCGGACCTCGATGATATCTCCAAGGGCCGCCGGCCGGAGCCCGTAACGGTCTATGCCGTGACGCACCCGCGCGTCTTACGTCGCATCGGCAACGTCGACTTCAATCCTGATCCGACCGTCAACGAGATCGACGTTGTGCTCAAGTCTGGAGAGTCCGTCCAGATCGATACTGTCCGTTTCTATCGTTCCCGTCCGGGCGCCAGCCGCGCGCAGAATCCGTTGGCGACGCCCGAGGGGCAGCCCGGCCTGGTGATGCGCTGGATCGAGGTCGAGGGGCCGCTGGCGCCAAAATGGCCAGCTGCGCCTTACGCGGTGCTCTTCGACGACCTCCTTCCAAGGCGCGCGGTGGGCTCACCCCTCCGTTATGACGTCGAGACGAAGGATGCGCCGAAGGATGCCGAGCGCCTGCTCCGTCGCTTCGTTAAGCAGGCCTACCGCACTCCCGTATCGGCGCAGGAAGAAGTCCGCTTCCTGCCGGTCATCTTGGGTGCGATGAAATCAGGCAGCACGTTCGCCGAGGCGATGTTGTCCGGCTATACGGCCGTGCTTTGCTCGCCTTCCTATCTCTACCTCCAAGAGAAGCCCGGCCGGCTGGATGATCATGCGTTGGCCGCCCGCCTGGCTTATTTCCTATGGAACTCTCCGCCGGATGCGGAACTCCGAGCGCTGGCCATCGCTGGTACCTTGCATGACCCGAAGGTACTGCGTGCGCAAACGGAACGTCTTCTGGCCGACCCTCGCTCGGCCCGTTTCGTCGATACTTTCACCGACTATTGGCTTGAGCTGCGTAAGGCTGGAGCCAACGACCCTGACAGCCTGCTTTATCCGGATTACTATCTCGACGACCACCTCGTCGAATCAGCGCGCGATGAGAGCCACGCCACCTTCGCCGAGTTAATCCGCGGCAACCTCCCCGTGCGTAATGTCGTCGACGCGGATTTCGTCTTCGTGAACGAACGGCTGGCGAAGCTCTATCAGCTACCTCCTGTGGCCGGCGCCAAACTCCAGAAGGTCGCGCTCCCCAAAGATAGCGTACGCGGTGGTTTCATGACGCAAGCGGCCGTCCTTAAGGTCACCGCTAATGGCACGACAACCTCGCCGGTGATCCGTGGCGCCTGGATTATGGAACGCGTGCTTGGCCGGAAGCCCCCGCCTCCGCCTCCAAGTGTACCTGCCGTCGAGCCGGACACCCGTGGCGCCGTGACCATCCGTCAGCAGCTGGAAAAGCACCGTACGCTCGAGTCTTGTTCTTCCTGTCACACCCAGATTGATCCACCAGGCTTCGCCTTGGAGAGTTTCGACGTCATGGGCGGCTTCCGGTCGCGCTATCGCGCCTTAGATGGCAAGACGCCCGAAATTGGCCTCGGTAAGAACGGGCAGAAGTATGCCTTCCATAATGCCTTGGCCATCGAGACCTACGGCGACCTCGACGGTAAGAAGTTCAAGGACATCCGGGAATTTAAGAAGATTGTCGCCGCCGACGAGCGTCAGCTCGCACGTAATATCGTCGGACAGTTGGCGGTCTATGCCACTGGTGCCCCGGTCGGCTTCGCCGACCGCCCGAAGGTCGAGGCCGTCCTCGATCAGGCCAAGGCAGGCCATTTCGGCGTCCGCGATCTCATCCACGGGCTTGTTTCCAGCGAACTTTTCCTTAACAAATAACCTTACCCCCATGTCCTCGCCTCTGACCCCGGCCAACACGCCTTACGTCGCCTTCCAGCGTGCCGTCTCCCGTCGTCGTTTTCTGGCCGGTACCGGCGTGCTCCTCGCGCTGCCGATGCTCGACGCGATGACGCCGGCCTTCGCCGCCGCGCCGGCCCTCTCGACCAAGCCGCGTCGTATGCTGGGTATCTGCAACAACCTTGGCCTGGTTCCCGATTACTTCTTTCCGACCGGTAAGGGTAAGGATTACAAGGCCTCGCCGTACCTCGAACTATTGCAGGCGCATCGCAAAGATTTCAGCGTCTTCTCTGGCGTCTCGCACCCCGATGTCGATGGTGGCCACCCGGCGGATAATTGCTTCCTCACGGCGGCCCCCCACCCGAGTAGCGGCGGCTTCCGCAATACCATCTCGCTTGATCAATTCATGGCCGAACGAATCGGTCACTTGACGCGTTTCCCTTCGATGACGCTCGGCGTCAATTGCGCCCGCGGTTCGCGCAGCCTTTCCTGGACGGCTGGCGGCGTGATGATTCCGACCGAAGAGAAGGCCTCCGAGGTCTTTCGTAAGATGTTCATGGGCGGTTCCGCCGCCGAAGTGCAGGCCCAGGAACGGCGCCTCCAGCTTGGCCAGAGCATCTTGGACGCTGTCGGTGGCCAGGCGGGTGAGCTCCGCCGCTCAATGGGTGGACAAGATCGCGATCGTCTCGACCAGTATTTCACCAGCGTCCGCGAACTCGAACAGCGTATGCAGATGTCCAAGGAGTGGGAGCGAAAACCCCGTCCGGCGGCCAAGACTTCCGCGCCGCTCGATCCCACCAGCCCTAAGGAGTACATGGATAAGGTCAGCCTGATGTACGATATGGCCCGCCTGTGCTTTGAGACCGACTCTTCCCGGGCCGTGACCCTCATGCTGGATAGCGTGAACACGCCGGCCCTCGACATCGACCACGTCCACACGACGACGGACGGCTATCACAGCCTCTCGCACCACGGTAAGTCGGCCAAGAAGCTTTCGCAGCTCAAGGATATCGATAGCATGCACATGCGCCTGCTCGCGAAGCTCATGGCGGATCTCAAGACCTCGAAGGAAGATGGCGCACCGCTCCTCGACCGCACGATGATCCTCTACGGCAGCAACCTTGGTAACGCCAGCGCCCACACGACGATTAATCTGCCGACGCTCTTCATGGGCGGAGGTTTTAATCATGGTCAGCACCATGTCTTCGACACCGAGCACAAT
>CAIKWA010000096.1 GCA_903831005.1 uncultured Opitutia bacterium
GAGCTGGCGAAGCTCGAGACCGTTCCCGCCCGTCGGTTCGCCCGCGACGACAACCGCGTCGTCACGCCTGATGCCACCGTGGAACTGGGGGACGACGGCAAGTGGAAGGTCATTATGGACGACCGCCATGTCCCTAAACTCCGCCTCGTACCCGCCTACAAGGACATGCTCGCGGGCCAAGCCCTTGGCGACAAGGAGCGGGCCTATATCCTTGAGCGGATGCGCCAGGGCAAGTTCCTCATCGGCGCCATCGAGGAACGTCAGCGCACGATTGAAAAACTCGCACACATTATCGTCGAGCGTCAGGCCGATTTCTTTGAGCACGGCCCGGCCAAGCTCCGTCCGCTGACTATGACCGACGTTGCCAAGGAGATGGGCGTCCATGAGACCACGGTCGGTCGCGCCGCCGCCAGCAAGTGGATGCTGACGCCGCATGGCTTGCGCGAGTTCCGTTGGTTCTTCACTTCGGGTGTCGCGACTTCTGATGGTGGCACTGTGGCGCAAGAAGGCGTCCAGGAGCTGATCGCCGATATCTTGGCGCGCGAGAACCCCGCCGAGCCGCTGGCGGACGAGGCGATCACGGCGGAGTTGCGTAAGCGCGGCGTGCAGATCGCCCGCCGCACTGTGGCGAAGTATCGCGAGGCGCTGGGTCAGCCTTCGGCCCACATGCGCCGTAAGCGCCTCTGATCAGGCGAGCCGGCCGAGGATCGAATCCCAGCCGAAGTTCGCCATGTCGGGGAAGATGAACTGCACTCCGGCGGTCAGGCCGTCGGGTAGCCGTGCGGGCGCGGCCACCAAGGGTAGGCCGGCGAGGGAAGCGGGCGCATTGAGCGCGAGCAGGCGCCGCCGATGGGTCGTGTCTGAATCAGCCTTGCGCACCGCGCCGCCGAACGTTGCGGGCAGCGCGATGAAATGATGGCGGCGGAAGATGGTCCGGAAGGCGTCGGTCACGCGCGTGCGGACGGCTTCGGCGTCGCGCAGTTCGTCATGGGTTCGGCGTCGACCCATATCGAGGCGCTCCCAGACGATCGGGTCGTAGTCGGCGCGACGACGTTCGAGCCAGCCGGCGTGCACGCGGGCCGCGGCGTAGCCGCCGAGCGTCGGATAGGCTTCGGCCGCTTCCGTGAAGGCGAGGCGAAGGAGCGTCGCGGCCACGGGGTCTTCTTGGGCACCTGCACGGAGGGCGACGGCGCGCATAGCAGCAAGGTCGGCCGCGGGGATGCCGAGCCCAAGGTCGCCGGCCCAGAGGCCCGCACCGGCCGGCGGGGCTTCACCGAGCACCGCCGCCGACACCTGCTGGAGATCTTTCGCCGTCCGGGCGATCCAACCTTGGGTGTCGTAGCCTGGTGAGAGCGGAAAGATGTCGCCGACGGGGGAAATGTCTGGCGATAGCCGCAGACCCCATACGCCACAGTAACCGCAAGGTACGCGAATGGAGCCGGCGGAGTCGGTCGCGAGAGCAAAAGGTACGAGTCCGCGGGCGACCGCGAAAGCCGAACCGGAACTCGAGCCGCCGGAGAGGAGTTCGGGGTGTTCTGGGTGAGGGCAGTCACCGAAATGCGGGTTCTCTCCGGTCAAGCCGAAGGCGAATTCATTCAACTGCGTGCGGCCACATTCGATGGCGCCCGCATCCCCTTCGAAGGCCGCGGGGAGGGTGGAGGTCGTGCGGGCTGGGCCGATTTCTTCCGGCAGGAAGGTCGAGCCAGCGAAGGTGGGTTCGCCTTTACGAAAATACAGGTCCTTCGTGAGGAAGGGTACGCCGCCGAGGGCCGCTTCACGCAGAGGCCAAGCCGCTTCGAAGCGACGAGTTAGCGTGGCGACATCAGGTAGTCCGCAGAGGGCCGCCCGTTGTTCGTCGGCGCCGAGTGAGCCTAGCTTAATCAGGAAAGCTTCCGCCGCCATACGAGGACCGCGCGTGAGGGTGAACTCACGCCAATCTTCGACGGACTGCGGCAGCAGGCTCACAGCTCGAGGGGGACGCCCGGTTCGGGGTCGTGCACGCGGGTCCCGGGCATCGCGGCGGCGAGCGTTTCCTTCATCCAGGCGCGGGCCGGTGGGTCGCCGTGGGTTAGGACGATATCCTTCGGCTCGAGGGCCTTCGCGAAGTCGAGGAGTTCTTCGCGATCCGCGTGGCCGCTGAGGTGGAAGCGTTCGACTTTGGCGCGCAGGGTCGAGGTATGATCGAGGGACTTGAACTTGAACTCGCCACCCGGGTTCATGCCGATGAGTTCACCGCCCGGGGTTTCTGGATCGCAATAGCCGACGAAGAAGACCGCGTTCTCCTCGTGGTCGAGCATGTTGGCGGCGACGCGCCAGGCGGGGGTCTTCTCGACGAGCATGCCGCTCGAGAGGAGGTAGATACCGCGTTCGGGCATGTTCTTGCCGGGCTGCGTGTACTTACGTGAAAGCGGAAGGATGCCGAGGTCGCGGAGGACTTGGCGGCTGAACTTAACCTGCTTCGTCTTCTTGCTGGCGGCGTCGAGATAGTCGCAGAGATCCATACCGAGTCCCGAGCAGAAGATCGGCACATCGGCCAAGTTACCCGCGTCGGCGGCTTCCTGGAGTAGCAGTAGGATTTCCTGCATGCGCCCGAAAGCGAAGGCCGGCAGAAGGACTGAGCCGCCTTCGTCACAGATTGCGTTGACGGCCTTGATTAGGCGCTGCTCTTCCTTGCCGCGGTCAAAGCCTGGGACCGTGGCCGTGGCGCCGCGCGTGCACTCCATGACGAGCGTGTCGACCGGCGTGCGCGGGAAGTTGGCCGCCGCGACGGTGCGCTGGGCCTTGAAGTGCACGTCGCCTGTGAAGAAGTGCTTTTTCTTCCGATGCTCGATGAGGCAGCCCACGGCGCCCGCGACGTGGCCCGCGAGGTGGAAGGTGAGGGCGACTTCTTCGCCGCCGCGCCCGATGACGCGCGGATTGGCAATCGGTACCGCCGCGAGGGCGTGTTCGACGCGTTCGACGTCGGTTTCGACATAGAGCGGGTAGTCCTGGTTGCCAGTCTCCTCGCGCTGGCGTTTCATCACCTGGATGGAGTTGCTGAGCAAGCGGCGGACGAAGAGTGTGGTCGCGGCGGAGGCGTAGACGCGGGAGGACGGATGCTGTTTGAGTAGTAGCGGCAGTGAGCCGAGGTGGTCCAGGTGGCAATGCGTCAGGATCACGCCGTCGACGTTGCCTTGAATCTTGTCGATCTGGGGCAAGGCCTTGCGGCCGTCGAGTTTGGGGTGGAGGCCGCAATCGATCACCAGCCGCAGGCCGCCGAATTCGGCGAGCATGCAGTTGGCGCCGATCTCACGGCCGGAGTTTAGGTCAGTAAGTCGCATTAGGAAAGGTCGGGAGGAGGGGTCATGGCGAAGACGGGAATACGCGTGAAGATGCGTTCGCCGGACAGGGTCGTGCCATGGAAGGAGCCTTCGGCCGTCAGCGGGCCGCCGGCGAGGTGGTAGCTATTATAGGAGAACTTCTCTCCTGGGGGGAGGGTGGGGGTCTCGCCGACGATACCGTCGCCCTCGACGATCTCGATGGTTCCGTCTGGGCTGCGAATGATCCATTTCCGCCCCAGGAGCTTCACCGTCTCCTGAGAGAGGTTGCTGATGGTCAGGAAGTAGACGAAGGCGTGCGGGGTTTCGGGCGGGAAGTTCACATCCCTATGGTGCACCACCTTGTCGACGGTGACCCTGAGGCCTGGGAGTTCCTTTCCGGTGGGTTGCACGTTAGCCAAGACAAGAGGGGTTGGCCCCGCTACGGAAGCCATAAATCGGCTAATCGTGTGGTATTTGCCCTTCCCGACTTGCTCCCGGGGAGCGGCGACCTTTGATGAACGTCGGATGCCTACCTCAGCCGAGCGCAAGCGCAACCTCGGGCGAGTCCCGGGGCGATGGTGGCTGGTTTCCGTCTATCTGCTACTGCTGGCCTTGTCGGCGGCCTTCCCGTTCTTCAGTTCCATCGAGACGATCGCGGAGGGTGAGCCAATCCGCGTCCCGGCTTTCGATCTCGTGGGCGATAAGGTCAAACAGCTGAATTACGATATTCCCATCCGCGCCCGCCTTCATGGCGTCCTCGGCGCGGAGGAGGCCCAAGATTTCGTCCAGCCTCGCTTCCGTAAGAACGTCGTCATCTACCTGCATCGTATCCCGTGGGACGCCCGCGGCTCGCAGTTCTGCGAGGAGCTCGCCCGTAATCCGGAAATCTCCGTCATCGAACCGTTCTTGCCGGGCTTTCGCAGTACGCCGGGCGACGTCCCGAGCCACTCGATGGAAGCCAATGCCGAGGTCGTCGCCGCGCTCGTGGCGCGCTACGGCATCAGGCAGTATCACGTCATCGGTCAAGGGTACGGCGGTGTCGCCGCACTCGAACTCGCCTCGGCTCATCCGAAACGTGTCCGTTCCATGACGCTCATCTCTTCGCCTGGCGCGCAGGAGTTCGAACTACTAGGGAATCCTCTCGTTAACAAGATTGTGTACGGCTTCCAAGGCGCCGGCTTCTGGATCTTCACTCGCCTGACGCCGTCCTTCGGCGCCGTCGACCTGCTCCCCCTTGATCGTAACTATGCCAAGACGGTCTTCGACACCGACATGGCGGATTCGAAGAAGATTCTCAGCCAGTGGACAAAGCCCCTGCTCTTGAATCATTGCGACGCGGATTGGCTGACGCCGGTCGACGCCGCTAAGTACAGCGCCCAGCTCGCGCCGCAGCCTCAGCTGGAGATCCTTCCAGGTGGTCGCGATGTCGCTTTCGGTGCGATCCCTGAAGTGGTCGAGAAAATTAAAAATTTCTACGCCGAGATTCCCGTAGACCCCGTGCCGCGCGTGGCGCCTCCGGCCAAGGAATACCCGCCGATTCCCCATGCGGTCGGTTCGCATTACTGGATTCTACTGCTGATTATCCTGCTCTGCACGTTCGTAGCCGAAGATCCCACCTGCCTTGCCTCCGGGCTCATGGTTTCGGTGGGAATCATCGACTTCTGGTCCGCTGCGGCGGCTTGCACCGCGGGTATCTTTATCGGCGACACCACGCTTTATTGTATCGGGCGCTTCCTAGGGCGGAGTGCGATACGCAAGGCGCCGCTGAAATGGTTCCTCAAGGAGCATAAGGTCAACCAGTGGGCCGGCTGGTTCTCTACCCCCAAGGGCATGATGGTCGTCGTCAGCTCGCGCTTCGTGCCGGCGAGCCGCGTGCCGACCTTTATCACCGCCGGCATCATGAAGTTGGACGCTTTCCGACTCGGCCTCCTGCTCCTCGTGGCGGCCCTCATCTGGACGCCGCCGCTGATGTGGGTGGGTTATACCTATGGCGCGGCCGCGATGGACGTCCTCTATCGTTTTAAGAGTAATGCGCTCTGGGTGATCATCGGTTTCCTGTTCCTCCTCCATGTCATCACTCACTGGATGGTACCGGCGCTGACTTGGCGCGGGCGTCGTCAGATCGTCATGAAGGTCCGCGGTTTCCTTCAGCCTTCGCTCTGGCCCGCTGCCGTCCTTTATCTGCCGGTCCGCCTTGGCATCCTCGGGCTTTGCCTTCGCTATCGCCGCCTCACCGCCTTCGCGTCCGCCAATCCTTCCTTCGGTCGCATCGGCGGCTTCATCGGCGACTCGAAGTCGCTGCTCCTTCGACCCTTCCAGCGTGATTCTCGCTGCTGCCCGACACTTGCGCTCTCCCTCGAGGACTCCCAGGACGAGCGCGTGAAGGAAGCCGCCGCCTTTGCGGCATGCCATGGCTTCCCGGTCGTCTTCAAACCCGAGGTGGCTGAAGACGGCGCCGGTCTACGTTTCCTTCATACGCAGGAGCAGCTCGAGCGGCTTGTCCGCGGCGCCACGGAGGATTTCCTCCTGCAGAAGTTTATCTCGGGTTTTGAGTTCGAGGTCGTTTGGCGCCGTAACCCGGGCAAGGACGACGGATGTATCATGGCCATCGTGCAAAAGCGCGATGTTACCGTGCGCGGCGATGGCGAGCAGACGCTCGAAGAACTCATCTGGCTCGATGAGGTCGCGGTCTCGCGCGGCGAACTGTTCATCCAGTGCCACGCACGCGACCTGAATCGCGTTATCCCTGCCGGCCAGAAAGTGACCCTCAACCTTACCGGCAGCTACGGACACGGCGCGCGCTGCCTCCACCGCCACGACCTCATCACCGTCGAGCTCGACACCGCGATGACCACCTTCGCCAAGCGTTTTCCGGGGCTGCACTTCGCCCGTTTCGACCTCCGCGCCCTTTCCATCGAGGATCTTAAGGCCGGCCGTTTCACTGTCACCGAGGTCGGCGGGTGCTGCCACGTCTCGAGCCTGCTCCGCGACGAGTCGCTGCGCTTCTCCCGTTCCTATTCCGTGGTCTGGAGACAGATCAAGGCCTGCCTCGAAGCCGGCGCCTATAATCTCGGACAGAAGGTCCGCCCCGTGCCGCTCGACGAACTCATGGCCCGTTGGAGCCAAGCCCGCGGCCGTCACGACGAGTTCGCCGTCAGCGAAGAACTTTGATTAACCGCGAGCGGTGAACGCGTGGCACAGGGCCGCCGCGGCCGCGTCGGATTCATCGAGCGCGAGCGCGTCGCCGAGCCGAAGCACTGAACGGATCATGCGACCGACCTGTTCCTTGGAGGCGCCTCCGTGTCCCGCGACGGCGAGCTTGATGCGCGTCGGAGCGTATTCGCCGACCTTGACGCCAAGGCGGGCGAGGACGCTGAGGGCGGCCCCGCGCGACGCGCCCATCGCCTGGGCGGTACGGAAGTTCTGGACGTAAATCGTTTCCTCAATGGCCGCATGTGTGACCGTATGCTCACGCGTCAGCTTCTCGACCGCGTCGGCGATGCGGCCCATGCATTCATAGGGCTCCAGCTTTGGGCCAAGCTTCAACGTGACGCTAGCGAGCAGGCGCATCGGCTCCGTGCGTGCGTCGATGACCGCCAGGCCGGTACCCCGGAGGGAAGGGTCAATTCCCAGGATGATGGCGCGGCAACCGCGGCCGGTAGGAGTGGCCGGAGCCTTGCGGGCCCGGGGCGATTTCGCTCCGGTCGGCGTCGACGCGACGCCGCTGAGCTTATCCGTCCAGAGCGAACGCGAGGATTTACGGGCCATGATGCGAGGATGGGAGGTCGTCCTATGATATCCACCGCAAAAGTGTCGGCGACGGATTGCCAAGGTGCCTCGGCGGGGTAGGCTGACGGCATGCGGTTAACCCTTCCCATCGCCTGTCTGACTTGGGTCGCTATCGGCTTGGGCGCGGAGCCAGAGGTCATCCGTCGCGTCGTCCCAGATATGCCGACCGTGGAGCTGAAGACCGCTGGCAGACTGAACCTGAAACTCATCTCGGAATGCTCCGCACTCTGGGCCAGTCCTTCGCAGCCAGGTATTTTTTGGACGCTTTCGGACTCCGGTGCCAAGCCGGCCATCACGCCCATCCGCGCGGACGGCTCGTCGGTAATGACGCCGAAGGGCTATTGGGGAGGGGTCGTGCTCAAGGGTGCCGTGAATGTAGACTGGGAGGCCATCACGGGCGACGCCGCGGGCAATGTGATCGTCGGCGACGTTGGCAATAACGTCTCTCGCCGGAGGGAATTGGCGTTCTACCTGTTTAAGGAGCCGAAGCTCGGTGGCACCGAGGTGACCGAGGTCCGTAAGGTAGCCTTCGCCTGGCCTGATCAGACCGCTTTCCCGGACCCTGAGCTGACGCATGACTGCGAGGCGATGTTCCTGCTGCGTGGCAAACTCTACCTATTGACCAAGCATCGTCGCGACACCCTCACGGACCTTTGGCGTGCCGATATCCCGCCCACGGGAGACCGGGCGACGTTGACGAAGCTGGCCCGCTTTGATGTGGGCGGAATGGTGACCGACGCTTGCGTCTCCCCGGATCAGAAGCGTCTCGCGGTTTTAACCTATCGTAATGTCTGGGTCTTCGAGCTTCCCGCCACGGGCGAAGATTTTTTTCGTGCCCCGGCGTTACATGCGCCGATTTCGCCCCCGATGTTATCCTGGCAGGTCGAAGGGTGCGCCTGGGTGGATAGCGGCCATCTCTTGGTCGGTTCGGAGCAGGGCGACCTCTTCCGCATTGCGCTGACGGATCTGCGCGAAGTGAAGTGACTCTCCGAAAATAAGAAGACCGGCGGCGCTGGGCCACCGGTCTTGGGTGAGGGGGTGTCAGGTTGCTCAGAGCGCCTTGGCGGCGGCGACGACAGCTTCCTTCGTGATACCGAGTTCCTTCATGACCACGTCGCCCGGGGCGGAGAGGCCGAACGTATCGGTACCGATGGCCTTGCCGGCGGTGCCGACGTAGCGGCCCCACGAGATCGTCACGCCGGCTTCGATGCTGACGCGCTTGGTGCAAGCTGAGGGTAGGACTTCTTCCTGGTAGGACTTCGGCTGGCGTGCAAAGATTTCCATCGAAGGCATCGAGACCACGCGGACGCCCGCGCCGAGTTCTTCGCCGGCCGCGAGGGCGAGCGAGAGTTCGCTGCCCGTGCCGATGAGGATGTGGGTGAGGGCGGCGGTTTCCTTACGGAGGACGTAGCCACCCTTGAGCGTGCCCTGGCGGCGCGTGGCGACCGGGACGGCGTCGAGGGAGGGGACGTTCTGGCGGGAGAGGATGAGGGCGACCGGGCCGTCCTTACGGGCGACCGCATGGGCGAAGGCCGCGGCCGTTTCTTCGGCGTCGCCGGGGCGGACCACGTCGAGGTTCGGGATGCAGCGCAGGGCACTGACGGTCTCGACCGGCTGGTGAGTCGGGCCGTCTTCGCCGACGCCGACGGAATCGTGCGTGAAGATATAAAAGGTTTGGAGCTTGGCGAGGGCCGCGACGCGGATCGAAGGGCGGAGGTAGTCGGAGAACGTCAGGAACGTCGCGCCGGAGCCCTTGAAGATGCCGTGGTAAGCCATGCCGTTGAGGATGGCCCCCATCCCGTGCTCACGGATGCCGAAGTAGAGGTTGCGGCCGGACGGGGTCGCGATGTCGAAATCGCCGGCGTCCTTGATGTAGTTCTTGGTCGAGCCGTGAAGGTCGGCGGAACCGGAGAGCACGAGCGGCGAAGCCTTGGCGACGGCGTTGATGCACGCTTCGCCGGAGAGACGGGTGGCCAGGGCGTTCTTGCCGAACTCCGGGATGGCGGCGAGGAGCGACTGGACGTCGCCGTGGTCACCCTTCTGGGCCTTGGCGAGGACGACGGCCTTCTCGGGGTTGGCCTTAGACCAAGCGGCGAAAGTCTTCTGCCATTCGGCATGCGCGGCGGCCTGCTGGGCCTTGCGGGCGTTGAAGTAAGCACGGGTCTCCGGGGAGACGTAGAACTTTTCTTCCGGCAGGCCGAGGGCCTTGCGGGAGGCGTCGACGAACTTCACTCCAGCTTCGCCGTGACCCTTCGAAGTGCCCTGGACTTCGGCGATACCCTTGCCGATGACGGTCTTGCAGATGATGAGCTTCGGCTTGCCGTTCTTGCTGGCGCGGGCCTGGTCGAGGGCGGCCGCGATCGGAGCGAGCTCGTTGCCCTGTTTGACCGTGAAGACTTCCCAGTTGGCGGCTTCGTAACGCTTGGCGGTATCCTCGTTCTGCGTCTTCGAGGCCATCGCGTCGAGGGTGACGTCGTTGGAGTCGTAGAGCATGATGAGGTTATCGAGGCCAAAGCGGCCGGCGAAGGAAGCGGCTTCTTGCGAGATGCCTTCTTGGAGGCAGCCGTCGCCGGCGAGACCGACCACAATGTGGTCGAAGATTTGATGCTCAGCGGTGTTGAAGTGGGCGGCGGCCATCTTCGCAGCAACGGCCATGCCGACGATGTTACCGGTGCCTTGGCCGAGCGGGCCGGTCGTGGCTTCGACACCGACCGTCTCGCCGAACTCGGGGTGGCCCGGGGTCTTGGAGTGAAGCTTGCGGAAGTTCTTCACTTCCTGAAGGGGCAGGTCGAAACCAGCGAGGTGGATCCAGCTGTAGACGAACATCGAGCCGTGGCCGGCCGAAAGGACGAAGCGGTCGCGGTTGATCCAAGCGGGGGCAGCGGGGTCGTGGCGGAGGAAGTTACCGTAGAGGATGGAGCCGATTTCGGCGGCACCGAGAGGCAGGCCGAGGTGTCCCGAGTGGCAGGCGGCGACGGCATCCATGGCGAGGCCACGGGCTTCGGTGGCGGCGCGGGAAAGGTCGGCGGAATTGTTGAGCGACATAGGCTTAATCCGTAAGGCATAAACGGGTGGGGTTTCCAGCCTTGAATGAGCCTCCAAACCCCTTCAAAAAGGTCACATGTCCGACAAAGAACTCGAAGAAGGCCTGGCCCTACGACTCGACTTCGGAAAATTGCGAAAAATCGCTTCCGGACTGGCCGATGTCATCCCCGCCGTGGCCCAGGACGCCCAGACCGGCGAAGTGCTCATCGTCGGCTACGTCAACGAGCTCGCCCTGCAGACGGCACTCCGTGAAAAGAAGGCCACCTTCTGGAGCACGTCGCGCAACGAACTTTGGATCAAGGGCCTGACTTCTGGCGACTTCCTCGAGCTCCTTGAAGTGCGCGTCAACTGCGAGCAGAACTCGATCCTCTACAAGGTTCGTCCCGCGGGTCAGGGCGCGTGCCACACGAAGGAGAACGGTAAGGCTCGCTCGGGTTGC
>CAIKWA010000097.1 GCA_903831005.1 uncultured Opitutia bacterium
GAGGTGCTGTCTCTGCTCTCTGGCCGTGAGGGCGTCTGGGTGCTCGACGGTGAGGCCGTGTCCGGCAAGTCGTTCTTTACCTCGGTCGGCGACCTCCGTTCCGAAGCCCCTGCCGACGATGCCCGGGTCTGGCTGTTCGACCTGCCCTCCGTGGCTGGCGATTACAGCACCCGCCGTGCCTCGCTGGAGGCTTTGTTTGCCCAGTCCTACCCTTCATCCCTCCTGCTCATCCCCAGCGTCTCCTGCACCCCAGAGGACGCCTTTGTCCGCTTTACCGCCGAGGGCTTTGAAGGTGCCATGGTCAAGGATACCGCGGCCCCTTACGCCCACGGCATCCGCTCCAGGGCTTGGCTCAAGGTCAAGGACGCCGACACCACGGACGGCCAGATCGTGGACGTCGTCGAGGGCACGGGCAAGTGCGCTGGGATGGCCGGCCACATCGTCATTCGCTGCGGGCGCCGTGATGTCAGCGTCGGTACGGGCATGGATGACGCCACCCGCCGCTCGCTCCTGGCTAACCGCTCTCAGCTCATCGGCCAGACTGCCGAGGTAGACTTCCAGATGCGGACGCCTAAGGGGTCACTGCGTCACCCGGTGTTTGTCCGGGTTCGCGGGGACAAGTAATCAGCGCCCCTTGTTGGCGAACGTCCGCTTAACAAAGTTCTCGAGGTCGGTCTTCATCTGCTTGTCTCGGTTGCCTAACGCGAGGGCGAGCGTCCCGGCCCCGTCGGCGATGAAGTTGACGTTGCCCAGGAGGTTCTTGATTTCGACGAAGCCCTGAGTCGGAGAGAAAGACGAAGTCGCGATGCCTTGCCCGCCATGTCGGGCGACCCACATCGTGTCCCGCAGCTTGGCGCCGAACCGACCGCTCGCCACGTTAGCCCGCTGAGGCTTGGGAATCATGGTCAGCGCACGAAGCCAGCCTGCCTTGGATTTGCCCACGGCGACCTGACGTTCCTTGATGTAAGCGTTCAATTCCTCCTTGGATTCGACCAGCATACGCGGGACGCCGAGACGCTGGCCGCGCTTGATGCGTCCGCCGAACTTGGCTTTGACGCGATCATGATGGGCTCGGATATCTTGGACGTAGTCTAATCCGTATTCGTTAGCCGAGACTGGCACGCGGTTAAGGTAGTTCTTGGCCTTGAGGAACGCCCGGTCATAGTCGCGGTCGTTCAGAATCTTCGTCATGATTGGACCCATCCTCAACTGCTGGATGGTCGACTTTTTGATAATCTTATCGAATAGGCCGCGGTTATTCGTCTGGGTTGCATGGGCCAAGCTGCGGAAGACGATAGCCCGCTGGCTGTTGATATTGCGATCCCCGACGGCGATGAAAATCTTATGGATGTCTCCGGCCACCGCATTTTCGCCTGCCTTCTTGGCCGAGTTTGATAGACCTTGACCGCCGCCTGCTGGCATCGGAGGGGTGAAGGTAGCCAAGTCCTGGCATAGGAGCATGGCTTGCTTACAGAGCATACTCTGACAGTCCATGCCTACGCCTTTTGCTACTCGGGTGAGAGTGGCATTGAACTCGGCCAAGGACCGAGGCTCAATCTTAACCTCAACCACGGCGGGTTACTGGTTATCGTCGATGACGTCGAGCGTGATCCATGCCGACCCGGGCTTGTAGGTCTGGGTCGTGATGCGGACGGTCTTTCCGCCGGCGACAATCTTCTTCCCCTGGGCAAGGCTGGCGATGGGGGCACCTGCCGACAGTAGGGCCGCCGATGCCCCAATAGACCCGTCTGGGAGGCTCCAGGAGGCCGTTACAGCGGGCACCCTGACCGAGTACTGGGGCCGCTCCATGTACCCCCCTGCTTCGAGGACGGTCATTACGGCGGGGTCGGAGATAAGGCACTGGAACGTGATGGCCCCAGAGTTGGCCGACC
>CAIKWA010000098.1 GCA_903831005.1 uncultured Opitutia bacterium
CCGAGCAGGACGAGGATCAGTCCACGCTGGATGACCTTGCGGATGACTTCGCCGCGAGCGCCTTCCGTGAGCCGGCGCGTCAGCGAGTACGGCGTGGAGACGCCAGCCATGAAGAGGAACAGCGGAAAGATGAGGTCGTAAGCCTGGAAGCCATTCCAATCGACGTGCTTGAGCTGAGCGTCGATCGCACCCAGCCAACCCCACTCGGTCAGCTTGAAGAGGGCGACCAGGATACCATGCCCGCCGACGATCCAGAACAGGTCGAAGCCACGCAAGGCATCGAGTGAAAGCAGGCGTTCCGACTTAGGGGCAGGCGTCTCCATGGGGGTGAGGCTTTTCTAGCCCAGCACCGAAGGAGGTCTACCCGGAAAGTCCTCCTTAATGGCCCACAGCCATAGAAAGCAGGAATGGACACATCGTCACCTTTATCCGCCAACCGCTAGCCGCAGAGACCCCGCGCCGCTTTGCGGCGCTTACATCCGCTCCACGGGCTCGATGCCGAGCAGGCGTAGGCCGGTTTCCATGACCGCACAGGTGCGCGAGCAGAGCATAAGACGACGGGCTTTCACGGCCGGGTCGTCCACGATGACGCTATCCGCGGCGTAGAAGGTGCCGTAGGCGGCGGCGAGTTCGTGCAGGTAGGTGCAGAGGTGGTGCGGGCGGAGTTCTTCGAGCGCCTGGTCGAGCGCGGCGGTGAACGCCAGCAGCTTGCGGGCGAGCGCGATCTCGGCCGGGGTCTCCGGATCGGTCGCGCCTTCTTCGCCTTGCCCCACGACCAGCCCGCTCTTGCGGAAAATCGAACGGACACGGACGACGGCGTACATGAGGTACGGCGCGGTGTTGCCTTCGAAGGCGAGCAGCTTGTCCCACGAGAAGGTGTAATCCATCGTGCGGTTCGACGACAGGTCGGCGTAGCGCATGGCGGCGACGCCGATGGCCTTGCCGATTTCACAACGTTCCGCTTCCGGCAGTTCGGGGCTCTTAGTCGTGACAGCGTCAAAGGCGCGCTGCGTGGCCTCATCGATGAGTGCCTGCAGGCGAACTGGGTCGCCGGACTTGGTCTTAATGGCCTTGCCATCCTCGCCGAGGATCGTGCCGAACCAAACGTGACGGAGGCGCGGGAGTTTGCGCTCCGAAGCCTTGAACCACTTGGCGCCGGTCACGAAGAGCTGATGAAAGTGATCCTGCTGACGGCCGTCGGTGACGTAGACGATCTCGTCCGCCTTGAAGTGCTCGGTGCGGTAAAGCAGCGTGGCGAGGTCGGTCGAAGCGTAGTTGGACGAGCCGTCCTTCTTGCGGACGATGAACGGCATCTTCGTCTCGGCGTCGCGCGAGAAGCGCGGCTCTTCATCATGCCAGACCACGAGGGCGCCTTCGCTTTCTTCAGCCAGCTTGTACTTCGCCAGCTCGGCGTAGACTTGGTCGACCTTGTCGCGGTAGAAGGATTCGCCGAGGATGACGTCGGTCTTGAGGCCGAACTGGTCGTAGATGCGCTGGCAGGCGGCGTTGGAGACCTCCACAATCTCCTTCCAGAGAGCGGTGTTGGCGGGGTCGCCAGCCTGGAGCTTCGCGAGCTCGGCGCGGGCGGCGTCCATGAGCACAGGGTCCGCCTTGGTGGCGACGCTGCCTTCTTTGTAAAGACGCTCGAGGTCTTCGAGGGCGTTCGGGCTCTTGGCGTCCAGCTGGAAACCGGCGCGACGGATCGCGAGGATGAGGATGCCGAAGTTCGTGCCCCAGTCGCCGATATGGTTATCGCGGACGAGGTCGGCGCCACAGAACTCGATCAAGCGGGCGACGGCCTCGCCGATGACGATCGGACGGAGGTGGCCGACGTGCATCTGCTTGGCGGTGTTCGGCGAAGGATAGTCGATGACGACCTTACGGCCGCCCATCAGACGGGCCGCGCCGGCGCGCCACTTGGATTCATCGCGGTACTCGCGGAGCCAATCGCCGAGGGCGGCGGGCGTGAGCTTGAAATTGATGAAGCCCGGGCCAGCGACTTCCATCTGGACAATCTTGTCATCGAGCCCGCCTTGGGCGCGGACAGCCTCGACGAGTGCCGTGGCGAGGGCGCGAGGGTTGGCCTTGGCCTTCTTGGCGGCGGCAAGGATGCCATTGGCCTGGAAGTCGGCGTGGCGGGGATCCGAGGGCTTCAGCTCCGGATTGAAGTCGGCTTCAAGGCCGGGAACGGAAGTAGCCGCCTTGCGTAGCAGGGCGTCAATTTCGCGGGCAGGATTGAACCAGACGGACATGCCTCAAGCCGTAAGCCCCTACGCCCCCTCGGCAAGCGAAGAAGGCCCCATAGGGGTAGGGATAGGGGTAGGGGCAGGGCTTATTTCAACGTCTTCAGGTAGGTGAAGAGGTCCGTGACCTGTTCGTCCGTGAAGCCATCGAGCAGGCCTTCCGGCATGAGCGAGCGACGCAGGTATTTGGCGGAAGCCACTTCGGCCTTCGGAATGCGGCGGTCGGCGCCGCCGGCCTGCCGAATCACGTAAGCGGTGGCGTCTTCGGAGACGTAGAACGCCTCGATGACCTCGCCGGCCTTGAGCTTCACCTGGAAAATGCGGTAAGCGGCCTCGATGGCGGCGTTGGGCTCGATGATATTACGGATGACTGCTTCCATGCCCATCGCGCCCGCGCCGGAGAGGTTCGGACCGATGAGCCCCCCCTGACCGTTGATCATGTGGCAGGCCTGACAGAGCGCGACGAGAGTCTTGCCCTTCGCGGCGTCGCCGGCCTTAGCCGACAGTGCCATGAAGCGGGCCGTCTTCTGCTCGACCGCGGCAAACTGCTCGGCATTGAGGAGCGGAGGCGCGTCGGTGGTGCGCACAACCTTGGCGCCCTTGCCGAGTTTACCCCAGGCGGCGTCGCCACTGGCCGACGCGAACACCAGCGACTGCGGAAGCTTTTCGCCAGCAAAGGTGCGGGTCATGTTCGCGCGGACCTCGGCAGGCTTACGTTCGACATTCCAGATCCGGTATTCGGCGAAGGCACCCTGCGTGCCGCCCTTCGGGCCGGACCAACCAATGGTGAGACCGAGTAGATCATGAGGCACAGCGACCTTGGCCGTACCCGTCAAGTCTCCGTCTTGATAGATGCGCAGGATACCAGCGGCGTCACGCGTCAGCGCGACATGCGTCCAGATACCGGAGGAGACTGGCTTAGCAGAGACGACGGCGTCGCGAATCGTCCCGCCGAGATAAGCACGGAAGCTTCCGCCGAAGAAATTGAGGTCCAACTTGTTACCAGCGCCCAAGAGGCTGGCCTGGTTGTCGACCTTACCGTCCAATCTCACCCAAGTCTCGACGGTGAACGGACCCTTAAGCGAGATATTGGCGTTGGCTACGGCCTCGTCGGTACCATCGAGAGCGAGCACACTACGGAAGACGCCACCCAGCTGAGCGGAGACGATTACGAGTTCAGGACTATCGCCCAAGGCGATGGCCAGCTTCTCGGCAACGGGAGTCTCGATGTCGGCGACGGCGACGGATTTGTCGGCTAGGCCCGCGGCGATGGCCTTCGCTCCCGCCTTGATGCCGCTGATGCCATCGAGCACGACCATGCGGTCGTTGACGGAAAGGGTCGGATAAAGCTTCATCGCGAGCGCGGAAGCGTGCGGTGCGCGCGAGGCGACTAGGGCGCGCAGGGCCAGATTCGAAACCTCGGCCGGCGACGTGCCGACGAGTGCGGCGACGGCATCTGGCTTCGTCGTGCGTAGCTGCTGAAGGCCGGTCAGGGCATCGCGGCGGGAATCCTCGCGGGCGAGCAACGCGAGTAAATCGTCCTCAAGAGCAAGGAGCTGGAAGCCACCAATCAGCTGAGCAGCGAGAGCGCGTTCGGCGACACCTTGGGCGAGCAAGGCCTTAGCGACTTCGGCGACGACAGGGCCGACTTTGGCCGGATCGAGGTCAGTACGGGTGACGAGCAGGAGCTCCACGACACGACTGCGAACGGCGGCGTCTGCCAAGAGCTTACGCAAGACGGCGACGCTGGCGGGCTGGTCCAAGGTCTTGGCGACGGCGAATAATTCGTCCGGACCAGGAGTACGGTTGAGCTGCCCGACCAGTTCAGCGACGAGCGGGGCGCCGACCTTCGGGTCGAGCGCGAGCGCGGCAAACATACGTCCTTCGGCGGGGAGAGACTTTGCTTCCTGCGAGGCAAGGAAGGTGGCGACGGCCTCGGGCTGACGCTCGAGATACATTCGTACAAGGAAGCGCTCGAAATCACGTTCATAGGCGATGCCAACCTTGATTGGCTTACCGCTACGACCAGGAGCGACGGGGGCATCGAGGGACGGGCCGACGAAACGCATCATCGCGCCGAGGGCAGCGGGCGACTTGGCCGAAGCCTCGCCGAGCGTCTTGATGGCGGCCGCGCGGACTTCCGCGTCCGTATCAGCGGTGAGCGCGGTCAAGACGGCGAAGTCGGCGACGCCGGCATGGCGCAGGGCGTTGACCGCTTCGCGGCGGATATTGCGATTCGTGGATCCGAGCAGGGCGGAGGTAAGTCCGGCGACTTCCTGCTTCTGCTCGCCGAGTACCCAGAGAGCCTGGATCCGGCGGGCCGGGGCGGCGGTCTCGTCTCGCACAATCGCCCCAAGGGCGCCAATGAGGGCGGCATCAGGCGCACGATCGCCCAGCGTCTGCCAGGCGAGATGGGCGTCAGCGGCAATCCTGGAACCGAGACGAGCGAGGAGGTCGGCCGAGGTGAGCTTGGTGTAATCGGGCACCGTCTGAGCGACGAAGCCCTTCGGCTTGATGCGCCAGATGCGGCCAGACTGCTTATCGCGGTCAGGGTGATTACGGGCGACTTCGTTATGGCTGATGATCTTGTTATACCAGTCGATGACGTAGAGGCAGCCGTCTGGCCCCATCGTCATGGCGATCGGACGGAAGAACGGGTCGTCACAGGTGACGAAGTCGTCGAGCTTTTCGAGTCGATAGCCCGAGCCCTCGCGATGCTGGCGGACGGCGTTGACCTTCGAGGTAATCGGGTTGGCGATATACATCACGCCGTCGTAGCCCTTGGGCCAGACGCCGACGTCGGAGAGCGCGAGGCCGCTTAGGCCGCTACCGCTCATCTTGAAATCAGGCGCCTGCACCGGGAACGGCGGCTGGTAGGATTTCGCGAGGCGATCCGCACACCCGGGATAGAGGGCGTACTCATGGAAGGGCATCACCGGATAGCCGTAGTCGTTGGCCTCTTGGATAAAGCACTCCCCTTCACCGGTTAGCGCGAGGCCCCAGATGTTACAGGGACCGACGCTCGTGGGCTCGAAGAAGCTACCGTCCGGACGGAAACGTGCCATACGGGTGTTCGGGAAATCCGTCACATCGCCCTTGGTCGAGGTGACCTTACCGGAATTGAACGCACCTTGCGCGAGCCAGAACCAACCCCACGGGGCGCGGGTGAACTGGTGCGGGAAAAGGTGCGAGTCCTGCACGCCGAAGCCCGTCAGCAGTACTTCACGCTTGTCGGCTTTACCGTCGGCATCCGTGTCACGCAGGAAGACGATGTCATGGCCGTGCTGCACGACGGCGCCATCCTTATAGGGAAGGACACCTTCGGGAATGGCTAGCCCGTCGGCGAAAGCACGCGGCTGACGAGGACCGGAAGCAAAGGGCTGGTCAAAGATGACGACCTTGTCGCGGGCCTTGGACTTATAGAGGGCCTCGGCGGCGGCCGGGTTCTCGTTAGCGTCGACTGGGTATTCCAGCGCGGTACTGGACCATGCCCTGCCCTGCTGGTCGAAGATCAGCATAATGAACTTGCCGAAGTCCGCGGATTCCTTGGCGAAGAGCTCGACCTCGAAACCCTCTGGGAGTTTGAAGAGTTTCTGCTGCTCCTCGGCCGAACGGCGGACGCCCTGCACGTTGTTATAGCTTGTGTCTCGCTTCGCGGGCGCCGTCTTGGCGGGTTCAGCTTTTTTCACCTTATCCCAGGTCAACGCACCAGGCGTGGCGGGCAGTTCTTCGATCGTGATATCCTTGGCCTGGATCACCGCCATGCCGCCGGAATGAATCTGGATGGCAATCTTGCCGTCGGCCGCGATGTTCGGCTCGGTCTCAACGTAATCGAGCGCTGGCACGCCGTTGATCCAGCTGCGGATGCGGGTGCCTTCGGCGAGGATACGGTACTCGTTCCACTCGCCTTCCTTCACGGCGGCGAGCACGCCGGCGGCGTCTTTCGATTCCGCGATGACTTTATTGCGGCGGCTCTCGTCGTAGATCTTGCCGTACCAGCCCTTGCCGTAGTCCACCTGGTAGCCGCTCATCTCCGAGCTGTTCGGCACGCGTACACTGCGCATCTGGATCCCGCTGTTGACGAAGCCCGTGCCAGTCAGGCGCAGTTTGACGCGCAGATCGAAATTCTGGTACGACTTCTCCGTCGCGAGGAAGAAGTTCTTCGGCACCTTGACCGTGGCCGAGCCGCCACGAATCTCGCCTTCCTCAACGCGCCACCAGGCGGCATCGCCCTCCCAGCCAGCCAAGGTCTTGCCGTCGAAGATCGAGACGGGAGCGGCCTGGAGGGTGAGCGCCAAGAAAAAGGTCAGGAGGTAACGCATGGAGGAAGGGGTGACGTCGAACTTAGCCGACCTCGGACGCCCTTCAATCCTGCTCGTCATCGCGGCATGCAACCTGACTACCCTCAAAAGCACATTGGGACGAACGCCACGCTTGCGTCCCAAGGCCTAACCGCCTGTTTTCATCGCATGTCCTCGACCCACAAACTCCTCCGCGACTGCGCCGCGACCCTGATTCCCGCCGGGGACATCGTGGTACTGGAGGCGGGCACAGAAGTCACGGTCACCCAAGCCCTCGGCGGCTCGGTCACCGTTCGAACCCCGATGGGCCTCTTCCGTATCGCACCGGCCGACATCGAAGCCCTCGGTCCTGATGCCGTGAGCCAGTACGGGAAGAAGGACGAGACCGTCATCAGCGGCCCGGTGAACCAGGAAGCCCTCTGGGAAGCGCTCAAGGGATGCTTCGATCCAGAGATCCCGG
>CAIKWA010000099.1 GCA_903831005.1 uncultured Opitutia bacterium
AACCTCCAAGTTCCGACCTCTTTCCCACCTTCCAAACAGCACGGACACCATGCCACGAATCCTCGGCGTAGACATTCCCAACAACAAGAAAGTAGAGATCTCTCTCCGCTATATCTATGGTATCGGCCCCCGCCGCGCCACGGAGATTTGCGAAGCTCTCGGCTTTGATCCTGCCATGCGCGCCCAGAATCTTTCTGAAGAGCAGCTGAACAAGATCGTCGAGTACATCGTACGCATGGGCTACAAGTGCGAAGGCGACCTTCGCCGCGACATCGCGCAGAACCTGAAGCGCCTCCAAGCGATCAAGTGCTACCGCGGTCTCCGCCACTTCCGCGGCCTCCCGGTCCGTGGTCAGCGTACCCGCACCAACGCCCGTACCCGCAAGGGCAAGCGCAAGACCGTCGGCGTCGCCGCGGCTCCGTCCAAGTAAGCCAACCTTTTTCCCCTAACACTATTTTACGATGAGCGAAGAAGCCCCCAAGACCCCCAAGGCAAAGAAGCCGAAGGCCCCTGCTGCTGATGCCGCCGCTGCCCCCGAAGTCGTCGCAGCCGCGGCAGCTCCGGTCGAAGCCGCCGCCGCCCCCGAGCGCAAGGAAATCACCGCCAAGGAACTCCTCGGCGAAGAACTTGGTGAAGTTAAGGTTCGTCGCGCCAAGGGCTCGAAGAACATCACCACTGGCATCTGCCACATCCTAGCCACTTTCAATAATACCAAGGTCACGATCACCGACCCGAACGGCAACGTGATCTCCTGGGGCAGCGCCGGCCGCCACCAGTTTCGCGGTTCCCGCAAGTCCACCGCCTACGCCGCTCAGGTCGTCTGTTCTGAAGCCGCCAAACTCGCCATGGCTCACGGCCTCAAGGACGTCTCCGTCCGCGTCAAGGGTCCGGGCATGGGCCGCGACAGCGCCATCCGCGCCCTCCAGGTGCTCGGCCTGAACGTTACCTCGATTCTCGATACCACTCCGATCCCTCACAACGGCTGCCGTCCTCCGAAGCGCCGTCGCGTCTGATCGTCCCTGCTTTCCGCATCACCGTCCGGCTATGGCAAACCGGGCGGGTCCTCCAATCCGCCACCTCTACCAAATCCTAACACACCATGTCTCGTTACACCGGTCCTACCACGAAGCTTAACCGTCGCTTCGGCCAGAATATTTTCCCCACCTCCAAGGGTGAGGAGCGTCGTCCGTACCCTCCGGGTATCCACGGCAAGACCACCCGCCGCAAGGTTTCCGAGTACGGCGTCGGCCTCAATGAAAAGCAGAAGCTTCGCATGATGTACGGCCTCACCGAGAAGCAGTTCCGCCTCTCCTTTGAACGCGCCAAGCGCATGGGCGGCGTCGCTGGCGACAATTTCCTTCGCATCCTCGAGACCCGTCTCGACAACGTGGTGTTCCGTCTTGGTTTCGCCAACTCCCGCGCCGCCGCTCGTCAGCTCGTGGCCCACGGACACATCCGCATCAACGGCCATAAGGTCGACGTAGCCAGCTACGCCACCTCGCCGGGTGAGAAGATTGAAGTCCGCGATCGCACCTCCTCCAAGCAGCTCGCCACGCGCGCTGTCGAAGAAGGCCAGGGTCGTTCCGCCCCCGCTTGGCTCGTCGTACTCCCTGAGCAGCTTAACGGACAGATCGTCCGCGAGCCGGCCAAGGAAGAACTACCTTCGGACGTGAACGTTCAGATCATCGTCGAATTCTACAGCCGCTGATCCCAGCACAGACCAACCCACCAACGGAACCACAGACATGACCAAGCGCCTCGGACAGTTTCAACGCCCCAAGACCCTCAAGAAGGAGGAGTCTTCCGCGACCCCCACCTACGCGAAGTATTTCGCCGAGCCCTTCGAGACGGGCTTCGGACACACCATCGGCAACTCTCTCCGCCGCATCCTCCTGAGCTCCATCGAAGGAGCCGCGATCTCCGCGGTGACAATCGAAGGCGTGCAGCACGAGTTCCAGCCGATCGAAGGCGTCGTCGAAGACGTCACCGAAATCGTCCTCAACCTCAAGAAGGTGCGCATCCGCACCGAGGCCAACAAGCGTGAGGCCTTCAAGGGCACCATCGACGTCAACAAGACCGGCGCCGTGAAGGCTTCGGATATCAAGTTCGAGACCAAGGGCGCCACCGTTACCCTCGTCAATCCGGACCAAGTGATTTGCACCCTCGACCGTAAGCGTCGCTTCTACGCCGACCTTGAAGTCACCGTGGGACGCAGCTGGGCTTCCGCCGAGGAGAACAAGAAGGCCGAACAGGCCATCGGTTCCATCCCCGTCGACTCCCTCTTCTCGCCGGTCACCCTCGTGAAGTACTCCGTCGAGTCCACCCGCTCCGGCGATAAGACCGACTACGATAAGCTTGTACTCGAAGTCTCCACCGACGGACGCATTACCCCGGACGAAGCCCTCAAGGAATCTTCCGCAATCCTGCGTCACCACCTCGAAGTCTTCGACACCGTCTCCGCCGACTCCGTCGAGTTCGAGACCGGCCACAAGGAGATCAGCGAAGAGACCAACCGTCTCCGCAAGCTGCTCAACATGTCGGTCAATGAAATTGAGCTCTCGGTCCGCGCTGCCAACTGCCTTAACAACGCCAACATCAACACCGTCGGCGAACTGGCGATGAAGACGGAGCAGGAAATGCTCAAGTACCGCAACTTCGGCAAGAAGTCCCTCAACGAGATCAAGGCCAAGCTCGAGCAGCTGGGCCTGTCGCTCGGCCAGAAAATCAACGAGGGCCTCCTCGACAAGGGCGTCAACGCCTAACCCTGACCCGAACCCACACTCATGCGTCACCGCAAACACAGTCACGTTCTTGGCGTCAAGACGGCTCACCGCCGCTCGCTCGTCGCCAATCTCGCCTCCGCGCTTTTCACCAACGCGCGTATCACGACGACGCTCTCCCGCGCCAAGGCCATCCGTCCTTTCGCTGAGCAGATCATCACCTACGCCAAGAAGGCTGAGCAGTCCGCCGATAAGTCGGTGAAGTTGCACTACTACCGCCTGGCTATCGCCAAGCTGCGCAACGAAGACGCCGCCCAGCTCCTGTTCAAGGAGCGCGTGCAGCAGTTCCTCGGTCGCACTGGCGGCTATACCCGCATCTACAAGCTCAGCGCCCGTAAGGGTGACGCAGCTGAGACGGCCCTCATCGAACTCGTGGCCAAGGATGATAAGTCCCCGGCCATGACCCCGAAGGCCAAGACGGCACGCAAGCCGAAGGCCAAGAAGGAAGCGGCCGCTGCTCCTGCTCAGGCCTAAGCTTATCGCCCAGGCCTGAACCCGAGACGCGTCCGCCCCCCGGCTGGCGCGTCTCGCCTTTTTAACCCCTTCGCCCCTATGCTGCAGTCCGTCGATCTCGCCGTCTTCCTGGCCTTCCTCTCCGGGCTGGCTGTGGTCGTCCTGTTTGGTCTGCAGGCCTGGTATGATCGGCGAGACGTTCTCCTCTCGGATCACCGCCGCATCAATTCAGCCTTTTCCTGCGTCCGCTGTAATGTGACGTATGTCCGCCCCCGGCTTCGCGAGGAGGCGGTCTGCCCCCATTGCGGCTGGAACAATGTTCGCCTCAAGTTCTGATTTCCCCTAATTTTCCCACCATGGCCACCCAGTCCATTGCCATTCTCGATTTCGGTTCGCAGCTGACCAAGGTCATCGCGCGCCGCATCCGTGAGTGCAACGTCCACTCCCGTATCTACCCGTTCGGCGTCACAGCTGAGACCCTTCGTGCCGACGGCGTCGTCGGCGTCATCCTCTCCGGCGGCCCGGACAGCGTGAAGGCCAAGGGCTCGCCTCACCCGCATCCGGGCGTCTTCGAGATGGGCTTGCCCGTGCTCGGTATCTGCTACGGCGTCCAGCTTATGGGCCAGATGCTCGGCGGCAACGTCGCCAGCAGCTCCCACCGCGAATACGGCCACGGCATCCTTTCCTTCGGTAAAGGATCCCAGCTCCTGCAGGGACTGAAGTCCCCGCTGCGCATCTGGAATTCGCACGGCGACAAGATCACCCGTCTCCCGCGGGGCTTCAAGGCCGTCGCCTCGACCGAAAACTCGGAGTGCGCGGTCATCGAAGATCCGAAGCGCCGCTTCTACGGCATCCAGTTTCATCCTGAGGTCGCCCACTCCGAGCGCGGCATCGATATTCTCCGCAACTTCCTGTTCCGGATCTGTCGCTGCAAGCCGACCTGGAAGATGGACGACTACGTCGAGACCGCCGTCCGCGAGATTCGCGAGAAGGTAGGCAAGTCTCAGGTCATCCTCGGCCTCTCCGGCGGCGTGGATTCTTCCGTCGCGGCCGCCCTCATCCAGCGCGCCATTGGTAAGCAGCTGACCTGTGTCTTTGTCGATAACGGCCTGCTCCGCCTTAACGAACGCGCCCAGGTCGAGAAGATGTTCCGCGGCAAGTTCAAGGTCGACCTCCGCGTCGTCGACGCCTCCGCGGCCTTCCTTCGCAAGCTCAAGGGCGTCACTGACCCTGAGCGCAAGCGCAAGATCATCGGTCACGAGTTCATCAAGGTCTTCGAACGCTCCATCGCCGAGGTGCAGCGCACGAAGAAGGGTAAGGTTGATTTCCTCGCCCAGGGCACCCTTTACCCCGACGTCATCGAATCCCTTTCGCCTAATGGCGGACCTGCGGCTACGATTAAGAGCCACCACAACGTGGGCGGCCTGCCGAAGCACATGAAGCTGAAGCTGCTCGAGCCCCTGCGTGAGCTCTTCAAGGACGAAGTCCGCGCCCTCGGTGAAGCCCTCGGCCTGCCGCATGACATGGTCTGGCGCCATCCGTTCCCCGGCCCCGGCCTCGCAGTCCGCGTCTGCGGCGAAATCACCAAGGAACGCCTCGAGGTGCTCCGCAAGGCTGACGACATTTTCATCAACGAACTCCGTACCTCCGGCCAGTACGCCAAGGTCTGGCAGGCCTTCGCGGTCTTCCTGCCAGTGCGCAGCGTCGGCGTGATGGGCGATGGTCGCACCTACGATAACGTCTGTGCCCTCCGCGCGGTGACTTCCTCCGATGCGATGACGGCCGATTGGGCCCGCTTGCCATACGACGTGCTGCAGCGTGCCTCGACCCGTATCATCAACGAGGTGAAGGGTATCAACCGCGTGGTCTACGACGTCTCGTCGAAGCCGCCGGCGACCATCGAATGGGAATAAACCGGGCTTTGCCCCGTTGACACCCCCTTCGGCCCGTCCTTACCTAATCGCCAGTGTCTGAACCCGGCTTCCAGGTCATCGCGCGCCGCTGGCGTCCCCGCCGCTTCGACGAACTCGTCGGACAGGAGCACATCGTCAAGACGCTGCGCAACGCGCTCGAAACGAAGCGTATGGCGCACGCCTACCTCTTCATCGGCCCTCGAGGTACCGGCAAGACTACCACCGCACGCATCCTGGCCAAGGCGCTGAACTGCGCCGGCGGCCCGAAGCCAGATTTCTCCCTCGAAGATCCGATCTGCCTAGCAATCGAACAAGGCAGTTGTCTGGACGTGGTTGAAATCGACGCCGCGTCTAATCGCGGGATCGATGACGCTAAGAAGATCCGCGACGAGTGCCAGTACGCTCCGACCAACTGTCCGTTCAAGGTCTTCATCATCGACGAAGTTCACCAGCTGACGAAGGAGGCCTTCAACGCTTTACTCAAGACGCTCGAGGAGCCGCCACCCTGGGTGAAGTTCATCCTGGCGACGACCGAGGCGGACAAGATTCTCCCGACCATCACCTCCCGCTGCCAGCGCCTAGAGTTCCAGCCGATCTCCGAGGAGGTAATCGCCGCTCAACTCGCCCGTATCGTCAAGGCCGATGGCGTCACCGCCGACCAGCACGCCCTCACCGCCATCGCCCGACTGGCCTCCGGCGGCATGCGCGACTCCCAGTCCATCCTTGATCAGGTCATCTCCTTCGCCGGCAAGAAGATCACCGAAGCCGACGTGCTTTCTATCTACGGCCTCGCTTCCGTCCAACAGGTCACGGACCTCTGCCAAGGCATCGCTACCTGCGATGGGAAGAAGATCCTCGCCCTTTGCGATGCCTTCCACGCCGAAGGGCGTGACTTACTCCGCGTGCTCGCCGATCTCCAGCTCCGCGTGCGTGCCGCGACGCTTGATTCGGTTCGCGCTGGTGGCGCCTCCTCCCAACTGGGCGCGCCACTGGCCACCGAGCAGCTCGTCCGCCTGTTGGAATGCTTACAGGAAGGGGAGAACGGCATCCGCCAAGGGCTTTCACCCCGGGCCAACTTCGAGGTGACGCTCCTCAAGGCGATTGAGCAGAGTCGATCGCGGTCGATAGACCTCCTGATCAAAGACATCGCCGCCGCCGCAGCTGGTCTCCCTCGGGAGCCCGGCCAAAAAAAAATAAGGAACTCGGCGACCGCACCGGCGGCGCCTGAGCCCGCCGTGCTACCCGCCGCCGAGGCCACGCCGGCTGTCACCCCGACGCCTTCGCGTGTCGTGGACGTCCCTATCGAAGATTCGGGCCTGCTCGAGGAATCCCTGCCGCCTTTGGATATCGAAGCCGCTGAGGCCGAAGCCAGTAGCTTCGATCGACGCCCCGACTTTGTCTTCCCCGAGGCCGCTCTCGCCAGCCTCCCGGTCGCGGAGATCGGCAAGACGGCTTTCCCGGGTGACAAAGAATTCCTGGAGGCGGTGAACGGCTTGCCGCCGGGCCTGAAAGACAAGTTGAAGGACACTATCGGGGCGGACTTTACGGCGCTGCGACCGATACCGGCCGGGAAGCTCCGCCGCCCGCTCTGACCGTGGCGCCGTCGATCGAGATCGGCGTCATCTCTGACACCCATGGCCGCCTGCGTGCCGAGGCCATCATCGCGCTCGAAGGCTGCGACGTCATCTTCCATGCAGGCGATGTCTGCGGTCCGCTGATCATACCGCAACTGGCGGAGCTCGCTCCCTGTCATGCGGTCGCGGGTAATTGCGATGACGACGACACGCTTCCGCTGACCTGCCTAAAGGTCTTCGCCGGCCTACGCATCCTGGTTCATCATGGACACCTCCCGCTGGACGAGGCTGCATTCCGGCCCGATGTCGTAATCACAGGCCATACGCATGTCCCGAAGGTCGAGCAGTCTGGCGCCGTGCTGAGGCTCAATCCCGGTAGCGCCGGCCCTCGCCGCTTTAACCTTCCCGTGACGGTCGCCCGGATTACGGTGCGGGAGGGCAGGGCGAGCGCCCGCCTCATCACCCTCGACGTGACATGAAGCAACCCCTGCCCATCGATACCCTTCAGGACGGATTGGTCGCCGCCTGTGGGCGCGTGCGTAGGCTGGTGCTCCGTGCACCGACAGGCTCGGGCAAGTCGACGCGCATCCCGCAGATGCTGCTCGACCTGAATCTCGTCCAGGGCCAGATCGTCGTCCTGCAGCCTCGGCGCATCGCCGCCCGCCTGTTGGCCGCGCGTATCGCCCAGGAGCGTGATGTCCGACTCGGCGGGGAAGTGGGCTACCAAATTCGCTTCGAACGCGTGGAGTCCGCCCAGACGCGCATCAAGTTCGTGACCGAGGCTCTGTTGCTACGCCAGATGGCGTCGGATCCGGAACTCAAAGGCGTGGGCGCGGTGGTCTTCGATGAGTTCCATGAACGCAACCTGCACTCCGACGTGGCCTTGGCCCTCGCGCGCCGCCTGCAGGAGACCCATCGCCCGGATCTGCTGATCATGGCGATGTCCGCGACGCTCGACACCGAGGCCGTGGCGAAGTGGCTTGGCTCGGCCGAGACCTTGGCGGCCGACGGTCGCGCTTATCCCGTCCAGATTGAGTATACGCACATGCCGCGGAATTCGACCCGGCCGATCTGGGACGCCGCGGCGGAACAGGTGAGACGTGTGCTTCGTGAAGAAAGCGAAGGCGACATCCTAGTCTTCATGCCTGGCTCGTACGAAATCATGCGCACCATCGGCGCGGTGCGTAATCTGCCTGAGTCCGGCGGCGTCGACATCCTGCCGCTCTATGGCGAACTGCCTCCCGAAGAGCAGGATCGGGCGGTCAAGCCCAGCCCCGGCCGCAAGGTAATCGTGGCGACCAATGTCGCCGAGACATCGCTCACCATCCCTGGTGTCCGCGCGGTGGTCGACGCCGGCCTCGCCCGTATCGCCCGCTTCGACCCGCATCGGGGTATCGATACCTTGTTGGTCGAGCCGGTCTCACAGGCATCAGCCGAGCAGCGCGCTGGTCGCGCCGGCCGAACTGGCCCAGGTCGATGTATCCGACTTTGGTCGCAGACCGACCATGAAGCCCGCCCACTCCGCGAAGTCCCAGAGATCAAGCGCGTCGACCTCTCCGAGACGATCCTTCTCCTGCTCTCATCTGGCTGGGGCGAAGCCTCAACCTTCCCGTGGTACGAAAAGCCGGACGACAAGGCCCTGCAGCGTGCGTTGACTGTCCTGGCGGACCTTGGTGCCGTTGACGCTCAAGGTAAACTCACCGCTATCGGCCGGCGCATGTCGGTCTTCCCCGCTCATCCGCGCTATGCGAGGATGTTACTCGCGGCTGGCGAGCTCGATTGCGTCTTCGAAGTCTGCCGCATTGCCGGCCTCGCTCAAGGGCGCGACATCCTTTTCCGCAAGGTCGACGATCGCACCGAAAACGCCCGCGATTCGGTCGAGCAGGAAGACGGCTCCGACTTCTTTCCCCGGCTTGCGTTGCTGCAGCAGGCAATCGATCTAAAATTTGACGCCGACGCTTGCGATCGCTTTGGCGTGCACGGCCAGGCCGCTCGTCAGGCCGATCAGGCCGCCCGCCAGTTCTTGCGCCTCGCCGAAGGGCAGGGGCTCCCCGTCAGCGACCGTATCGCCGATCCGGCGGCCATCCGCCGCTGCCTCTTACTGGGCTTTTCCGATCGTCTCGCCATCCGGCTCGATGCCGGCACGCTCCGCTGCGCCTTGGTGCATGGTCGCACCGGCGAGCTCCGGCGCGAGTCCTCTATCCGTAATGCTAAGCTACTGGTTGCCGCCGAAGTCGATGAGATCCAGGCGCGGGGCGGTGTGACGACCTATCTTTCCCTGGCGACCGCCATCGAAGAGTCCTGGCTGCAGGAGCTATTCCCCTCGGAATTCTCGACGGTCAACCACGTGCGCTATGATGCTACGCAGCGGCGCGTCGTCACGCGCGTCGAACGACGCTTCCGGGACTTGGTGCTCGAAGCCAAGGAGCGCGATGATGCGCCGTCGGATGCTGCCAGCCGAATCCTCGCCGAGGAAGTCGCCTCTGGCCGGCTTGAACTCGAAAAGTGGGACACTCCGGTGGATGCATGGATTCGTCGCGTGAATTTCCTTTCAAAGCATTGTCCTGAATTGGGGGTCCCCGTCTTCGATGACGCCGCGCGCCGCATGGTCATCGAAGAAGTCTGCACCGGAGCCGTTGCCTATCGTGACATCCGGGATCGCCCCGTCTTCGGCGTCGTCCGCGGCTGGCTCACGCACGAGCAGTCGATGGCACTCGAATCCTATTGTCCCGAGAAGATCATTCTGCCGCGGAAGAAGCATCCCGCTCGCATCGAGTACACCGCTGACGGTCAGGCGGAGATCGAGGCGACGGTGCAGGAGCTCTATGATTTCCCGGGCAGCAAGTTGCGCGTGTGTCTCGGCAAGGTGCCGATGGTGATTTGCATCCAGTCGCCAGCTCGTCGTACGCAGCAGCGCACCACCGACCTCGACGCTTTCTGGAAGGGTTCTTACGAAGGCGTGAAGAAGGAGCTACGCGGCCGTTATCCTAGACACGAATGGCGCTGACCCGATGAGCACCTCTTCCGCACCTTGGTCATCGGTCCCCATCCATGTCATCGACTTCGAGGGCAGTTCGCGCACTGGAGTCGTCGAGGTTGGTGTGGCGACAATCCTGGGCGGAGAAATCGTCTCCGCGTCGACGAGCCTGCACGCTTCGCGTGTTCCGGTGCCGGCAATCGATACCCAGTGCCATGGACTTGCGGCCAAGGACCTGAAGGGCTTGCCCCCGTTTGAGTCCGAGTGGGATCAATGGGTTTCCCTTCGTCGCACCGGCCTGCTCGCCGCGCATAACGCTTCCGTTGAGTCCGGCCTTCTGCGTGGCACATGGCCTCGTCCGTCCGTCGTCCCCGCGTTCGTGGGCGAGGAAGCTTCCGTCGCTGAGTGGGGCCCTTGGATTGACACCTGTCGGCTCGCCCGGGCGTGGGCCCCGACCTTGGGGGACTTCCGTCTTTCGTCCCTGGTCTCGGCCCTCCGCCTGGCCCCGCGCCTTGATGTGCTGGCCGCCGAGCACTGTCCTCCGAACCGTCGGCGTTATCACTGTGCTTTATACGATGCGTTGGCGGCGGCCCTGGTGCTGCGGGCCCTCTGTGGTTTGGAAGGCCGTTCTTCGGCCCCCCTTTCCCAGCTGGTCCGGGACAGCGTCTCGGCTCCGGCCGCCGATGACCTGATGCAAGGCGAGCTCGGGCTATAGTTTCCGCTTCACTCCGAGGGGTGAGGCTAACTAGATAGGCGTCCCTCTATGGCTTCCAAGTCCCCCATTCGCGTCGCGGTCACCGGCGCCGCCGGCAACATCGGTTACGCCGCCATCTTCCGCCTCGCATCAGGTGCCGTGTTCGGTGCCGACCAGCCGGTCGCCCTCAATCTCATCGAAGTCGGCCCCGGCCTCAACGCCCTCGCTGGCGTTGTGATGGAGCTCCAAGACTGTGCCTTCCCTTTGCTCACCGACGTCGTTGCCACGGGCGACCTCAATGAAGGCTTTAAAGACGCTGACTGGTGCCTGCTCATTGGCGCCGTACCCCGCAAGGATGGCATGGAGCGCAAGGATCTCCTCGGCATCAACGGCAAGATTTTCATCGGCCAAGGTGAAGCTATCGCCCGTAACGCCAAGAAGAGCGTCAAGGTCCTCGTCGTCGGCAATCCCTGCAATACGAATGCCCTCATCGCCCTGCGCTCTGCTAGCGCCCTGCCGGTTGAGAATTTCTTTGCGATGACCCGTCTCGACGAGAACCGCGCCAAGTCGCAGCTCGCGGGCAAGGCCGGCGCGCACAACTCCGTTGTCAAGAACGTCGCCATCTGGGGTAACCACTCTTCGACGCAGTATCCTGACTTCACCAACGCCACCATCGGCGGCCAGCTCGCCATGCAGGTCATCACCGACCACGCTTGGCTCAAGGAGACCTTCGTCTCTGACGTCCAGAAGCGCGGCGCCGCCGTCATCAAGGCCCGTGGCGCCTCTTCCGCCGCTTCCGCCGCAAACGCCGCCCTCGACACCCTGCGTAGCCTCCACGTTCCGACTCCGGCTGGCGAGTGGCACTCCGTCGCGGTCCTGTCTAAAGGTGATTACGGCATCACGCCCGGCATCATGTTTGGCTACCCTCTCCGCACCAAGGCCGACGGCTCCTGGGAAATCGTCCAGGGTCTGCCGCTCGACGCTTTCTCCAAGGAGAAGATCGCGATCACCGAGAAGGAATTGCTCGAAGAGCGCGCCACGGCCTCCGAAGCGCTCGGCTTGAAGCTCTGACCTGATATCGACGGAGAATGGGCGGCCAAGGTTTTCTTGGGCCGCCCATTTCATGCCCGGACAATCAGAGGACGATTGGCTGATTCTTCGCCTTCGTGTACGCGGGAACAGTCATGTAGCGCACTTTCGAGCCCTTCAGTGCGAATACCCCGTGTCGGTTGAAGTCGATTCCTGCCTGCACGATGTTCGGTAAGGGTCCGCGGGCGTAAACATCGCGGACGCTCTTGGTGAACATGATAGGCCCGGTGAGTTCGCGGATCGCATCCTTCGGAAAGGCGAAGGTTTGGCCTTGGTAGCGCGGGTACTCGGCGCAGATATTCTCAATCGTGCGGAGCGGAATCGCGTGTCCCGGGGCGAAGCCGAAGCCCCACTGGAGGAGTAGCTTATCCGGATGGAGCAGATGCGGCGCAACCGCGGCTTCACAGGCGATATGGCTCAGGTGAGGCTCGAAGGTGATGAGCGCCTCGGTCTCCGGGCCGTAAAGCGTACGAAGCGGAACCGTGCAGCCTTTGCTAATATCAAAATAGAAGCCACCGCGGTCTGCCATCAGGCAGTAGCGGAAGATATCTGTCCGCATCGGTCCAAAGAGGGACTTCTGGTAGATGGGGAAGATGGCATGACCGCCCCACTTCTCCTGCATGTAGGCCTGCCGTTGGTCGCGATCCCAGAGTTCGAAGCTTAGTTCAGGATTCAGTGCCCGGAACGCGGCCATCTCGCGGAGGTGGGTCTTTCCGAAGAGACGATCTTCCCATGTCTGGATGACGACGGGAGGAATCTTGCTGGCGGGGGCCTGCGTGGTCGCCGGACGATCGTCCAGTTGCCTCAGTGGCAATTCATTCCAGTAGCGGATGGGGGCCAGGATTTGCTTCAGTTTATTGAACATGGCTCAAGGAGCGCTTAGGCGGACCAGCGTGATTTCCGAGGGCCGGCAGGTCCCGAGGCGAATCTCCCCGGAGTTCGCCGCACCGAAGATGGGCGGTTCTGGGTGGATCGTCTCAATGCCGCTGGCGGCGCGGCCAGCATTGATCTTCTGTAACCCGATGAAATCGATGATAACCGGATTCGCGCTGCTCAGCAGGGTCTTTTCCGAGCGGCACCAACTCGCGTCGAAGCTAGGTCCACCGAGGACTTGGTAGCGCTCTAGCGAAAGGATTGTGAGCACGTTACGTTTGGCGAGCTTCGGGATAGCGCAGACTTCGACGGCCACCTTGGAGGCATTGAAGGGGTTATCTAGGAAACGTTCGGCGTTGGCCATATTGCCGAGCGAGGCTGCGGCCATTGCGCCATGCACGCCGAGCGATTTACTGTCACTGAGGACAGGAAGGTTAATCCAGAAGTCGACTTCATCGATGAGGGTCTTGGGGAGCACGCTGACGCGGGCGTCACCCCAAGGCACCTGTTGCGCGCCGGCGCGAGGCATGACCTGGTTCTCATAACGCAACTGGCTTTCCTTGGCCCAGCGCTCAGCGAATATCTCCCAAGCGGTGACGGGGAACCCTTCGAACGTCTGGCTTTGCGTAGAGAGAGGGGGGAGGAATCCCGCTTGGCGCAGGCTGTCGGACCTGGTGTCGCAGAGCGTAATCGCCTTCTGGGCGAAGCCTCGCCGGATCAGTGCCGCGGTGATGGCGCGAACCAGCGGCTTGGAGGTGGCCAGTCCAGCGCCACCTTCGGAGGAAAGTTTAAGGCCGCAGCGGCGGAGGTCGCCTGGGCGGAGGCCTACGCCGGTCCGGCTCTCGAATTCGGCGAGGGTCTTCTCAACCGCGGGGGCATAGTCTTTGTCCCCGAAGCCGCCAAGTTTCTGCTCGATCAGCAAGAGCTTTGGATCCGTGGCCGCCTGGGCGCCGGATAGCCCCAGCAAGAAGAGGATGAGGGCGAAAATTCGCATGGACTTATCTTCTCCCTGTGGGCGGGGCTTCGCAAGCCGCTGTTTTGTTTGCGCAGGGCGCCAAGGGTCTCATCGTGGGGTTTATGTCCGCCCCAGTCGCCTCCACCCAGCGTCGTACCCTTGGGCTTATCTTCCTGACGGTGTTTATGGATATCGTGGGCTTCAGTATCATCATCCCGCTGTTCCCCCATCTGCTTAAGCATTACATCGAAAGCGAAGGCTCGGTTGGCACGCTGATCGGGTCGCTGAATGCCGCCGCGGAGTGGATGGGTGGCGATACCGTCTTCAAGAAGACCGTCCTATTTGGGGGCCTGTTGAGCACCTTGTACTCGCTGCTCCAGTTCATCTTCTCGCCGATCTGGGGCGCTTTGTCCGACCGTCTGGGGCGCCGCCGTATCCTGACCATCACCTTGGCCGGCAATGCCCTCTCTTACTTGCTCTGGATCTTCGCCGCCCAGTTCTGGGTCGTGGTCGTGACGCGACTCGTCTCGGGCATGATGGCCGGCAACATCGCCGTCGCCAGCGCTGCGGCCGCGGATATCACCGATGAGAAGGATCGTACGAAGGGGATGGCCGTGGTCGGTATCGCCATCGGCCTCGGCTTCGTCTTCGGTCCTGTCATTGGTGGCCTCGCCTCGTCCGTACAGTTTGCGCAAGGACCAGTCCTAGGTTCCTTCGGGCTTAATCCCTTCTCCGTCCCCGCTGCCATCGCCGCGTCGCTTTGCGTGCTGAACTTCCTCCTGGTTGCGAAGTTCTTCCCGGAGACCTTGGCGCCGGAGCGTCGAGCCGCGGCCGACGCCAAGCGTCCTTCGATTTTCGATCTCGCTACAGTTCGTTCTTCCGCCGTCCGCCGTACTTCGTTCGCCAACCTCGTTTACCAGGTCGCCTTCACTGGCATGGAGAACACGATCGTGTTCCTGACGCTGGCGCTCTTCACCTATAGTCCACGCGACAATGCCTGGCTGTTCTTGTTCAATGGTGCCTGCATGATTTTCGCGCAAGGTTTGGCCCGTCAGTTGGTGAAGCGCTTAGGGCAACGTAAAGTCGTTATTCTGGGTATGCTGATCGCTTCGGTCGCCTTCGTCGTGGTTGCCCTGATTCCGCCCACCTTGGCCGCCGCCGGTGATGGCGCCGAGACGACCTTTTATCTCGGACTTGGCCTGATCTCCTTCGCGACCGGGCTCATCCTGCCGAGCGTCTCAGCATTGGTCTCGCTCTACTCGGATGCTTCCGAGCAAGGTCGTAATCTCGGCATTCTGCGCTCAGCCGGCTCGCTCGCACGCGTTATCGGTCCGGTCACGGCCGCCCTGTTGTATTTCCACTTCGGTTCGCACTTCTGGGTCTATATCGGCGGCGCTTTGCTGATGTTGCCCGCGATCTGGGTCGTCCGCGGCCTTCCCGAGCCGGAGTCCGAACGGCTGAAGGCTTAACCTTTAGCCAAGGCGCGACCGAGGGCGTCGCCGGTCCGGATGACGTGCATGAGCGCGATGCCTCCGCGGAACGCTCCATGGAAATGGAGTCCCGGGTGAGCGGCTTCAGTTTGGGCGAGTGCTTCTTCGCGCCGACGCTGGCCGGCGTCATACTGCGGGATCGCCCGCTCCCATCGTTGGATCCACTCCTTGCGAGGTGCGGCCTTGATGCCAAGCGTCGTGGCGAGTTCGTCGTCCACGATCTTGCTTAAGGCTTCGTCGGACAAGGTAGCCAGATCGGGACGGCGAGCGCCGCCGATGAAGCAGCAGAGCAACGCATGACCATCGGGCGCCCTTGCCGGAAGCACCGACGTCGGGAAGAGGCATCCGAGCACGTCACGTTTCTCGGCGCCAGGCGTAAGGTAGCCGAAGCCGTCGAGCGGATGCGGTACGTCGGTGACGGCATAGCCGCGGGCGACGACGGTCACGGCCGGAACTTGCGCCTGTTCCCAATCGCGCAGCATCCGTGACACGGATTCATCGAAAGGCAGGGAGGCCCAATACCAATGGGGTGCGGTCACAATCAGCTGCTTCGCACACGCGCCTTCTTCGATGCCGTCGGCATTCCGCCAGGCGACGTTCCAACCTTTGGCGTCGCGGCGGATTTGCGTGGCGACGCTGCGTAGGTGAAGATCCGCGCCGATCGGCGCGGCCATCGTATCGGCGAGCTGCTGCATGCCGCTCGGGAAACCGACGACCTTGCGCGTCACCTTGGGCGAGCGTCGCAGGCCCTTGAACACGGAGCCGTATTCCTGTTCGAACGCGTGGATGCGCGGGAAGCAGTCGGCCATGACGAGCTTTGCTGGGTCGCCGGCATGGACGCCAGAGACGACCGGATCCATCAGCATCGCGGCGGCTTCGGAGCCGAAGCGACGGGAAGCGAATTGCTCGACCGTCTCGCCGGCCGAGCCGCCTTTCTTGCGAAAAGGTTCGGAGAGTAGGCGGAGTTTTCCTGACCAGCTCAGCAGGCCCGAGGTTAGAATTGCTAACGGATTACCGCCGAAGCCGTGAAGCTGGCCATGAGCGTAGATGAAGCGCTTTGCTGCCCGCATGTCGGCGACCTGCGTGACGTCGCTAAGCCCATAGGTGGCCAGCAGGGCTTCATCTGGCGCGCCTTCGAGCTGCAAGGTGTTGGGGCCAGTCTCCACTAACCAGCCGTCTTCGCGGATCGTCCGGATGGAGCCGCCCACCCGGTTGGCCGGCTCGATGACCTTCACCTTCGCGCCAGCACGGACCATGGCGTTGGCGACGGCCAGTCCGGCCGGTCCAGCTCCGAGGATGACCGCGTCTAGTAACATGGCCGCATTATCGACCCCGAACGATAGGGTTGGCAACCCTGCGTCCTTCCGACTGTCTAACCCATCATGAGGGCCTTGCTGCTTCTGCTTCTAACCGTCTCGTGCCTGGCGGACACCGTCACGATGAAGGACGGCACTTTCCTGAAAGGCCGTATCGAACGCATCGCCTCTGGCGTGCTTGAGATGCGTGTGCCGTCACTCGGCGAGGCCAATGTGCAACACCTGCAGCTGGCGCAGGTCGAATCATTCGTCACAGAGGATGCCGTGCTGGTCAGTTCCGGCGGCGTGGTATCGCGCGGTCCAGCTAACGCTGCCGGCGGACGTGTGGCTTCACAAGGCGGGGTGGAGACCAGCCCGCTGGATGTCGCCTTGGAGCTATGGCGCGATCCGGCGCTGCGCCCCGCGGAA
>CAIKWA010000100.1 GCA_903831005.1 uncultured Opitutia bacterium
ATATTATCTCAGTTCCTAGTGAATACGCCGGTGATAAATATTCGCGTTTTCTAATTTTGGTAGAACCCGCGATCAGTTATCGCCGGGTTCACCAGGTGTAAGGTTTGACTAATACGATAGGCCGTATTGTCGCACAAAAAATGAACTCTCAAAGAACCGAAAGGGGCCTCCTGTTGAAGGGAGGGAGGGCGGACGGTGAAGGCGTCGAGGTATTGGTCAACGTCTTTTTTCGAGTTTCTGCGTTTTGTAGCGCGGAGCTGGCTCGATCACCGAAACATCCAAGGAACAGCCTTCTGCAGGAGAAGGGAAGTTCCAGATTGGAGATTCCGGCCACATGATTCAAGCCGATTTTTGCATTTTTTCACACGGGGCACTCATAGGTCAGTCCATTGATTATCAACGCTTTAGGATGAGATTATTCATATTTTACAACTTTTTGACTCTTTGCTACTCATGAATCGAACCCGACGAAGGGCTCAGACCGCCCCAGCACGACCCATTTTGACCGTCCCAGCCTTGCCCCACGGGTGCCACACGGTCGACACACTAACCGCGCTCACCCCGCGCTGGCCCGCCTTCTTGTCGTATGTTCTCTTCGGATACGCGTCCGAATGTCTCGTCAGCCTTCCGTTGCTAGCTTCAATGCACGGATGCTCCTCCCCACGCTACTCGCCGCCTTGCTCGCGGCGTCCCCGGTCATCCCTGGGGCCTCCGTAGATTCCGCCGCCGACGACCGACAGATCTTCCGCAAGCTCGAGGCAGCGACCACGGAGCTGGCCGAAAAAGGCGATGTCGCTTTGAAGCGCGAAGCACGTCTCGAACAATGCAGGCGCGCCACCACCTCAACCGTCAACCTCGCGCCAGTGTCGTCCACACAACTTGACGGGATTACGATCTACCGCCTAGCGGCGCAGGCCTCCGTGCTCATCGGCTCCGCCTACAAGTGCGATAAATGCACGAAGTGGCACCACACGCTCGCCAGCGGCTTCGCGATCAGCGCCGATGGAATCATCGCGACAAACCACCATGTGGCCGCGAATGCCACCGCCGAGGCCATGGGCGTCATGACCGCCGATGGGCGTATCTTCCCAGTCGTCGAAATCCTCGCGGCCAATAAGCCTCACGACGTCGCCCTCCTCCGCGTCGACGCGCAAGGCCTCCCCCACCTGCCCCTCCGCGACGATGCGCCGGCGGGTACGGCCGTTCGCTGTTATAGCCATCCAGCCAGCACCTTCGGCTGTATTTCCGAGGGCATCATCACCCGCTATTTCAAGATGAACGAGACCGACCGTAATGGCGCCATCTTCATGCAGACGACGGCAGACTATGCCCGCGGCTCCAGCGGCGGGCCCATCATCGACGGCGCCGGCAACGCCGTCGGCATGGTCGCATCGACGACGCCAGTCTTCACGCTACCCCCGATGCACGCTGCGACGGGCAAGGACATTAAGCCGGCAACGACCAGCCAGCAGATGGTCCGTCATAATTGCGCGACGGCCCGAGCCCTTCTGGACCTGATCCGGAATAAGTGAACTGGACGACCTTAGGCGTGCCCAGGCGTCCGCGGATACGCAATGACGTCACGGATGTTCCCTTCGCCGGTCACGAACATCAGCAGGCGTTCGAAACCAAGCCCGAAGCCGGCATGCGGTACGGAGCCGAAGCGGCGTGTATCGATATACCAGCCATAACTGGCCAGATCGAGCCCGTGCGCCTGCATTGCCGCCACGAGGCGATCTAGACGCTCTTCGCGCTGGCTACCTCCCACGATTTCGCCGACGCCGGGGACAAGGACGTCCATCGCGGCGACGGTCTTACCATCGTCGTTCTGCCGCATATAGAAAGGCTTGGCAGATTTAGGGTAGTCGTAGACGGTCACGGGGCATTTGAAATGCTCCTCAGTCAGATAACGTTCGTGCTCGGACTGCAGATTCTCACCCCAGATGACCGGATACTCGAACTGGCGGCCAGACTGCAATAAGAGCTCCACGGCCTCGGTGTAAGTGACGCGAGCGAAGGGCCGCTCGGCGACGAAACGCAGACGCTCCAGCAAGCCTTTATCGACGTAGGCATTGAAGAATTCGAGCTCGTCTGAACACTGTTCTAGGGCCGTCTTTACAAGGTATTTTACGAGTTCTTCGGCGCAACGCATGTCGCCCTCGAGGTCGCAGAAAGCCATCTCGGGTTCGATCATCCAGAACTCGCTGGCGTGGCGACTGGTATGCGAATTCTCAGCCCGGAACGTCGGCCCGAAAGTGTAGACGTCGCCCAGCGCACAGGCGAGGGTCTCGCCCTCGAGCTGACCTGACACGGTGAGATACGACTGCTTCGCGAAGAAATCGGCCGACCAGTCAACCTTGCCCTCGGGCGTCTTCGGCGGCGCGGACGGGTCAAGGGTCGTAACCCGGAAAAGTTCGCCGGCCCCTTCGCAATCACTGGCGGTCACGATTGGCGTGTGGACATAGGCAAAACCGCGCAACTGGAAGAACTCATGGACCGCTATGGCCATACGACTACGGACGCGCATCATCGAGCCGAGGCGATTAGTCCGGGCGCGTAGGTGCGGAATCGTCCGTAGGAATTCGACGGTATGTCCCTTCTTCTGGAGCGGGAAAGTCTCATCGGCCCGACCTAGCAGCCGGAAGGCCGTGACCTTGAGCTCCCACTTCTGGCCCTTCGCCGGTGATGGTACGAGCTCTCCGTCCACGCTGACCGAAGAGCCCGTCAGCGCTTCCTTAAGGTGTTCCGCTCCCGGAGCCCCGGCGTCCACGACCACCTGGAGGTTCTTGAAGCACGAGCCGTCGTTGATCTCGACGAAAGAGAAATCCTTGGCGTCGCGACGGGTACGGACCCAACCCGAAACCGTGACGCCCTGGAGCGGCTGCTCAGCGGTGAGCGCCTGCTTGACCTTGATTCGCATGGGGCAATTTGCACCACCCTGCCCTCCGAAACAAGCGAGAGATGCCCAGAGGGGTAGGTGCACCCCGTTTTTTCGGGTCGGGCTGGACAAGCCCGCCCCCTTTAACACGCTTCGAACCCTTCACACATGAACGCACTCGAACAGCTTCGCCAACACACCAAGGTCGTCGCCGACACCGGCGACTTCGCCGCCATGAAGGCCTTCAAGCCTCTGGACGCCACGACCAACCCTAGCCTCATCCTCAAGGCCGTCCAGATGCCTGAGTACCAAGCCCTCCTCCAGAAGGCCGCTCAGGACAACAAGAGCAAGGGCGTCCAGGCCGCCGTCGACGCACTCCTCATCTCCTTCGGCACCGAGATTCTTAAGATCGTCCCAGGCCGCGTCTCCACCGAAGTCGACGCCCGCCTTTCCTTTGATCAGACCGCCACCGTCGCCAAGGCCCGCGAACTGATCGCCCTTTATAAGGCCGCTGGCATCCCTAAGGAGCGCATCCTCGTGAAGATGGCCTCCACCTGGGAAGGCATCCAGGCCGCTGCCGAACTCGAAAAGGAAGGCATTCGCTGCAACCTCACCCTGCTCTTCTCGTTCGCCCAAGCCGTCGCCTGCGCCGACGCCAAGGTCCAGCTGATCTCGCCGTTCGTCGGCCGTATCTACGACTGGCACAAGAAGGCTCAAGGCGCCAACTGGAACGAAGCCGCCTCCTCCGGTGCCAACGACCCCGGCGTGCAGTCCGTCCGCCGCATCTTCGCCTACTACAAGCGTAACGGCATCAAGACCGAAGTCATGGGCGCCTCCTTCCGTAATTGCGGCCAGATCAAGGCCCTCTGCGGTTGCGACCTCCTGACGATCGCACCGAACCTCCTCGAAGAGCTCTCCAAAGATTCCACCGCTGTGCCCAAGGCGCTCGACGAAGCCGCCGCCAAGTCCGAAGGCGAAGCCGCCAAGACCTGGGGCGAGAAGGAATTCCGCTGGCACCACAACGAAGACGCCATGGCCACGGAAAAGACTGCCGAAGGTATCCGTGCCTTCGCCGTCGACGGAAAGAAGCTCGACGATCTGGTCGCCAAGGCCATCGGCTAAGAGTACCGACAGTCCTTCAAGCAAGGCCGGGCCTCAAGCCCGGCCTTCTTATTTGCGGCGCAACCAGGCCAGCACGAGCAAGATCAGGCCGGAAAAATCGAACAGCCAGGCCAACGGAATCAGCCCGAACGGCTCATGCAGGACGCCGTCTGGTCCGACGGATGCGCCGATTTTTGCGTAAGTCGCCCGACACGCCCACGCAGCGGCTAAACAAAATATGCCGGCGAGAAAATACCCTCGATGCATACTCACTTGCGGCGCTGACGGACGGCCTCGAAGAGGCAGATCGCCGCGGCGTTGGAAACATTGAGCGAGTCCGATAGGCCGGCCTGCGGAATCGAGATCTTCTCATCCGCGCCCTTAAGCCAGAAATCCGTCAGGCCGTCCTTCTCGGAGCCGAGCAGCAGCGCCACCGGGCCACGGCAATCGACGTCCCAATAAGCCTTGGTGGCCGCAGGTGAGGTCGCCAAGGAACGGACACCCTTCGACTTCATCCAGGCGGCAGCCTCCTGCGAAGTACAGACAGCCACGGGCACGGAGAAAAGCGCGCCCTGCGAGGAACGGACGACGTTGGGATTGAAGACGTCGGTAATCGGGTCGCAGACGATGAGGGCATCGCAGCCGGCGGAGTCTGCCGTGCGGAGTAAAGCACCGAGGTTACCAGGCTTCTCGACTGATTCGGCGACAAGCAGGAGAGGGTTAGCCGAAGGTTTGAGCTGATCCAGCGAGCAGTTCCAGGTCTTGGCGACGCCAAGCAACCCGTCCGGCCCTTCGCGACCGCTGACCTTCTCAAAGGCGGATTCGCCGAGCTCACAGCAGTCCACGCCGGCGGCCCGGGCGTTGGTCACGAGCTCCGCAGCCTCGGAACCGCGGAACATCGAGGGGCAGAAATAGATCTCGAGCACCTCGACCTTACGCTCGATGGCCCGAGAGAGTTCCCGGAGGCCTTCGGCGATGAACAGGCCACGGGCTTCGCGCTCGGCACGGTCCCGCAGGCGGGCCAATGCCTGCACGCGGGGGTTCTGTCGGCTCTGGATGACCTCGTCGGGCACGGGCGGAGTGAGTACCAAGGGACGCCGAAGGGCAAGGATAGGCCTTCGGCAGGGA
>CAIKWA010000101.1 GCA_903831005.1 uncultured Opitutia bacterium
CGACGGCGTCCTCGGCCACGACATCGCGCAGCTGGTTGAGGATCTCGGCGGCGAGGCGTACATCGACGCCATTCGACTTCAGGATCTTCTGGACGGTTTCGAGGTCTACTTTGGCCATAGGCCCCCAAGAGACTCCAACCACCCCAGCGAGGGAAGCCGGAGTTATTCCCAGCACGGCTAGAGTTAGGAATCAAAGGGAAACCGGAGACCGGATGATTAGCTGGGGGCATATAACTTCAGGTCCCAGCATCCTTTCCGGTTTCCGGTCTCCCCATGAGCCCTGCATCGGCCTACCCCTACCCCCACCCCAACCCCTCCTCTCCCTTGCCTCCCCCTCCCCTTTCCCTCTTAACCCCCTCGTGCCGGAACACACCAAAGTCATGGGCAAGGAGTGGGCGGACGCCCGTCGGGCGGCCAACGTGGCCCGTCTGGCCGCGACCCTGGCCACTGCCCTGGCCGGACGGACCAGCATCACCTTCGAGCTGGGCTGCGGCCACGGGCACTGGCTGGCCGCCTACGGCGCCGCACACCCGGACGAGTTCTGCGTGGGCATCGACCTGATCACGCACCGCGTCGAACGCTCCGTACGCAAGCAGACGCTCGGCAAGCTGGATAACGTCATCTTCCTGAAAGCCGAAGCGATGGAGTTCCTCGAGGCCCTGCCGGCCGCCATCGTGCTGCGCAAGATCTTCATCCTCTATCCGGATCCGTGGCCAAAGAAGAAACACCACAAGCATCGCTTCATCAACGCCGAGAGCCTCGACCTCTTGGCCAAGCGCGCCGCCGCCGGCACGCGTCTACACTTCCGGACTGACGACGCGGATTACTTCAGTTGGACGAATGAATTCCTCGCCGCGCACGCCCGCTGGCAGGTGGCCCCTGGTATCGAATGGCCATTCGAGCAGAAGACGTTCTTCGAAGAACGGATGAAAGATAAGCGCGACGTCATCGCGGACCTCACGGATTAATTCTGCTCATTTATCTTCTGATAAGTGTCTCATTAGGAGTAGGTAAGAGTACCTAATGCTTTCCCTTGCGTTGCAGGGCTTCATTCCTAGTCATTAAACCCGTGAAGTCCTTCCGTCACACCCGCATCACTTTCACCATCGGACCAGCCACCGAGTCGGAGGCCCAATTGGCAGCGATCATCAACGCCGGCGCCAACGTGGTCCGCCTCAACATGGCCCACGCCGACCATGCCTGGGTCCGCACGACCGTCGAACGCGTCCGCCTGGTCAGCCGCCGCATGAAAAAGGAGCTCGCGGTGATGATGGACATCAAGGGCCCTGAAATCCGCACTGGCGCCCGCAAGGAAGCCGCCCTGCTCACCGTCGGTCAGGTCGTCGATGTGACCGGTTCCGATGCGGCTACCGCGGAGGGCGACATCCTCGTTATCCCCACTAATTATCCGAAGATGATCAGCGCCGTTCCCGTGGGCGGCGTCGTCCTCGTCGATAACGGCCTCATCCAGCTCCGCGTCCTCGAGCAGAAGAAGGATCGCCTTCGCTGCAAGGTCGAGCAGCCCGGCCCTCTCGGCAGCCGCCGCCACATCAATCTTCCCGGCGTCAAGGTCGACCTCCCTGCCCTCACCGACAAGGACCGCGCCGACGTCGCCGTCGGTTGCGAAGTCGGCGTCGACTTCTACGCCCTCTCCTTCGTCCGCGAAGCGGCCGACGTCTACGCGCTACGTACGTTGCTCGCCCAGCATGAGTCGAAGGCGCACATTATCTCGAAGATCGAGGACCAATCCGCGATTGAACACCTCGGCGACATCCTCGGGGCTACCGACGCCCTGATGGTCGCCCGCGGCGACCTCGGCATCGAGATCCCTTACGAGACCCTCCCGCTCATCCAGCGCCGCGCGGTCGCCATGGCCATCGCCTGCCGCAAGCCAGTGATCGTCGCCACGCACATGCTTGAGTCGATGATCCAGAACCCGGTCCCGACCCGCGCCGAAGTCACCGACGTCTCCAACGCGGTGCTCGAAATGGCCGACTCGGTCATGCTCTCCGGCGAGACCACCACGGGCAAGCACCCCATCCGCTGCGTCGAAGTGATGACGCGTATCGCCAAGACGACCGAGAACGAGCTCCCGCGCGTGCTTTCGCCTGAGCAGCCCAACGAGACCCCGAAGATCAAGCTCCTCCGCGCCGCCGCCGGCCTTGCCCAAGACCTCGGCAACACCGGCATCATTGCGTTCACGCGCAACGGCGATGTACCCCGTACCCTTTCCTCCCTCCGCTCGGTCGGCTGCCCGATCTACGCGTTCATGGAAGAAGAGCACGTCCACCGGAAGATGAGCCTCCTCTGGGGCGTCGAATCCTTCCAGACGAAGTTCGCACCCAAGGCTGAAGATAATATCACGCTGGCGCTCATCCGCCTGCGCGACGAAGGCTACTGCGTCCCTGGCCAGATGCTCGTCATCGTGACCAACGTCATCCTCGGACCGTCCGTCATCGATTCGGTCCAGCTCCGCTTAGTGCCGACAATCGAAGCACCGAAGGTGTAACGAGGTAGGGGCAGCACCACGTGCTGCCCTAGGTGCAAAGGTGCCAATCGGCCTGCGGCCTGTGCAAAGGTGCAAAAGTGGGATGCAAGCTTCGGGTGGCGGGTGGCAGCCCTAGGTGGCAGGTGGCGGAAGTTTTAAACTCAAAGGGAAACCGGAGGCCGGATGATTGGCTGGGGGCACATAACTTCGGGTCCCAGGTCTCGGCTACAGGTTCAGGCACGGGTACGGGTGCGGGTGCGGGAATCAGGCCCGGGACCTGTACCCGCACCTGAACACCTGAAACTGATACCCGACGGCCGAGACCAGGGACCTGAAAATGAATCTGCCGCAGCATCCTTTCCGGTTTCCGGTCTCCCCTTGAGTGAGCTGCCTTCCCAACCGCCAACCGCTAACCGCCTATCTGAAAATACCTTCGTGCTAGCGCTTGCGTGCCGGAGTCCCCTTCGCCGGCCGCGACGACGTCGCCGTATAACTTAGCCGCGAGTTCGAGTCCGGGCAGCTTGATGCCCTGCTCCTTGCACACATCGAGCGACAGGCCGATATCCTTCACGAAATGCTTCACGTAAAAGCCTGGAGCGAAGTCGCCCTTGAGCACGCGGGGCGCAAGGTTGAGCAAGGCCCAGCTCGAAGCGCCACCACCAGAGATTGAGCGCAGCGTGGTCTCAAGGTTGAGGCCAGTAGCATGCGCGAATGCCAGGGCTTCGGACATCGCGATCATACCGGAGGCGATACCGATCTGGTTGGCGAGCTTGCAGAGCTGGCCGGTACCCGGACCGCCTTGCAGGACAATCGTCTTACCCATCGCAGCGAACAGCGGCGCGGCAAAATCATAATCCTTCTGGGATCCGCCGACCATGATGGTCAGCGTGCCTTCACGCGCGCCACGATCGCCGCCCGAGACCGGAGCATCCAACGGACCGAAGCCCTTCGCCGCAGCCTCGGCGGCAAGCGAACGGGCGAGCGCGGGGCTCGAGGTGGTCATGTCGATGAGCACGCAGCCGGGCTTAGCCGTGGACATAAAGCCCTGCGGCCCACGCCAGACTTCTTCGACGTCGTTCGGGTAGCCGACCATCGAGATCACCGCGTCGACACCCTTGGCCGCCTCAGCTGGCGAAGCGGCCCACTTCGCGCCCAGCGCGAACAGGTCGGCGGCCTTGGCCTTCGTCCGGGTGAAGACCGTGACCTCATGGCCAGCCTTGATGAGATTAGCCACCATGCTCTTGCCCATCACCCCAGTGCCGACGAACGCGATTTTCATGGGCCGAATCAAAGAGGAATGGAGGACTGAGTCGAGGACGGGAAATGTCTCGGGTAGTCGAAGGTCCTCCTCGCTTGCCCTCCCCCGACGATTCCCCGAACCTGTCGCCATGTCCTCGGCGCCCCTCACCGTCAGCGAACTCTCCGATGTCCTCAAGGGCACGGTGAACCGCATCGGGACGGTCGAAGTCGTCGGCGAGATCTCAGGTTATAAGCATTACTCGTCGGGGCACCATTACTTCTCGATCAAGGACAGTGGCGCGACGCTCGCGTGCGTACTGCTCAGCTACCAGGCCCGCTGGGTGAAGTTCCCGCTGGGCGACGGCGTGAAGGTCATCGTCAAGGCCAAGGCCGACATCTACGCGCCCTCCGGGAAACTCTCGCTGATGGTCGACTCGATGAAGCCAGCTGGCGAAGGCGACCTGTTCCAGAAATTCAAGGAACTGCAGGAGAAGCTGAAGGCGGAAGGGCTCTTCGACGAAGCGAACAAGCGCCCCCTGCCCGACTTCCCAAAGGTCGTCGCGTTCGTGACCTCGGAGAGCGGCGCGGTCTGGCATGACTTCACCGAAGTGCTCAAGACCCGCGGCTGGAGCGGGACGGCCTGGCTCGTCCCGGCACGCGTCCAGGGCGAGACCTGTCCCGGCTCCGTGACCAACGGCCTCAAACTCGCCAACGCCATCCCCGGCATCGACCTCATCGTGGTCGGACGCGGCGGAGGCTCGATGGAAGACCTCTGGGGCTTTAATGATGAAGGCCTCGTACGCGCCGTCCGCGCCAGCAAGACGCCAGTGATTTCCGCCGTCGGCCACCAGACCGACTTCACGTTGTGCGACTTCGCCGCCGATAAGCGCGCCGAGACCCCCACCGCCGCGGCCGAGCTGATCGTCTCCGGCCAAATCAAGCTGCGCGAAAAACTGAAGCTCCTCGCCGCCGAGCTGGCCCGCCACTCCCCGAAGGCGAAGCTCCAATCGCTCTTTCAAGACCTGGATCTCCTCAATGAACGCCTTGATGGCGCGGCGCAGGAGGTCGTGGCCGAATACCGCCATCGCCTCTCCGAGCTCGGCAGCGAACTGCATCGCCTATCGCCAAAGGCACGACTTGGCGTCACGCGCGAGAAACTGAACCAGCTTGGCAAGCGCCTGCAGTCAGCCGGCTTCGAGTCCATCCTCTCCCGTGGTTACTCGATCGTCCGCGACGAAGACGGCACTGTCATCTCGACCAGCAAGGGCGTGACCAAAGGCCGGAAGCTCCGCCTGAAGTTCAACGACGGTGAAGCGGGCGCAACCGGCGGGTAAGGAGAGACCATGAAAAAAAGGACAGCACGTGGTGCTGTCCCTACCTCTAGCCCTGCCCCTCTGATCGGCCGGAAGGCCGATCAGTACGCCTTCGCCATGACCACGCGGCGGGGGCTGGGCTCGCCGGTGACGACGCACTTGCCCGGCTCGTCCTTGGCATCGAGCGGGATGCAACGGATGGTGACCTTGAGCTCATCCTTGAGACGCTTCTCAACGGCCTTGGAGCCGTTCCAGTGGCACATCGCGAAACCGCCATGGATCTCGGGACGCTCGGGGGTCTGAGCGGTGAAGTAGGCCTTCAGTTCTTCGAAGGTATCGATATCGCGGGTATTGGCGGCGCGGTGGGCCTTGGCGCGGGCGAGGAGGTTGTCCTGGATGGACTGCAGGCGCTCGACAACGGTGGCGACGAACTCCGCGCGCGGGATACCGGCCTTCTCGCCGGTGTCGCGACGGGCGACGAAGACCGCGTTGGCCGCGAAGTCGCGCGGACCTACCTCGACGCGCAGCGGCACGCCCTTCTTGATCCAACCCCAAGCCTTGTCGCCGCCGCGGATGTCGCGGTTGTCGACCGTCACGACGACCTTGCGGTCGTGGAAGCGCTGGGTGGAGAGTTCCTTCTGGAGCGACTGGCAATAGGCGAGGATGTCGGCCTTGGTGGCGTCGTCCTTGTAGATAGGGCAGATCACCACGTGCTGCGGGGCGAGGCGGGGCGGAGCCACGAAGCCGTCGTCATCGGAGTGCGTCATGATCATGCCACCGATGAGGCGGGTGGACACGCCCCACGAGGTCGTGTGCGCGAACTGCTGCGTGCCCTTCTCGTCCTGGAACTGGATGTTGCAAGACTTGGAGAAATTCTGGCCGAGGTAGTGC
>CAIKWA010000102.1 GCA_903831005.1 uncultured Opitutia bacterium
AAGCCGGGAGTTCCCTGTGTCGAAGTCTGGAACGCCAAGGGACCACAGTCTCGTCTTCTGCTCGTCCGCCAGGAAGCCGCCGGCAAGCCGCTACTCACCGCTGTCCGTGTGATCGAGCGTAAAGGCCTCGGCGGTAAAGCCAGAATTACCACCAGCGCCCCATTCGTGGTCGCGGCCGATGCCACTTCGGTCGAGCAGGTACTCCTGCCTTCCACGGCCGAATCGCTCATCATCGTCGGTAAGTCCGGCGAAGTGCGCACCTATGCGGATGACGGCACCAACTTCTCCTTCCTTCAGGCCTTCGTGCCCTTTAAGGAATCGCGCGACCCAGCGGTTTCTGCGGCTGGACTGATTTTCGGTAACGTGTCGGTTGTCTTCGTTTGCCGCTCTGGCGAACAGCAGGTCTGGTCGATGTACCCGCAGCTCCAGCCTGACGGCAAGAGCCTGCGACGCTGGGGCAAGATTCACGATGGTGAGACGCTCGCCGGCGCTGGCGAAGGCATCTACGCCGCCGAGGGTAATAAATGCTACCTCTCGGTCGCCGGCGGTAAACTGCAGCTCCGTAACATGACCACTGGTTCGCTCCGCTGGGAAGGCGACGCCCCGGGCGGCTCCATCCGTCAGGTGGCCTTCGCGGGCAACTACGACCGCTTCACCGCTCTTTCAGCCGACGGTAAACTTAACCGCTGGAGCATCGTCGATCATCATCCGGAATCCTCCTGGGGTGCTTTCTTCGGTAAGATTTGGTACGAAGGCGCTACCGGCCCAGATTACACTTGGCAGTCCAGCGCAGGTTCCGATGAGTTTGAGGCGAAGTATTCTCTCGTCCCGCTCTTATACGGCACGGCTAAGGGTACCATCTTCGCACTTCTCTTTGCGTTACCGATTGCGCTGACCGCGGCAATCTACGTCTCACAGTTCCTTCGACCAGAGTATCGTAATGTCGTGAAGCCCGTGATGGAAATCATGGCTTCGTTGCCTTCAGTGGTGCTGGGCTTCCTGGCCGGCCTCTGGCTCGCCCCGCTCGTTGACCCACGGCTGATCTCGCTTTTCTGCGCCGTTGGCATCCTGGCCCCCGCAGCATTGTTTGCCGGGTTCCTTTGGTCCGCGCTCCCGCAGCCGGTTCGTCGTCAGGTCAAACCTGGCATGGAGTTCCTGTGGCTCCTTCCGTTCCTCGCGCTCTGTGCCTTTGCCGCCTGGAAGTCGGGTCCGGCCGTCGAAGCCGCTTTCTTTACCGTTAAGGATACCGCGAGCGGACTGCCCATCGCCGATTTCCGCGAATGGTGGCGCCAGACGACCGGTGAGACGTATGACTCCCGCAACTCCCTTGTGGTCGGCTTCGTGATGGGCTTCGCGGTCATCCCGATCGTCTTTACCATCGCCGAGGACTCCCTTTCCAATGTCCCGAACTCTCTGATTTCTGGTTCCCTCGCCCTCGGCGCCAGCCGCTGGCAGACGGTCTGGAGCGTCGTGGTGCCGACGGCTATCTCGGGTATCGTCTCGGGTATCATGATTGGCTTCGGTCGTGCCATCGGTGAGACGATGATCGTCGTGATGGCCACGGGTAACACCGCGGTGATGGAAGCTAATCCCTTCAGCGGCATGCGCACGCTCTCCGCCAACATCGCGGTCGAACTACCCGAGGCCGCCGCTGGACACACCCATTATCGCGCTCTCTTCCTCGGCGCCTGCTGCCTCTTCCTGCTCACCTTCGTGATCAACACCCTCGCGGAAATCCTCCGCCAGCGTCTGCGTGAGCGCTACAAAGTCGTCTAAGTCATGGCCTCCTCTTCTGATAGCAGCACGCCGCGCGGCGAACCTTGGGTTTGGTTCACCGGCCTTGGCCTAATCATCGGTCTCGGCATGGTCATCGGCCTGCTGTCGCTGGTCATCTTTAACGGGGTCACGGTCTTCTGGGCGCCGCAGGTGCCGGTCGCGCAGGTCGATGACGGCCGCACCATCATCGGACAGTTGGCCCAGCGCCGCATCCGGGCTGGCTCGCCCGCCGATAATCCCCGCTACGAGCTTCAGTATCAGGTCGGTCTCCGTGAACTGAACGGAAATTCCTACCTCTGGGTCGACGAAGCCAAGATCAAGTCCGAGAGGTTCCCCGACGACGTGCTTGGCCTAGAGCGCGTCGAGAACGGCCCGGCCTTCGTCCGCCCGCTCACCCTGCGCAAGTCCGATGGGAAGCTGATCGCGGTGACGGAGACGGCTTTCGAAGCCGCCTTCCAGGCCGAGGTCGCCGCGGCTTCTGCCGTCCGCGAGAAGCTCATCGAGATTACCCGTCATCGGATCGGTGACGTGAACAGCGAGATGGATGAGGCCCGCGTGGCCCTCCGCCGCGCCGAAGACCTAAAGATTGCCAACGAAATTGCTGACCGTCGCCGCCAGATCGCTGGGCTGGAAGAACGCTTCGCCTCATTGCAGGCCGAAGCGAAGAAGGTTGTCGAGGGCGGCGCCGTCGCCTCGCTGGTGTCTAGGGACTCCGCTGGTCGTGAGGTCATCGTCCCGCTCACGCAAGTCATCCGCGGCTGGTTCCCGAACCGCCTCGACACCTGGGGTCGCGTGCAGCTTTTCTTCTCCCGTCTCGGCGAGTTCATTTTCCATGAGCCTCGTGAGGCTAACACTGAGGGTGGCTTGATGCCGGCCATCTTCGGTACGCTCGTGATGACGGTGTTCATGAGCCTGATGGTCACGCCCTTCGGCGTCATCACCGCCATCTATCTTCGCGAATACGCCCAGAATGGACCCGTCCTGCGGATCGTGCGCATCAGCGTCAATAACCTCGCTGGCGTGCCCTCCATCGTGTTCGGCGTCTTCGGCCTCGGCTTCTTCGTCTACGTACTCGGAGGCTCGATTGACCAGCTGTTCTTCGCTGACCAGTTGAAGTATAACAATAACACCCCGGTCTTCGGTACGGGTGGACTACTCTGGTGTTCCCTCACACTCGCCTTGATGACCCTCCCGGTGGTGATCGTCGCCACGGAGGAAGCCCTTGCGGCCGTCCCGCGCGGTATGCGCGAGGCCTCCTTGGCCACGGGTGCTTCGAAGTGGCAGACGATCCGCGACATCCTGCTCCCGGCTTCCGCTCCGGGCATCCTGACTGGTGTCATCCTCGCCATGGCCCGTGGGGCAGGGGAGGTCGCTCCGCTGATGCTGGTGGGGGTCGTGAAGCTCGCCCCGACACTACCGTTCGACGGTACCGCCCCGTTCCTGCACATGGATCGTAAGTTCATGCACCTCGGCTTCCACGTGTATGACCTTGGCTTCCAGTCGCCAGACTCGGACGCCGCCCGCCCGATGGTCTTCGCGACCACCCTCCTGCTTATTATCCTGGTCGTCTGCCTGAACATCGGCGCGATCTGGATCCG
>CAIKWA010000103.1 GCA_903831005.1 uncultured Opitutia bacterium
ACGATCACCATCATCACCATCGCTGCCATGATGGTAAGCGACAGAACGAGGGAGAAACCTGAGCGTTTAAGTCTCATAGTAAATTGGGGTAAAATCACGGTAAACCACCCTAGGGGAAAGTCAAAGGATTGGTTATCCCCATTTGTTCCAAAAGACTGAATAAAATCATTTAAAATCATTTAAATAGCGTTAAAACTCATAAAACAGGCATTTAAAGAGCGGGCTTGCGACCCTTTGGCCTTTGGGGAGGCTCTTGGGGTGCAAACCCTACTCCTAGGTGCCGGGATTTTCATCTGGCCGCTCGCCATCTGCTCGCTGCTCGCCGTCTTTCTGGTCGTGGAACGAGCCTTGGCGCTGCGGGTTTCGCGCGTGGCCCCGGAGGCCGTTCTTAAAGCCGTCTTGAACGGCAAGCTCGATCAGGTCGGCCCAGCTGATGGTGAGTCCGTCGCGGGCCGTCTCGTCCAGCGATGGAAAGACGGTGCCTCGGGTGAAGTGCTCAAGGCGTGGACGCGTAACGAGCTGATCCGTCTCCATCGCGGGCTGCACCTCCTCGACAGTATCGTCGCCGCCGCGCCTCTGCTCGGCCTGCTCGGTACCGTGACCGGACTGGCGACACTCTTTCCTGAACAAGGCCTGCCTGATTCCCAGACGCTCACTCGCGGCGTGGGTCTCGCGCTGAGCACGACGATGATCGGCCTTTGTATCGCGATCCCGGCACTCATCGCTGCTAACTGGCTCGGGCGGCGCATGGAGATTCTTTCTTCCCGCCTCGACGTGCTCGTCGAAGCGTTGGAAGCCCGCCGTCAATGAGCCTTGTCGTCGCCCGCCGCCGTCGCACCGACATCAACGTGGTGCCGCTCATCGACGTGATGGTGGTGCTGGTTTTCTTTCTGCTCATCAGCGGCCGACTCGACCAATCCAGTACGATGGCGATCATCCCGCCGACTGCTTCCGCTGGCTCCGAAGGCACGCCGGCCACGACGCTCGTCGTCGGCGTCGATCGTGAAGGCAAACTCTACCTCGAAGGTAAGGAAATCGCTTCCGCCGCGCTCGCCAAGGCTCTCGTCGACCACGCGCTGAAGTCGCCGCGTACGGAGGTCGTGATCGTCGCCGACGAGCGTTCGCTCACGGGCGCGGCCGTTCACGCGCTCGATGCGGTCGCCAAGGCCGGCCTGAAGCCGCGCCTGCAGACTCGCCAGCCGCGCTGATTTTTCCTATGACAAAGCGTCCTTCCGAAGCCCTCCGTCTGCTGGAGGCCTACACGCAAGCCCACGGCACGTCGGGCCATGAAGACGCGGTCCGCGCAATTTTCGTCCGCGAACTCCGCGGCCGCACGGTGCAGGCCGATGGCCTCGGCGGCGTGCTCGCTTCGCCGTCTAAAGAGAAGCAGGGCCCCCGCGTGGTGCTCACGGCCCACATGGATGAGATTGGTTTTCTCGTTCAGGCGGTCACGCCCGACGGCTTTCTTCGCCTGACTCCCGTCGGCGGCTGGCCGGACGGCGTCCTTGCTGCCCAACGTCTCCGCATCTGGTCCCGCTCCGCGCAGAAAGAGTTTATTGGCATCGTCGCCGCGCTCCCGCCCCACCAAGGCGGCGCCCAGGCCGCTTCAGCCGACAAGGTGCTCGTCGATATCGGCGCGCGCTCGGCGGAATCCGTCGCCCGGCTCGGCATCCGCCCCGGCGACCCCGTGGTGCCCGAAGGTCCGTTCACGGGCCTCGCGGAGCCTGGTCTCTACTCCGCCAAGGCCTTCGATAACCGCGTCGGCATGGCCGCGCTCACGCTCGCGACGCATGAGCTCGACGCCTCCGCGACGCCGTGCGATCTGCTCGCGGTGGCGACGGTGCAGGAAGAGGTCGGCTGCCGTGGCGCGGTCGTCGCCGCGCGCCTAGCGAAGCCCGACGTGGTCATCGTCCTCGAAGGCCCACCCGCCGACGACTTGCCTGGCCTCGCTCCGCATGGCGAAGCCCAAGGTGCCCTCGGTGGCGGTGTGCAGGTGCGCGCCTACGATCCGACGGCGATCATGAATCCGCGCCTCGTCGACCTGACCCTCGAAGTCGCGGCGGCGAAGGGCATCCCTTGCCAACTCGCGGTTCGTCGCACGGGCGGCACCGATGCGCGTTCCTTCCAAGCCCACGAATTGGGCGTGCCGGTCATCGTGCTCGGTGTCCCCGCGCGCTATATCCATACGCACAACGCGGTCATCGACCTCGCCGACCTCCAGGCGTGCGTCGACCTGTCCGTGGCACTCGTCCGACGTCTCGATGCGAAGACAGTGAAGAGTCTCACGCAGTATCTGTGAGCGGGGTCTCTTGTCGCCTGAAGGTGAAAGCCGTCCCGGGTGCTTCGCGCACGGAGATTGTCGGCCGCTTGGGCGAAGCCCTCAAGATTCGCGTCGCCGCCCCGCCTGAAGGGGGGAAGGCCAATCGCGAGATCCTCGATTTGCTTGCCGAGCGGCTTGGCATGCCGGCCGCCTCCGTGACCCTGGTCTCCGGGGCCGCTTCGCCCGCAAAGGTCGTTACGCTCCGGGGCATCACGGTCGAGCAGGCTTGGGCGCGTCTTCTGGCCTGAGCCTGCACAATCCGCTTGAGAGGGGAGGGGGCTCCGCTGACAGTAGGTCCATGTGCGCGGATAAGAAACCCGCCTCAGCCTCCGGCAAGGAAGGCTTCGAGGCCGAACTCAAGAAGCTCGAGCAGCTCGTCGAGTCCCTCGAGTCTGGCGACGTGTCGCTCGACGAGCTCGTCGCGAAATATGAGGAAGGCATGCGCCTCCTGAAGTCCTGCCAGAAGTCGCTCGAGGCCGCTGAACTGCGCATCGAGCAGCTGGGCAAGCGCGGCGAAGATTCGCAGGGCTGATGTCGCTCCTCGCGTCCATCCGCGGGCCAGAAGACGTCAAGGCCCTCGCTCCCGAGCAACTCCCGTTACTCGC
>CAIKWA010000104.1 GCA_903831005.1 uncultured Opitutia bacterium
GACATCGCCTTCGTGCATAATGTCGTCGGCCGCTCCGGCGTACACAGTCAGGCCACCCTCCTGCAGTCCACCGGCTTCCTGATTCCAGGTTACCCGAGCGTCGGCGCCTGGGTCAGCTACGGCCTTGGCTCGCTCAACGACAATCTGCCGACGTTCGTCGTGCTGCCCGATATCCGCGGGCTGCCATCCAATGGCCAGAAGAACTGGGACTCCGCCTTCCTCCCTGGCCAGAACCAGGCCACGCAGGTACGCGTCAACGCCCCGAAGCCCATCGCCGACCTCTCCCCGCCTCCGGCCGACTACATCACGCCCTCCGGTGAGACCGCGGGCCTACAACTCCTCGAGAAGCTCAACCGAGCCCATGCCGACTCGCATCCGGGCGACCCGCGTCTCGAAGCTCGCATCCGCAGCTACGAGCTTGCCGCCAAGATGCAGCTCGCCGCACCGGACGCCCTCGACCTCTCACAGGAATCGGAAAAGACCCTGGCCCGCTATGGCATCGATAACTCCACGAAGGTCTGGCCTAAGGAGATCAACGTCGCCGAGGAGCAGGATGCCTTCGGCCGCAAGTGCCTGACCGCCCGACGTCTCCTCGAACGCGGCGTCCGCTTTGTGCAGATCTGGTCCGGCAATGACAACGGCTTCCCGCGTCGCAACTGGGACTCGCACGAGGACATCGCCCGCGACCACGCGCCTCTCTCCCTCGGTATGGCCAAGGGCACCGCGGCGCTCATCCAAGACCTCAAGGATCGCGGCATGTTCGAGGACACCCTGATCCTCTGGACCACCGAGTTCGGCCGCATGCCCTGCGCCCAGGGCGGCAAGGGACGCGACCATAACCCCTTCGTCTTTACCAACTGGCTGGCCGGCGGCGGCATCAAGGGCGGCATCTCCCACGGCCCCAGCGATGAATGGGGCTACAAGCCCGCCGACCGATCACACTTCACCCAGGGCTACGACATCCATGCCACCGTCCTGCACCTCCTCGGCCTCGATCACGAGAAACTCACCTTCCGTCACAACGGCGCTAACCGCCGCCTCACCGACGTGCATGGGCATGTGATTAAGGAGATATTGGCGTAAAGAAGTTCTTGGTTCTTTGTTCATCGTTCTTCGTTCTTAGATTAAATATAAGGGGAAGGAGGTAGGGTCGGGACCGCGTCACGACATAGCCGAGTCTAGGTAGGGTTGAGTGCCCTCGCTCAACCGCAGATAATCGATAAACCTCACCGCCTTTGAGTGCTACCTAGGAACAAAACCCAAAGAACAAGTAACCAAGAACAACGAACCAAGAACATGCAACGTTCCCTGCCCCTCCTCGCCGCCCTGCTGTTCGCGCCGTTAGCCGCGCTGCACGCCGCCGAACCAGTCGTCATCGACCTCTCGCAGCGCACCTGGCAAGGCATCCCAGGGCTTGAGCGGTCCGCCAAGGGTCGCGTGTTTGTCTCCTGGTTCACCGGTGGCCCGAAGGAGCCCTCGCCGGATAACACGGTGGTGCTTTCGTATAGCGATGATGCCGGGAAGACCTTCACGCCACCCGAAGCGATGGGACTGCCGACGAACGACGGGACGCGCTGTTTTGACCCGACCCTCTGGATCGACCCGAAGGGCCGGCTTTGGTATATCTTCAATCGCGGCAACAAGGACCTCCCCAAGCACGACGTCTGGGCCCGGATTTGCGACGACCCTGACGCCGCCAAGCCTAATTGGGGCCCGGAATTCCGTATAGGGTACGACGCGCCTTTCACGTTCCGTATGAACAAGGTGACCGTACTTTCCACCGGCGAATGGCTGATGCCGGTGACGCTGGCGGAAAAACCCGTCCGGGACTGGTGCACGGGCTTTAACGAGAAGCAGACCCCCACCCTCCATGGCGTCGGCATCTCCACCGACGAAGGAAAGACCTGGAAGCTGCATGGAGCGGTCAAATCAAAGCCTTGGGCCTTGGAGAACATGATCACCGAGCTCAAGGACGGACGACTCTGGATGCTTATCCGAACCAATAGTGGCGTACTCTGGCAAAGCCACTCGTCGGACAAAGGACGAACCTGGAGCGACGGAAATCCCAGCACGATCAAGAGCCCGGGTTCGCGCTTCTACATCCGCCGCCTTGCCTCCGGCAATCTGCTCCTTGTGAATCATCATAAGTTCGCCAGCCCCACATGGCGACACCGCCTCACCGCACAGGTTTCCACCGACGACGGCGCGACCTGGAACGACGGTCTCCTCCTAGATGAGCGCAGCAACGTCTCGTATCCCGACGGTGCGCAGGACAAAGACGGCTCAATCTGGATCACCTACGACCGCGATCGTAACGGAGCCGGCGAAATCCTCCTGGCCAAGTTCCGCGAAGAAGACGTGAACGCCGGCAAGGATGTCTCCGGCGTTGTGACCCTGAAGCAGACCGTGAACAAACTCGATAAGCCATCGGTTCCAAAGGCGAATTCAGCTAAGGCCGCAGTGAAGTAAAGTTATGCATGCTCCCGGTCTCTTCCAGGCGAATCAGGTAGGGCTATGTCGTGACGCGGTCCCTTCCCTGCTCGCAGCCATACTCCATACTCGATACTCTATACTCTGGCCTTAAAACGCCTTTGCCTTTCATTCTACCCATGCTCCGGTTCACTTCTGCCCTGCTGCTCACCTCCCTCTCCCTCTCCGCCGCTGAGTCCGTCCAAGACCGCATCGCGACGGTGACGAACACGCCGGGGCTGGTGGCCTTCTGGGATTTCACGAAGCGCGAGGCCCCGGGCAAGCGCTTCACGGCCCATGTGCCCGCCGGCGCGAAGAACGACTACGCCCTCGACGCGGGTAACTACATCAAGGACCTCTGGAACGCCGGCCCGTCCGCCAGCTATGCCGACTTCCCGCTGCTGGGCTCAGGCCCGTTCGGCCAGGCGATCCGCATCAAGGCCGAGACCAATCCGGACTTCCGTCCCCTGCTCTTCGTCCCCCGCGCCCGCCTGCATGACTCGCCGCTCGACATCAAGGGCGCCGGCAAGGCCGTCACGGTCGTCGTCTGGGCCATCCGCGAAAGCGGCAACCACGCCCTCGCCGGTATCTGGCACGAAGGCACGGACCTCAAGGAGAAGACCACCGA
>CAIKWA010000105.1 GCA_903831005.1 uncultured Opitutia bacterium
ACCGATGCGCGCGCCATCCAGATGGCCAACGGCGGCGTCGCCTGCGGCCTGCTCTCCATCCCTCTCCGCTACATGCACACCCCCGGCGAAGTCGTCGACCTCAACGTCGTCGAGCAGTCGGTCCAGCTCCTCGTCGAGTTCGCCCGCCGCGTGAAGAAGAAGCAGAGCTACGCTTGGTAAACGCGTAAGCGAGGGGGCACGTTGGCACGTTGACACGTGGACAAGGGTAAACAAAAGAGGCCCAGTTGACCAGAGGCCCGGAGGCCCAGAAAACGCAGCGCTGCCTTGGGTAGGGGCGCGACTGCGTCGCGTCCGTTCGCAGTGTGAGATACGTGAGCCGGGCAGAATTTTTGGGCCTTCCGATGTCCGTCCGCCCACGGACGCCACGCAGTGGCGCCCCTACCGATGATCCGCAGCATCCTATCCGGTTTCCGGTCTCCCTTTGAGTGGTTCGGCCTCTGGTCAACCGAGCCTCTGGGCCTCTGGGCCTCTCGTTTGTCCTACCCCCACCCCTACCCCTATTGATTTCTGACATTTGCACTCACCCTCAATCCCCCCTTACTCACGCCATGCCTTCCCCTGCCATCGTCTGGCTTCGCCTTGACCTTCGTCTCGCCGACAATCCGTCGCTCGAGGCGGCGGTGAAGCATGGCGGCCCGGTCATCCCGGTCTTCATCCACGACCCTGAGGCAGAGGGACATTGGCAGCCCGGCGGCGCGTCGAACTGGTGGCTCCACCAGGCGCTAGAGGATCTCGCTGAACAATTTGAAAAAGTCGGTAGCCCGCTCGTCATCCGCCACGGCGATTCGCTCGCAGAGCTCAAGCAGCTCGTGAAGGAGACCGGCGCGGAACTCGTCACGTGGAATCGCCGTCACGAGCCGCTCATCATCGCCCGCGATACCCAGGTGAAGACCTCGTTGCGCAACGCCGGCCTCAAGGCCGAGTCGTTCAATGGTAACCTCCTGCACGAGCCGCACACCGTGAAGACCCTCGCCGGCAATCCCTTCCAGGTCTTCACCCCCTTCTGGAAGAACTGCCTCGCGAATCTCAAGTTTGGTATCCCCCTCAAGGCTCCGAAGAAGCTCACCCCTTTTGAGAAGCCCCTGAAGTCCGTCGCGGTCGCCAAGCTCGGCCTGCTCCCGAAGATCAAGTGGGACGGCGAGTTCCCCGCCGCTTGGGACCCGACGCGTAAAGGCGCCGAGAAGCGCCTGAAGGATTTCGTGGCCGCGCCGGTGAAGAATTACCCCACCAACCGCGACATCCCCAAGCTCGACGGCACCTCGCGTCTTTCGCCCTACCTGCACTTCGGACAGATCTCACCGCTCGAGATCGTGGACGCCGTGCGCACCGCCGGACTTCTCGGTGTCATCGGTGGCGACAAATACGTGGCAGAGGTCGGCTGGCGCGAATTCTCCCAGCACCTCATCCATCATTTCCCCGAGACCCCGGATCGTCCGCTCCGTCGGGAGTTCGAGAAATTCCCCTGGCAGCCGGATAAGAAGCACCTGCGTGCGTGGCAGATCGGCCGCACCGGCTACCCGATCGTCGACGCCGGGATGCGTCAGCTCTGGCAGACAGGCTGGCAGCACAACCGCGTGCGTATGATCGCCGCCTCCGTGCTCGTGAAGCACCTCCTCCAGCCCTGGAACGCTGGCGCCAAGTGGTATTGGGATACCCTCGTCGACGCCGACCTCGGCGCGAACACCATGGGCTGGCAGTGGGCCGGTGGCTGTGGCGCCGACGCCGCTCCGTATTTCCGCGTCTTCAATCCCGTCCTCCAGGGCGAGAAGTTCGACCCCGATGGCGACTACGTGCGTCGCTGGGTGCCCGAGCTCGCCAAGCTCCCCGCCGAGTGGATTCACCAGCCATGGGAAGCCCCCATGCACGTCCTCGCCGAAGCCGGCATCAAACTCGGTAAAGATTATCCTGTTCCGCTGATTGGACTGACGGAAGGAAGAGATCGGGCGTTAGCGGCACTCAAGGGCATGCGCCCTGAATAGAGGACTGAGTCGATGACTGCGTAGAGGGCTGAATCGAGGACTGAATCGATTAGAGGCAATGCGTCTCCGATGGCGCTCCCAACCGCCAATACCTTTAATGGGTAGGGTCGGGACCGCGTCACGACATAGTTGTATCGAGGTAGGGGCAGCACCGCGTGC
>CAIKWA010000106.1 GCA_903831005.1 uncultured Opitutia bacterium
CTCTTCCTTGCCTAATGAAGGCATGGATCTCGTCCGTGAATTAATCGATTACGTGAAGCACCCGAGCGTGTCCACCGACCCGTCCTTCAAGGCGGGCATGGACGGCGCCCGTGAACATATCTGCGGGCTGCTCAAGCAGGCGGGCCTCGAGGTCGAAGTCGTCCCGACGCCTCTCCACCCGATCGTGCTCGGCCGCCGCCGCGGTCCGAAGGAATGGCCGCACATCGTCCTCTACGGCCACTATGACGTGCAGCCGGCCGACCCGCTGAATCTCTGGACTTCTCCGGCCTTCGAACCGGTCGTGCGTGACGGTAAGATCTGGGGTCGTGGCACGGCAGACAACAAGGGCCCGCACCTGGTCGCCGTCGTCGCGCTCGCCCGCTTGCTCAAGCGCTGCCCGAACCTGCCGCTGCGCATCACCTTCCTGATCGAAGGGGAAGAAGAAATCGGCTCACCGAGCTTCCCGGAATTCCTTCACAACCATAAGGCCGAGCTCACCGAGGCCGATTGCGTCATCCTTTCCGACACCGCTTCACCGTCGTCCGACCAGATCGTCATCACGACGGCCCTGCGCGGGATCGTCGGGCTCGAAGTTGGCCTGACCGGCCCGAAGTCCGATCTGCACTCCGGCCTCCACGGCGGTGCGGTCTATAATCCCATCCAAGCGCTGGCTGAACTGTGCTCCTCGCTGCATGACGCCGATAACGCCGTGACCGTCGAAGGCTTCTATGACGGCGTTGAACAGCCGACCCGCTGGGAGCGCGAAGAACTCCGTAAGCTGCCGCTCAGTGAAGACGGCTACCGCCGCGCCCTCGGCGTCGACGAACTCCATCCCGCCCCGGGCCTCGACGGACTCGAAGCCGTGCGCTTCGCGCCGACGCTGGAGTTCAATGGCATCGGTGGCGGCTATCAGGGCAAGGGTTCCAAGACCGTCATCCCGTCGAAGGTGTTCGCCAAGATCACCTGCCGCCTCGTCCCTGGCCAGGATCCCGCCGACGTGCATCGCAAGGTCGCCGCGGCCATCCATGCCCGCGCCCCGAAAGGCGTGCGCGTCGACCTCATCGAGATGCAGGGTAACGCGGCCTATTTCGTCTGCCCGCCCGACCGCCCGAACACTCCGACCGGCCAGAATCCCGTCCTCGCCAAGGCCTTCCGCGAGGCCGATAAGGCCATCGGCGAAGCCTTCGGCAAGCGCCCGCTCTATCTCCGCGAAGGCGGCAGCGTGCCCATTATCGGCGACATCCGTCGTGAGACTGGGCTCGACTCCGTCATGATCGGCCTGTTCACGCCCGAGTCGCACCTGCACGCGCCGAACGAGAATTTCGAACTCGTGATGGCCGAGCGCGCCGTGAACGCCTACGAGAAACTCCTCGAGCGTCTCGCCGGCACCGATCGTGGCAACCGCTGAGCTGATGAAACTGCCGTCCGTCTCGGTGGTCTTCCTGTCTTATAAACAGGAACGTTTTGTCGAAGAGGCGTTGCGGGCGGCGCTGGCGCAAGATCTCCCAGAATTCGAACTCATCATCGCGGATGACGCTTCACCTGACGGCACGTGGGCCGTCATCGATCGCGTGTTGGCTGAATCGCTTCGGCCTGGCATTCGGGTGAAGACCCTCCGCCAGCCGAAGAACCTCGGCCTCCTCGGCAACTTCAACGTGGCCTTGGGCATGGCGACGAGCGAAATCTTCGTCCTGATGGCGGGCGATGACGTCTCATACCCCGCACGGGCTCGTAAGATGGCTGAGGCGTACGCCGCCGACCCGACGCTCCGGACGGTGACCTGCGGGAGCCGCCTCGTCGACGCCGGCGGTAAGGCCTTCCCCTGTAGGCCGCCCGACTTGCGGACGCAGGTCTTCGAGCATGGCCCCCGCCGAAAGGACCCCTTCGCCGGCACTCCCATCACGGGCGCGTGCGCCTCCTACCACCGAAGCCTCTATGATATCTTCGGCCCTTTGCCTCCTGACGCCGGAGGTGAAGACATCGACTTCACTTTCAGGGCTTTGCTGCTGGGTCGCGCCCAGTACTATGGTGAGGTGCTCCTGGACTACCGCATGCATGGCGGTAGCATCTGTAATTTTGAGGTCAAGGAACTGACAGACGAGGAGCTGCTCGCGAAGCATCTCTGGGTTGCGAACTCCTTCGCAAGATGTGATGTCCAATGGTTACGGGACTTAGGCCTGGCCCTCAAGGTCGGCCATGTAGACGGACGACGACAGGCACACCTCGCCTGGGTGGTCGAACGGTTTGTCTCCCGGCACGCGCTCTCGGCCTTATCCCTCACTCGGGCACCCCTTTCACTTTGGTGGCCTGCCGCGTGGAGGCTGATCCGGCGCGGAGATATCAAGGTTCTGAAGTTTTTCCTTATGCGATTTGTGCCGGGCCAGCGGGCTGCGTACCTGAAGTGGGCCCGCGGGCGAAAGGGCTGAGCGTTCGACGTAACGGGTTGCGCGAAGGAAACGCCGGCTACCTTGTTTTCGCCTGTGGACTGCATGTTTCCCCTTCCGCTTTAACGGATTATACTATAACTTTCTGTGATTCGCCATGGTTGTTTTACGCGCAGCGCCGCAACGCCCCATTCATCGAGGATGATTCCCATGAAGCTGCCGTCCGTCTCCGTCATATTCGTCTCTTATAAGCAAGAGAGGTACGTCAGGCAGGCCCTCCTGGGGGCGTTGAACCAAGACCTCCCCGCTTACGAGCTCATCATCGGCGACGATGCTTCGCCTGATGCCACGGTGGCCGTGATCGAAAGCGTGCTGGCGGAAACCCCCCGACCGCACGTCACCATCAAGTTCATCAAGCACGAGAAAAACCTGGGCGTCGTGGCTAATTTTAACGCTACCTTGGCCGTCGCGACCGGCGAGATTTTCGTGGTCATGGCCGGAGATGACATTTCATACCCTTCGCGGGCGCGCCTGATGGCCGAAGCTTTCGCGCAGAACCCCAAGGTCCGCGCGATGACTTGTGCGAGTCGTTATATCGATGCCGAAGGGGCGCCGATCCCGTCTCGCCCTGCGTCTCTGATCACGCGGACTTTCGAGCACGGGGGTTGGCGAAAGAATTTATATGCGGGCGCCCCGGTGACCGGGGCGGTCGCGGCCTATCACCGGAGCTTGCTTGATGTCTTCGGCCCATTGCCGCCGGGTGGCGGCGCCGAAGACGCCGACTCCATCTTCCGGGCGCTGATCCTCGGCTCGGTGATGTATTACGGGACAATCCTCGTGGACTACCGCATGCATGCCAGCAACGTCAGTAACTTCGACATCCGGGAGCGCTCCGAGCAGGAAATGATCGAGGGAGAAGCCCAGTGGGCTAGCCTGGTCGCGACCAAATCGACCAAATGGATGTCCGATTTGGAGTCGGCGCGCCGGGGAGGACAGGTCGACAAGAAGAAATTCGCCCTCGTCGCCAGCCTGGTGCGAAGGTCGATCTGCCGTCACGAGCTCACCTCCCTGTCTCTGAGTAACGCCCCCCGGTCTCTTTGGTTTCCTTCCGCCTGGCGGCTGATCAAGTGCGGCGGCATCATCAAGACGGCGTCCTTGTTCTTCATGTGGGTCTCTGATTGGCGAAAATACTCCCACATCAGGCGCGTCAGGCGGCGTAAAACGTGAAGAGGAGCAGTTTTGACCGCCAAACCCTTTTCGGCATAGCAAATGGGGCAATTTTGTCCTGTTTGGCAGTCTATTTGACCTTCCGCTTTCGTGGATAACCCTTCAATCTCCGGGCATTCACCATGGCCGTCTTCCGCAAGCGCACGCACACCCCGACTCCTAAGAAGAAGGATATCCCGGCGGGTCTCTGGACCAAGTGTCCCCTCGATGGCGAGATGGTCTACACCAAGGACCTGGAGGCCAATTGGAACGTCTTCCCGATCAGCGGCTACCATGAGCGCCTGTCCACCAAGCGCCGCATCGCCCTCCTGATCGACGACGGCTCCTGGAAGGAGACCGACAGCAAACTGGTCTCCAAGGACCCCCTCAAATTCACCGCCGGCGGTTCTTACCCCGAGCGCCTCGCCCAGCACCAGAAGAAGTCCGGCCTCCGCGACTCCGTCGTCTGCGGCCACGGCCTGATGGACGGCCTCCCGGTCTCCCTCGCGATCATGGACTTCTCGTTCATGGGCGCCTCGATGGGCTCCGTCGCCGGC
>CAIKWA010000107.1 GCA_903831005.1 uncultured Opitutia bacterium
CCGAGGCCGAAAAACGGCTCTCTTCCTTCCAGACCGCGCCAGCCTGAGAGGCGAGCGCGTCGATGACGATCCACCCCGCGTTGTGGCGCGTGGCGGAATATTCTCGGCCCGGATTGCCGAGGGCGGCGATGACCGAGAATGGCATTTGACTTCAAAGAACAGGTACCGGGGACGCCCGGCGCGGAAATTACTTCTTGGCTGCCGGAGCGGCGGCCGGAGCGGCACCAGCGGCCGGAGCGGCGCCAGCAGCCGGAGCGGCGGCACCATCGGCACCAGGAGCGACGGCGGCACCGGCGACAGGGGTCGCTTCGGGCGCGGCTTCTTCTTCGGCCATCTCGGAGCAGACGACGACGACTCGCTTGGGGTCGCCCGGGAAGGTGATGCCCTTGGGGGCCTTGACTTCGCCAACGTGGATAGACTCGTTGACCTTGAGCTCGGTGACATCGATTTCGATGAACTCAGGGAGATCCTTCGGGAGACAGCGGACGTTGATGGTCTGGGAGACGATGGCGAGCGTGCCGCCGTCGGTCTTGACGCCGTGAGCTTCGCCGATGGCGCGCACTGGGATGGCGGCGGTCATCGGGGAATTCGGGTCGATCTCCATGATGTCGATATGGAGAAACTTCTGGGTGATAGGGTGACGCTGGAACTCCTTGATCAGGGAAAGGAACTTCTTGCCGTCGACATCGAGGTCGATGAGCGAGGCGGCGTTGCCCTTGGCGCGCATGAGGTCGCGGAAGGCTTCCTGGGCGACGGACACGCTCTGATTGCCGGACTTGCCGTAAATGATAGCGGGAATGGAGCCATCGGCGCGGAGGCGGCGGGCGGGGCCGCGGCCATGGAGTGCGCGGCTGGTGACTTTAAGGGTGAGCTGCTTCATGTTGGTATAAGGTCTTTTGGTGCCCAGTAAGTCGCGGACCCGCGTTGTGCGGCCGTGCCTTGCCTAGGGAAAGGAGGGTCGAACCTGATAAACCCAGCCCCGGAAGCAAGCGGTAAATTAAAAGGGGGTCTTCCTTGCGGAAAACCCCCTAAAAACCGGCATTTAGCGGACCGACTTACTTATAAGAGGCCAGATAAGCGGCCACGTCGGCCACATCCTGGGCGCTCAGGCCTAGTTGCTCGCCCGACATCATGAGGGAGCGGGTCATCTTGGCCTGGCCGCCCGAAACGCGATCCTTGGGGACCAGTTGGGTGATGCCGCCGGTGGAGGTGATGACAATCGGGTCATTGTTCGACAGGAGACGACCATCAATCTGGCCGCCGGCCTTAAGCTTGAGGGTGACGCCTTCGTAGCCCAGCGCGATATCGGCCGAAGGGTTGACGAGGGCGCGGACGAGGGCTTCGCGGCTCTGGCGAGCGGCCCAGCCCTTGAGCTCGGGGCCATAAGCAGGCCCGTTGCCGTTCAACTGGTGGCACATGATGCAGCGCTGAGCGAGGCCGGCACCCTTGGCCGCGTCACCGGTCTTAGAGAGCACGTCTTGCTCGGAGTAGGTTCCGGCCGGGGCTTCCGGGACCTGGATGGCGTTCACGACAACCTTCTTGGCATCGTAGACACCAGCGACCTTGAGCTCAGTGCGAATGTCATAAGCGGACCAGAGACCGGTCATGCGCATAAGGGCCCAGCTCTTGGCTTCGGAGGCGGTGGGTGAACCATCGGCGCAGAGCTTAATCATCGCGAGGGCAGCCTCCTTGCTGTCGACGAACGACAGGGCTTCGACCGCTAGGGTGCGGGAAGCCTGCGAGACCTTAGCCGAAGTGGCACGAGCGACGAACTCCTGCACCGCGTTGGCGGGATGGAGCAACCAGGCGATGCGTTCGACTTCCGGGGACCAGGCTTCGGCGCCATCCTTGGCGAGTTCGGACTTCACGGCGGACCAGACAGCGTCCTGCTTATTGGCGGCACCGATACCGAAGGCGGCGATCGAGTTCTTGTCGGAGACATCGAGACGACGGGCGAGTTCGATCAGGATCGGTACGGCCTTATCGGCCGAGACGGCGTGGAGAGACGTCGAGGCGTCGCGCCGGACGGCGACATCGGCGTCCTTCGCAAGTTCGGCGGCGATGCCGACGGTGTCGTGCCCAGCACGGCGCAGCGACTGGAAGGCAAGGCGACGCAGCGAAGGATTCGCGTCCTTCAGCAACGCCTTCGTACGGACGACGCCTTCTTCACCGAGGTAAGGGAGGAGCCAGACGCCACGGGCGGCGACGTAGGGATTTTCGTCGCGCAAGATTTCCGAGACGGCCGGTAGGGCCTTGGCGCCAAAAGCCTTAAGCGCATTGAAGCCAAGGTGGCGGACATTGACCGCTGGGTTACGGAGCACTGCGGCGGCGCCGGCAGGCGACGAGAGGTCGACCTTCGGGACGACGGATTTGAAACCCTTGGGAGCGATGCGGTAGATTGCGCCCGTGGCGGTGTCATCGAGCGTCTGGTGGCCACCGACGCGGGAGTCGTACCAATCGGCGACGTAGACGGCCCCATCCGGGCCCACGGCGACGTCGGACGGACGGAACAGGATACGCGTGTTCGGTTTGGTGGAGGCGTCCGTCTTGAGCTTATGGAAGTCGGTGCCCTCGAATTCGCGGGTCGGGTTCGAGGTGATGAAATCCCTGCGCGTATCAACGTTGAGGGCGAAGGAGCCCTTCTGGGCGACGAGCTTATACGCGAGAATCGTATTACGGGACGGCTCACAGTTCAGAAGCGTACCTTCCCAGGCAGTGCCAAGGGCGCCGTTCTCGTAGACCGTGATGCCGGTCGGGGAGCCGCCGCCATAGACGTCGCCGACGTCCATGGTATCAGGATCGTCCTGACGCCAGTGTGCGCGCGGCATCGACTGGCCCGGGCGCTTGACGGTGTTATACCCTGCACCGGCAGGTGTAGTGAAACCAGCCGAGCCGTACTCGAGCACGAAGGACGTGCGGCAGCTCTGCGAATCATCGTTGTCGCCTTGGAAAAGGTCGCCGAGCGAGGACGGAATACTTTCGTAGCTATTACGGTAACCGTTACCGAGAATCTCGAGGCCGGTACCATCGGCGTTCAGGCGACCCGAGAAGCCAGAAGACCAGACGAAACCGTCGTCGCTCTTAGCGCCAATGTTGGCAACGGCGTCGAAGGGCCACTTGCCGCCGCGCTGATCGACGTAGTTGCTGGTAACACGGAAGGTCTTGCCAGACTTGTCGGTGAGGACCGCGCCGCAATTGCCAGCGTTGATGTAGAGCTTGCCATCCGGACCCGCGACCACCGCATGCAACGAGTGATCATGATCCTGGCCGCCGAAGCCGGTGAGGAAGGTCTCCTTCTTGTCGACCGCGGGATCGAACTTACCGTCGCGGTTGACGTCGGTGAACTTCGTGATGGTCGGGGAGTGGGAGACATAGACGACGTTGTCGATGACGGCGATACCGAGCGGCGAAGTCCATTCGGGGTCCTGGATAAACGTCTGGACGGAGTCGGCGAAGCCCTTGCCTTTGGTATCACTGAGGACGATCACTCGGTCGCCTTCGGGGCGACGCTTGCCGCCTTTGTTATAGACGCGGTAGTTGACGCCTTCGTTAACCCAAAGACGACCCTGGGCGTCGAAGTCGATGTTCGTCGGATTGGCGAGCATGGGCGAGCGAGCCCAGAGCGTGACCTCGAGTCCCTCGGGTAGCTGGAAAATCGAAGCGGGCAAAGAGCCGCCCTCGGACGGGACGTACGGCGCAGGCGGAGCCTTGTCGGCAGCCAGCAGGAATTGGGATGAGGCAGCCAGGGAGGCCGCGACAAGAAGAGTGAAGACGGAGCGGGGCATAACGGGGAGACTGTTTCTACATCCCGAAAGACCGCAAGTTCCAGCCTATCTTTAAGCCTACCCCCTACCCGCCGGCCTCAAGACCACCACTGCTTGAGGGTGGCGAAATCCTGACGGGTGGCCTCCACGGCGGCCTTAAGCCCACCCTGATCCGTGACCTTACCCTTCAAGTATTCGACATGGAGGCAGACTGGGCCCGTGTAACCCGATTTGCGCAGCTGCACTACGGAGTCCTTGCCGACCCTGCCTTCGGCGAGCGGGCAACCTTCGGCCAACCTCCCCTGCCAGTTGAAGTTCTTGAAATAGACCATCGAGATATGGTCGCGAGCCAAGGCCAGTTCGTTTGGCCAAGACAGTCCCCCTTCGACCGTCGCATGGAAGAAGTCGAAGTTCCAAGACAGTTCATCGGCTCGGTAGTCCTTCATCAGCATCGCCATGTCCCAGATGCCGGCACCGACGAACTTAGCCCCGGAGTGATTCTGGTAGCCCGGCAGGATGCGGACCTCGCGGCTGAAGGCGACCAGGTCGCGTAGCTGCGGCTTGATGGCGTCGAGCTGATCCCAGTGCGACTTGCCGGCCACATAGCCATACCACTTCATACGATAACTCGGGATGCCGAGCGCACCCGCGGTGCGCAGGACCTTCTCGGTACGGTCGGCCGAGTTGACCGCGTTGATGTCGGTCGTCATCAGCGTGATCTTCACGCCGCACTTCTGGAACGCTTCGACGAGTTTCGGTAGGTCTTCCTCGACGCGTGCCGGCTCGACATGCCCGCCCTTGCGCACCGGTGCCTCGACCCCCTTGAAGCCGAGCGCAGCGACGGTCTCGGCGAGTTGGTCGTAAGGCAGGCCGACGAGGTGCTTCGTGAAGAGGCTGAATTCAGGGGCTTTCGGCGAGGGCGCAGCCGCGAGCACTGGTCGAAGTATTGCTCCCGCCATCAACGAACCGGAAAGACCCAGCATCGCGCGGCGGGAAAGCATCGGCTTACTTCTTGACGATGCGCTTGACCGGGCCGGCAAGCGAAGCAACAAGCACGTCGCCGTTGCTCGGGTCGTAGCCGAAGCCGGAGATTGTGGTATCCTTGGCGACCTGCTGGGACTCCCATTTACCGCCGCGATCATGCAGCGAGAAGATGCGGCCAGAGGCGAAGTCGGCAAAGATGTAGGCGTCGGCGATGGCCGGGACTCGGTCACCACGATACACGACGCCGCCGGTCACGGAGTTGCCCAGCTTGCGATCATACTCATGAATCGGAGACTTGAAGTCGGAAGGGGCGGCGCGGCCAGGGGGCACCTTCTTGCCGGAAGCATCCTTCTGGACGAAGACGTGATTGCCCTCGACGTCGTGCCAACCGTAGTCGCCACCCGAGACCAAGATGTCGATCTCCTCATAGAGGTTCTGGCCGACATCGCCGGCGAAGCAGGCACCCGTCTTGGGGTCGAAGGAGAAGCGCCAGGCGTTACGCAGGCCGGTGGCCCAGGTCTCGGTGCGGACGGAGCCGGCCTCTAGGGGGCGGCCGCGGTGGGAGGTGGCCGCCAAGAAGGGGTTGTCGGCCGGGACTGAGTAGAAGGCTACCCCCTTGGAGTCAGTGATGACCGAGGGGTGGGGGTTGGGGGCGGGGTTGCCTGGCTTCTTGTCGACATCGATCCGGAAAACCGCGGCGTGGAAGCCCTTGTTGATGTAACCCGCGGTATCAAAGGCGTCACCACCCGCGCCGCCGTCGCCGCAGCTGATATAGAGATAGCCGTCCGGGCCGAAATGGAGATCGCCTCCATTGTGGTTGGCTGCGGGGTCAAGCTGAGTGATCAGAGGCTGCTCGGAGTCCTCATCGATGGCAAAAGGTGCCAGGCTGGACGCCTTAAAACGGGAAACCCGCTGGTAAAGCTTACCATCAATCCTAAGGCTATAATAGACAAAGACTTGCTTCGTCTCGTTCACCCGAGGATGGACCGCAAAACCAAGTAAACCGCACTCCCCGGCGGCATCAAACTTGCCGTCTTTAGGGTTAATTTGAAATACCTGTGTCTTGGTTTGCTTGCTGGCCCCCAAGCCAGAAATCATCTGAACTTTGCCACCGAAGTAGGCACTCACCTTCTTCTTCTTATCGCCTGATTTGGCGTCGGCGGCGGAAGGGGCCGGATCGCCCTTCTCAATGACGAAGACGACATCCTTACTTCCGGGCATCGGGGAGATCGCGACCGGGAGACTGAACTTCATCTCCGGGAAGGCGGGCTCCAAGGCGACGAGGGCGTCCTGCGCGGAAGCGGAAGACGTCCCGACAAGGAGCGAGAACAGGAGGGCGGCGGACGGACGGAGTCTCATGGTGTGGGGGTGTGCAGGACACCTAAGTCGGATGGCGGACGCATGCAAAAGATTTTTTACGGGAGACGGGGGTCTGAAGAAACCTGCACCCTGCCCTTATTTTTCGCTGGTTTTCAGCGTAAGCTTCGATACTTAATACACCCGCATCACTGCACAACCAACCCATAACCAACATGTCCAAAGCCCTCACCAAGTCCCAAATCGCCAGCGCCATCGCCGAAAAAGCTGAAATCAGCAAGAAGCAGGCCGTCGCGATCCTCGAGATCATCGCTGGCCTCGCCTACAAGAACGCGAAGAACTCCTTCACGCTCCCCGGCCTCGGCAAGCTCGTCCTCGTCCACCGCAAGGCTCGCCTCGGTCGCAACCCTGCCACCGGCG
>CAIKWA010000108.1 GCA_903831005.1 uncultured Opitutia bacterium
AAGTCGCCGATGGCACGGCACGGACCAGAAAGCGGTCAAGGCCCAGCAGACCAGGACGAGAAGGAGTCCGATGAAACGCCCATCAAGGAAAGCCAGCCAAACATGCCAGCCCAGCTGGGCGAGTAGCAGCGGCCCGACGACCCATCCCACGCGACACGTATAGGCCTCATGCGCCTCGGCGAAGCCTTCGACCCGCCAGCGGGCGAAGTCGGGATAGGTGCAAAGCAGGATCAGCCAAGAGACCGCGGCCATGGCGACATCAACGCACGCCACGCCAGATTGGATTAAATGAAGGTCCATGAAGGCACCGAAGCCAGTTTTGCCCTTTGCACAACCCGGCGAGACGTTAAACCCAAGGCATGCCCCGCCTCTTCCTCGGCCTCCTCCTTGGCGCCCTGTTTGCGTCCACCCCTGCCGCTGCGCAGGAGACCCCGCCCAACTTCGTTATCCTCTTCGCCGATGACCTCGGCATCAACGACCTCGGCTGCTTCGGGCGTAAGGATCAGAACACACCCAACCTAGACAAGCTCGCCGCCGAAGGCGCCCGCTTCACTCAGGCCTACGCCGCGGCTTCGGTCTGCTCGCCTTCACGCGCGGCCCTCATGACTGGCCAAAGCCCGGCCCGACTAAAAATCACGACCTTCCTTAATGGACGGACTGATCGCGCCTCCCACCGCGTGCTCGCCGCTTCCTTAAACTACAATCTTCCGAACGGCGTCCAGACGATTGCCCAACTGCTTAAGCCGAAAGGCTATGTGTCGGCGACGGTGGGTAAGTGGCACCTCGGCGGCAAAGGCCACCAACCGACTAACCACGGCTTTGACGAATTCTTCGCCGGCAAGGCCAACCCGGGCGCCGAATCGCCGCAGGGCGGCAAGGGTGAACTCGGCCAGGCCGACTACGCGGTTAAGTTCATCCAAAAGAACAAAGCTAACCCCTTCTTGCTCTACCTCGCCTTCGACAACCCGCACATCCCGCTGGCCGCGCCGGCTAAGGCCATCGAAGCCAACGCGAAATCCTTCCACCCGACCTACGCGGCGCTCATCGAATCGCTCGACGCCGCCGTCGGCCGCGTCCTGAAAGCCCTCGAAGACAACGGCCTCGCGAAGAACACCGTCGTCATCTTCGCCTCCGATAACGGCGGCGTGCACATCTCCGAACTCAAGGAAAGCCCGGCGACCTACAACGCGCCTTCCCGCGCGGGCAAAGGGTTCGTCTACGAAGGCGGCCTCCGCACGCCGCTCATCATTCGCTACCCCGGCCGCCTCGCTTCCCGCGTGATCAGCGAACCCGTGGTACTCGGCGACCTCTGCCCGACGATCTGCGCGCTGGCCAAGGTGCCGGCCCCGCAGCCCCTTGATTTCCAGGATATCTCGCCGCTCCTCTTTGACAGCAAGCCGCCGGTCGACGCCAAGCCACGGGCGCTCTTCTGGCACCAGCCGCATTACATGAACCAAGGCGGCAAGCCCGCGGGCGTGGTCCGCGAGGGCGAGTGGAAGCTGATCGAGCAATACGAAGACGGTAGCCTCGAACTGTACAACCTCGCCAAGGATCCGAGCGAGAGCACCGACCTCGCGGCCGCCGAACCGAACCGCGTCGCCGCCTTGCGCGGCAAGCTCGAAGCCTGGCGCCGCAGCGTCGGCGCCGACCCGATCAAGGCTAACCCGAACTTCAGCCGCACCCTCTGGGAAGACTGCTTCGTGAAGACCGACGTCACCAAGCTACAGGCCCTGCCGACCTCCGAGGCGATGCGTCCGCTGCTCGCCGATTGGCGCAAGGCGATGAACGACGCCACCACCGAAGGCTCCAACGGGTTAATCTTCCTCGAGGCACGCGACGCCCAGGTGAAGGCCGTGAAGATGAAATACGAAGAGCCGCCCCTGAAGGACACCCTCGGCTTTTGGGTGAACGCCGCCGACACCGCGTCCTGGACCTTCCAAGCCCCGAAGGCCGGCACCTATCGCGTCACCGTCCTGCAAGGCTGCGGCAAGGGTAATGGCGGCTCCGTCGTCGCCCTCGACACCAAGCAGGGTTCGTGCGAATTCACCGTCGAAGAGACCGGCCACTTCCAGCGCTTCGTGCCCCGTGAAGTCGGCAAGCTCAAGCTCGTCGCCGGCGAGAACACGCTCACCGTCCGCCCGGTCAAGAAGGCCAAGGCCGCGGTCATGGACCTCCGCCGCGTGATCCTCGAGCGCGTCGAGTAAAGCCTCAGAGCGTCGCTAACAGCGCGCGCAATTCTTCCTCGGGCTCCTCGTGGCCTTGCGCCACGGCGAGCGCGAGCGCGTCCGTGAAGACCGCCTTGGCCTCAGACTTGTCACCAATGGTCTGCAGGCTCTTGCCGAGCAAGACACGAGGCATCATCCAGTCGGCCTTAGAGGCCGCGGCGAGGCGCAGGTGCTCGATGGCCCCGGCCGCGTCGCCTTCGGTCCAGAGCGCCTGACCAAGGGAGAAGCGGAATAGCGGATTCGCGGGGTCGGAGGCGACGTGCCGACGGAAGATTTCGGAGCGCGACATACTCAACCTTTCGGCTTCGCCGATGACTGACGGAAGATCACCATGGAGAGACCCGGCAAGCGGACTTCGATGGAATAAGGACGGCCCTGGCAGGGAATCGCTTCGGCGACGACGCCACCGAGGTTGCCGAAGCCATGGCCGGCGTAGTGTTTAGAGTCGGTATTCAGGGCTTCTTCCCATCGTCCGGGGAAAGGCACGCCTAGGCGGTAGGTACGTTCGACCGGCGTGAAGTTACCTGCGACCGTCCAGGCGCAATCGCGTCCGCGTCGCTCGAAGGCCAGCACGCTTTGCGCGCCATCATCGGCGACGAGCCAGCTGAAGCTTTCCGGGCGCAGCTCGTTCTCAGAGAGAGCGGCATCCGCGACATAGAGTTTGTTCAGGTCGGCGACCAGACGCTGGACGCCGAGATGAATCGGGTAATCGAGTAGGTGCCAGTCGAGGGAGGCATCGTATTTCCATTCGGCAAACTGCCCGAACTCACAGCCCATGAAGAGGGTCTTCTTGCCCGGCCAAGACCACTGCAAGGCCAGCAGGCAACGGAGATTAGCCGCCTTCGTGGCGTCATCGCCGCCGCCCATCTTGCCGATGAGCGAGCCCTTGCCGTGAACGACCTCGTCATGCGAGAACGACTGCACGAAGGCCTCGGTCCACTGGTAGAGCATGCCGAACGTGAGCTTATCGTGGTTGAACTTACGGAAAAGCGGATCCTGGCGGAAGTAGTCGAGCGTGTCGTGCATCCAGCCCATGTTCCACTTGAAGTCGAAGCCCAGGCCGCCTTCGGGGACGGACTTCGTCACGCCCGGGAAGGATGTGGACTCCTCGGCGATCATCGCGACGCCGGGCTGGTAGAGGTGCACCAATGAGTTCACCTGCTTGAGGAATTCAATCGCCTCGATGTTCTCACGGCCGCCGTAGCGATTCGGCACCCATTCCCCAGCCTTGCGAGAGTAGTCGAGGTAAAGCATCGAAGCCACCGCATCGACGCGCAGGCCATCGACATGGAAACGCTCGAGCCAAGAGAGCGCGGAGCAGACGAGGAAGCCGCGCACCTCGTGGCGACCATAGTTGAAGATCAGCGTACCCCAGTCTTGGTGTTCACCCAGACGCGGGTCGGCATGTTCGTAGAGATGCGTTCCGTCGAAGCGGGCCAGCGCAAAGAAGTCGCGAGGAAAGTGGGCCGGCACCCAATCGACGATCACCCCGATGTTGGCCCGATGGAGCGCATCGACCATCGTCATGAAGTCGAGCGGCGAGCCAAAGCGATGGGTCGGCGCGTAGAAGCCCGTGACCTGGTAGCCCCACGAGCCGTCGAACGGATGCTCGGACGGCGGCATCAGTTCGACGTGCGTGAATCCCATCTTCACGCAGTAGGCGGCGAGCTGTTCGCCGAGTTCGCGGTAACCGAGCACACGGCCGCCTTCTTCGGGGACGCGGCGCCAGGAGGCCAGATGCACCTCGTAGACCGACATCGGGCGGGTGCGTAGGTCGTGGCTGCGACGGGCTTCCATCCAAGCTGCGTCGTTCCAGACGAACTTCGAAAGATCACAGACGATGGCGGCGTGGTTCGGCGAAGGCTCGAAATGCAGACCGTAAGGATCCGTCTTCAGGAACGGCGTAGAGTCGTGCGGGCCGACGATCTCATATTTGTAGCGGGCGCCCACCTGAATGCCCGGGATGAAGAGCTCCCAGATCCCGGAGGCACCGAGATTGCGCATCGGATGGGCGTGGCCGTTCCAGAGGTTATGGTCGCCGACCACCGAGACGCGACGAGCCGAAGGTGCCCAGACGGCGAAGGAGACGCCCGGCACCCCATCGAGCGTGCGCACATGGGAACCCAACTTATAGTGGGCGCGATGATCGTCACCCTTACCCAGCAGGAAGAGATCGTCCTCCGAAATCGTCGGCAAGAAGCGATAAGGGTCGTCGACCACCCGGCTGACGCCATCCGGGTAGGTGACACGAAAACGGTAGCGGAAAAGCGTGGAGCCGGGCAGCTCGACTTCGAAGACCCCGCTGGCATGCAGCAGCTTCATTGGAACGGGCTTAATCGGGCCTTCCGGGACCAACTCGCAGGCGCTGGCCCAAGGGAAGAGCGAACGGGCCACCAGACCGCCTCCGGCCAGCGGATGCAGGCCCAAGAAACGGTGCGGAGAGGTCTCCTTGGCGTCCACCAGGGCGGTCAACTCTGCTGGGCTGAGGCGCATCCTGCTAGACTCCACGCAGGGCGGTAAGTCGGCAAGCGCTCATTGCCCGAAAATACTTGAGGGAAACCCCTGAGCGACAACGCTCACCCGATGCCTGGCCGTCGTTTCTGGATTCTTGCCGCAAGCCTCTCCCTCACCGTAGCGGCCCTAGCCGCCGAGCCCGCCAAGCCCGCTGGCAAGACCGGTGAGGTCATGCCCAACATCGTGGCCGATTCCTTCGCCCCGGAAGAAGGGGGCAAGATCATCGTCGCCACCAACGCCCACCTCGAAGACCCGAAGAAGGGCGCGACCATCGACGCCAAGAAGATCAGGTTCGACTACCGAACAGGTACCATCGTCGCCGAAGGTAACGTCGTTTATGCGACCAAGAGCCTCCGCATCATCGGCGAAAAGATCGAAGCTGACCCACGCAACGATACCATCGTCGCAACCAACGTCCGCTTTGGCCGAGCGCCCATGTACTTTACCGCCGAGACGCTAAAGATGGTCAAAGGCGATATGACCATGAGCGGCCTGCGCATGTGGAACAGCGAGCCCGACCAGCTGGGCATGCACCTCAAGATCGCTGAAGCGGCTTATACGGAATCCGATAATCGTCTCAGGATTCGGAGCGTCACGCCTTACGTGGCTGGCATCCCGTTCTTTAATCTCCCCTATTACGCGCAGGACGGCTATCGCGATATCCCCTACGACCTTTACCTGAATACCGGCAGTGAAGATCGCCAAGGACGCTACCTGCGTTCGACCTTCCTGATGCGACAGAGCCCTTCCCTCTGGGTCGGCGGCCTGCTCGACATCTATGGTAAATCCGGACTGCTCGTGGGCCCGGCCTTCCGCTACGACAACACGAAGCAACCTGAAGGTGGCATCACCTGGAAGGGTCGCCTCGAGACGGGCTTCATCAACGACCGCGGCGACCTGCTGACTGACGTTTACGGACGCACATCCGATCGCCAACGCGAATTCATCCTCGGCGAAGTCAATGGGCGCACCGTCGACGGCGTCGAATTTGCCGGTAATATTTTCGGCCAATCGGACCCGGGGTTCTTGCGCGACTTCCGGCCCAACCAGATCCGTGAGAGCGGCAACCCGCAGGCCAACTTTGAAATTTCCGCGCCTTACGCCGGCGGCTATCTTTCGGCCTCCTTGACCGCGAAGGCGGACGACTATCAGGACATCGTCCAGAAACTGCCTGAGTTCCGCTTCGACCTTCCGCAGCAAGCCATCGACGAGAGCGAGTGGAACCGCCGCAGCTTCGTGAGCGTCGGCTATTTCTCGGAACGCCCTTCGGCCGAGCTCCCGCTCGCCGCCTTCCAGACGGCCACCCTCGCGAGCGAGGCCTGGTCCGCCACGCGGCTCGACGCTTACTACGGAGTTAATCGCACGTTCGCCCTCGGCGAATGGCTGACCTTCAAGCCAGTGGGCGGCGTCCGCGCGACTAGCTGGTCGGAAGGTGTCAATGGCAACGGCACTTCCGCCAAGGTCATCGCCCAGACGGGCTTCGATCTTGAAGGCCTGGCCACGGGCTCCTGGGATCTCACCGCCACCAAATGGGGGATCAATGGCCTTCGACACAACGTCCGTCCCCTCCTCCAATATCGTTTGATGCCCGGAGCTGACCGTGAAATCGGCAACGTTCCGCAGACCCAGCGCGCCGTCTCCCGCTCAATCCTCGAAGAAGTCGACCTCGCCGATCGCCTTGATGCCGCGGCGACCACGGACCGTCAGGTCGCCCGCTTCGGCCTACGTAACTCCATCGAGACCCGCGACGCCGTCGCTGGAACCCGCGAACTCCTACGGGCGGACTTCTTCGCCGATTGGCGCCAAGGTCCAACCGACGCTGAGACTGGCCGCAGCGACCTCAATTGCGCCATCAGCCTAACCCCGGCGCCTTGGGTCTCCCTCTCCTCCGGCCTCCGCCTGCCCAACGGCGGCGGCGCCCCGCTCGAATCCATCCAGAGCCTTGCCTTCAATTCTGGGGACTTCTGGCGCACATCCTTGAACTGGGTCGAACTCCGCGACACCACGCTCGCCAAGCAGTTCATCTGGGAAGGCCGCGTGACCCTCAACTCGATCTACTCCCTTGTGGCCTCCCTTAATTACGACGCCTTGGCTGGCCAGACGACGTACGAAAGCATCGGAATTATCCAGCGGATCGGGAACTCTTGGGAAATCGAGTACGGGGTAATGCAGCGGCTCGACCCCTTGAACAACGGAAAGAGCTCATTGGGCTTCCAACTGCGGGCCAGATTATTCAAGTTCTGAGCGTGACGGACACCCCTCCAGACTCTCCTTCGGTCCCCGAAGACGGCATCCTGCCGCCGGCCGACCTGCCCATCCGCCTCGATGTCTTCGAAGGCCCCCTGGACCTACTCCTGTTCCTGATCCGTAAGAACGAGATCGATATCTACGACATCCCGATTGAGAAGGTCACGCAGCAGTACCTCGAAATCCTCCGCACTCAGGAGAAGGATAACCTCGAGCTCGCTGGAGATTTCTTCGTGATGGCGGCGACGTTGATGTATATCAAGAGCCGCATGCTCCTCCCGGTCGAAAGCCGCCCGGAAGAGGAAGTCGCCGCCGCGGACGAAGGCCAGGACCCTCGCTGGGCGCTGGTCCAACAGCTCATCCAATACAAGCGCGTCAAGGAGACCGCCGCGATCATCCGCGGACTCGTGGACGACCGTCAGGGCCTACTCGGACGCTATGTCGTCCAGCCACAGGGCGAAGACGCCGTCGCCCGCCCCGTGGCTCCAGCAGACCGGATTGAACTCTGGAATACCTTTAATCTCGTCCTACGCCGTCTGGCCGAACGTATCCAGCCTGGTAATATCACGACCGAGACCGTCACCGTCTCCGACCGCATGGAGACGATCCTGGCTCGCCTTGAGACCGAGACTACCTTCGCCTTCACCAGTTTGCTACCGGAACGTCCGACCATCGGCTTCCTCGTGGCAACTTTCCTCGCCTGCCTCGAACTCGCCCGCCTCGGTAAGCTGAAATTGGAGCAGGATGCTGCCTTCGCCGAAATCAACTGCTCCAAGGCCGACGCCGCCGCCGCACCGAACGCAGGTGAAGCGCTCGAAGGAAAGTCGGAGTTCGACGAACCTTCCGCCGAAACGAACTAAGCCCTGGCTTGAAATCCCTGCTAAAAGAAGCAGGATATTCCCATGGATCGCGCCAAGCGCCCTCAGAACCGGCTTATCGGTCTCGGTCTCGACGGCCAGGATAAGCATAAGCGCATCACCCGCGGCGAAGGCTTCAACCTCGTCGGCGGCTCCGAAGACACGCATGAGCGGATGACCGAGACCGTGATCAAGACGACCGAAGACCTGGGGCGTAAGGGACGGACCATCGCCGATGCCCATCCAGAAGAAATCGCCGACCTGCTCCGCAAGCACGACCGCTGCGACTGAGCCCAAAAAGGAGCCACAGACGGATTGACTCACCTCTTTCACGGGATTTGACTCTTATTCCCCAATGAGCAACGAGCTGCCCCCTCCCCCGCCTCCGCCGCCGCCTGCCGAAGGCGACAACTCCGCACCGCAGGCTCCGAAGCTTAAACTCGCCAAGCCAGCTGGCTTCGTTCCGCCTCCGCCACCCGCAGTATCCGCCGAAGCTGGAGCTGCGATTCCGCCTCCTCCTATGGCGATCCCGGTCCCGGCTCCTTCAGCGGCGCCGCGTCCGACCCTCCCCTCGGCCAGTCGGAATGTTGGTAAGGTCGCTGCCGCGTTTGACGTACTGGCGCTTGCCGCTTCCCTAGTGGGTGCGGTGCTCCTCGCACTCGAACTTTTCGTTAAATCCAAAGGTTAAGTCTCTTTCATGGCCTCCGAACTCATTCTCAATCTCGATAACAGTAATTTCGACGCCACGATCAAGGCGTCGACAGTCCCCGTCTTGGTGGACTTCTGGGCCACCTGGTGCGGCCCATGCAAACAGATCGGCCCCGTGCTCGACCAGCTCGCCGTTGAGCTGAACGGCACCGTCCAAATCACCAAGGTCGACGTGGACACCAATCAGGCCCTCGCCCAGCAGCTCGGCGTAAATTCCATCCCCGCCCTGTTCCTCTTTAAGAACGGCGTCGTGGTGGACAAGATGGTCGGCGCCCGCCCCAAGGGTGACATCGCCGCCTTCATCAAGAAGCACGCCTAAGGCAACGGGCTAAAGACCCATAAGAAAGGCCCGGGATTACTCCCGGGCCTTTTTGTTGCCGACTGCGGCGAGACCTTACTTGGTCTCGAGCGGGTGCTCCTTCAGGAGGTCGGCGGGGACGTACTGAGCGCGGTTTCCAATGGCCTTGCGGACTTCGGCGACCTTGGTGTCCATGACGGGCTCGGCAGCGTTACCCCAAGCCTGACGGATGTACGTGGCGATATGGGCAACCTGCGAGTCCTTGAGGCCAGCGCCGATATTGGGCATATTTCCGTTATACTTCACGCCGTTGACTTCGATTTCTCCGGCAAAGCCGGCGAGGATCGCCTTGATGAGCCGGTCCTCGGAACCGGTGACCCAGATTGATTTGACCAGCGGAGGGAAGGCGCCGGGGACGCCGAGACCAGTCGCCTGGTGGCAGGCGGCGCAGTTGGCGAGGAAGAGCGTCTGACCCTTGGCAGCGTCGGGCTCGAAAGCCACCGGACCGCCGGCGAGGGAGGCCTTGGGGGCATTAAGGTCGAAGGCGCTCGGAGCGAAATTACCTGAATTTTGGGTGAGATAGAGACCAGCCCAGAAGCCGAATCCGCAGAACAGGAAGACGATGAAGATCGGCGTCAGAGAAAATCCCTCGGACGGCTCGTCCTTGTCGCGAGATAGTTGCGAATGAACCTCTACCAAGCGTCCGTCGGAAGGCCCTTCGGAGCCGGCACCGGAGGGACCCCGGCGTGGGCGGTTGTTATCAGGATGACGGTTACGGTCGTTCATGGGTTCACTGCTTCAATTTGGCTTCCGGCGAGGAGTAATCCTGACGGAGAGATTGGAGATAGGCGGCCAGGGCGATGGCGCGCTCGGTGGCGGCTTCCTGCTTCGCCCCAGCGTAGAGGAAAGCGAACTGGCCATCGTGCCGGATCGCGGCGTGGACGGCATTGAGATCCTTGGCACGGGCACCGTAGTTGGCGAGGTCCGGACCGATGCGGCGTTCGCCGAGGAGGACCGGCTTCTGCTGAACGTAGTCGCGAGCCACGGAGGCGCGGACGCCATAACCGCGGGCGATGTCACTACCCTGCCCGGCTGGACGGACCTGTTGGGTGTGACAGCTGACGCATCCAAGGGAGACGTAGACCGCGCGTCCCTGGATGGCTAAGCCGGGTTCACGGGACGGGAAGAGCGGGCCACCTTCTTCAGCGGGAGCGGGACCCAGCGAGCCGAGCTGAACCTGGCTGCTGATGACCAGCACGCCAAAGGGGAAAGCAACGGCGAGGAAGATGCCGGCCAGGAGAGAGTTAAGATTCTTCATGGGGTATCCGGATTAGTCGTGGCGGCCAGCAGAGGCCGGCGCGGAAGATTTGAGGATCATGCCGAAAGCGTTGAGGGCGAAGGCGACGTGCCCGATGAGTAGGAGCACCGCCGAGACGCTGAGGACGTAGTTCCAAGAGGAGCCCGCACGGACCACGTCAGCCAGCTTGATCGAGGCAACGGCGAGCTGCTTGCCTTCCTGCCAGCCACCGACGAGCAAAGCGACAATTGACGCAACGACACCAAGCGCGGTCGCCCAGAAGTGAACGTGGACGAGCTTGGCGGAGGGCCAGCGCGAACCGGTAAGGCGAGGCAACACGTAGTAGGCAGCGCCAAAGAGGACCATGGTCGCGAAGGCGTAGGTCAAGAGCTGCTCTTGGCCGGCGGCGAAGGACGTGAAGCGGACCACCGCGTTATAACCGCGAAAAGCGAAAACCGCATTGAGCGCACCGAAGAGCGTGAAGGCGACGGCGCCGAAGCTCACGAAGCGCAGCGTGGTGTCGTTCCAGGCGCGAGACCAACCGCCTTCGGTGGAAAGCATGCCGTGGAAATTGATCGCAGTGATAATCACCGGGATAATCAGCATCGCGGCGGCGACGACGCCGACGGACTGGAGCCAAAGCGGGACCGGGGCGCCGATGAGGGCGGCCGGACCCGTCCAACCCGCGAAAAGGACGAATGACCAGAAGGCCACGGGGGCGAGATAGTAACCGCTGATGGTGCGGCCGAGCACCTTCGGCAGGAAGTAATAGACGGCGGCAAGGGCCGACGCACCAAACCAGAGCAAGAGGAGATTCGACACGAACCAGCTGTGGGCGATGGTCTGGACGACACCCGAAGCCGGCTGCCAGAGGATGAGCAACTGAGCCAGCAGGTACGTCAGCGGGAAGGCGAATGAAGCGGCGACCACGAACCACTGCGAAGCGAAAGAGTGGCCGGTGGGTCGGCGGGCGAAGGCGACGATTGGCCAGAAGCCGGCGAGCAGGAAGGCGACGGCGAGTACCGGGCCGACTTCACGGGGGAATTCCAGGAGCCCAAAACCAGTCTGGTTACCGGCGAAGATCTGGACCACGCCATAAGTGAGGGCGAGGTTCCAGACCGCGCCACCCAGGGTCGCGAGCCAGCCGTTACGGAGCTCGAAGCGACCGAGCTGCGAGAGCAGCCAGAGATTAAGAGCGAAGAAGGCGTTAAAGCCCCAGCCATAGACGAACAGGTTGTGCTGAGCGGCGGCGACATGCCCGTAGGTGAGAATCTCGCAGTCGCGGAAAGGGCCGCCAGCGAGCGATCCCTGCTGCAAGGCGGCGATCACGCCGAGGACCGAAGCCGCCAGCAGCCAGATCACCGAGGAGATGAAGAAGAGAAGGAACGGACCACGGAGCTGGACCTCGGTCCGCGTGAGACGAGAGTCGCCTTCGGGGGGACGGCCCTGGGGGCGGCCGGAACGATTTTCCTGAGTCATCGGTAAAGGAAGTAAGAGGTTATTTGAGACCGAGTTCGGCGGTGGTCCACATCGCCGTGCGACCGGCGGTCGCCGCGCGGACAGCCTTCACCTGATCGGCGGAGACTGGGTTACCCTTGTTGCCGAAGCTCTGGCGGACGTAAGTCAGCACGTCGGCGATGTCGCCGTCGCTGACGCCGGGGACGGGAGGCATCATGCTGTTGTAGGTCATACCGTTGACGGTGATTGGGCCCATCAGGCCTTGGAGGATGAACTTGATCGGGAGCTCAGGGTTGCCGACGGCAATCGGAGCGTTGGCGATCGGAGGGAAGACGGGCGGCAGGCCCATGCCCGTCGGCTGGTGGCAAGCAATACAGGTGCGCGCATAGACCGCGGCGCCGCGCTTCATTTGGTCATCGGAAGCCTTCACGAAGGAACCAGCCGCCGCAGGGGCGGCGGGAGCGGCAGCCGGAGCCGGGGCGGCGGCGGCTTGGATCTTCGCGACGACCTTATTGTCGGCGACGATAAGCGCGGTGGCGTCCTTAATCGAAATGCGGAAGGTTCCGTCGGCATTGCGGCCGGGCTCGGTAATCAGGGCGAGGCCCTTCTTGGCGTTGTCGGCACGCAGGGTCTTCTGGGCCTGGCGACGATTGGCTTCCTCACTCGGGGCCTTACGGACGGCGAGGTACGTATAAGCGGTCGCAATCACAGCCGCCGCGATGAAGCAGACGAGACGCAGCCAGGAGGCGATCTGACCAGGAATCAGCGGGCGACTCCCGGCGGAAGGTTGTTCACTCATGATAGTTGATGGACTCGAGGATACGGGGATCGTGGACGGGGATGGTCTCGTGCTTGGCGGCGCCGCGCAGGAAAATTGCGAAGACGATACCACCGAAGCCGATGATAGCGGCCAGGTCGAGGAAGAGAGAGGGAGTAAGGAACGGTGTGACGACGAAGCCTTCCGGGGTCGACTTGTCGTAGACCTGGCGAGGGATCGCGTTGAACCAGAGGTCGACGAGGCCGCCGACGAGGATGATCCAGGCGACCGTCAGAAGACGACCGGCGATGATTTTCGTGCGGTAGAACAGCAAGGACAGGAACGGCAAAAAGAAGAAGCCGAAGATGAGGTACATCGAGACGCTCCACCACTCGCTCTTGAGTCCCGTCGCGGCGTCGATTTCTCGGATGTTATACCAGAAGGTCTCTTCCGGGATATTCGCGGTGTAGATCAGGAAGTACTGAGAGAAGCTGATGTAGGCCCAGAAGACCGTGAAGGCCAGCATGAGGCAGCCCAGCACGTGGCGGTGGGCCTGGTTGAGGAGGCCGTCGAGCCAGCCACCGTTGGAAAGCTTATAGGTAAGGATCACCGTGACCGCGAGGGCTAGGCGGATAGAGAGCGCGAAGAACCACACACCGTACATGGTCGAGAACCAGTGGTACGAGAGGGCCATCAGGCAGTCGAAGGCCAACATGGTGAGCGCCACGGCCGAGATCGGGATACCCACGGCGGAGACGGCATGTAGGCGATGGGTGTGGCCGGCGGTACGATCGGTGTCCTGAGCGAACGACCAACGACGGAGCAGCGTGACGAGCACGCCGAAGACCAAGACGTAGAGGCCGATGCGGACGAGGAAGAACGGCTCGTTGAGGA
>CAIKWA010000109.1 GCA_903831005.1 uncultured Opitutia bacterium
CGGCCGTGCGGAACTGGGCGATACCTTGCTTGGCGACCCACTCGCCGAGGATGTTCACCATCTTGGCGGGCTTATCGAAGACCACGTTGGGGCAGAGGCCCTTCTCGTAGTTGGTGAGGGTGGCGTAGAAAATCTTGAGCAGCTTCGTGCGGGGGAAGCCCTTGAACTCCGGGTCGATGAAGGCGCGGGTGATCTCGCGGGGGCGGTCGCCACGGAAGTTGAAGAACAGCACCGAGTCGCCGTCCTGGATGAAGGCCGTGCCCTTGATGCGCGTGGCCGGGACGAACTCGTCGCCGGTCGTATTGGAGTCGGTCGGCTTATCGTAATAGGCCTGCACGGCTTCGGCGCCCGAAGCGGCTTCCGGGGCGGGGGAGCCCGTGAGAGCGTCGTAGGCGGTCTTCACACGTTCCCAGCGGTTGTCGCGATCCATCGCCCAGAAGCGGCCGGCCACGCTGGCGACTTTACCGAGGCCGATCTTCACGAGTTCAGCTTCGAGTTGCTTGAGGTAACCGAGGCCCGAGGTGGGCGGGCTATCGCGGCCGTCCATGAAGGCGTGGATGAAGACCTTGGAGAGGCCTTCTTCTTTCAGCAGGCGCAGGAGGGCGTAGAGGTGGGGTAGGGTGGAATGGACGCCGGCTTCGGAGCAGAGGCCCATCAGGTGGACCGCGCCGCCGGTGGCCTTGACGTTCTCGACCAGGCCGCGGAAGGCCTTGATCTGGCGCATGGCGGCCGGATCGGTGAGGCCCTTGTCGATGCGGACGATCTCCTGGTCGACGATACGACCGGCGCCGATGTTCTGGTGGCCGACTTCGGAATTACCCATGATGCCGACCGGCAGGCCGACATCGAGGCCGTGGGCCATGATCTCGGTGCGGGGCCAATCCTTGGTCAGGCCGCGGGAGACCGGGATGTTCGCTAGCTTCACGGCGTTGAACTTGTCGTGCTTAGGGTTGTGGTTTTCACCCCAACCGTCGCGGATCACCAGAAGTACGGGTTTCATAAGTGGATAGGGGGAAGAGATAGGGCCGACTTGCCCCCGCTGGCAAGAAGCAGGTGCGCCGGCTCAGGTGCAAAAGTGCAAATCGGGGCCAAGGCCCCTGTGCAAAAGTGCAAAAGTCTGTCTTGGGTAGGGGCGCCACTGCGTGGCGTCCGTTCGCCAGTTTGCTGCGGATAGGCCGTCAGCTGACTATTCTCTACGAATGGGGGGCAACGGACGCGACGCAGTCGCGCCCCTACCTTCCCACATTTGTACCTTTGCACTTTTGCACCTTTGCACATAAATCGAGCCATGCCCCGTATCCTCCTCGCTCTGCTCGGAATGACGTTTTGCGCCGTTGCCTCGGCCGCTACGGTCGAAAAACTCACCATCGATGGCAAAGCCGTCACGGTGAAGACCCCGGATAAGGCCGCGCCCGGTAAGCCGTGGTTGTGGGTCGGCGAGTTCGCCGGGCACCTGAAGTCGCTCGAAGACGGCCTCGTCGAGAAAGGCTGGCACGTCGTCTACGTCGGCGTGAGCAATCAGTTCGGCTCCGCCCGCTCGATGGCCACTTGGGAAAAGGCCTACGAGGAATTTCACGGTAAGCGCGGCCTGTCCGCCAAGCCGGCGCTCCTCGGCATCTCGCGTGGTGGCCTTTACGTGAACGCCTGGGCACGACTGCATCCCGATCGTGTCAGCGTGCTCTACCTTGACAACGCCGTGTGCGATATCCGTTCCTGGCCAGGCGGCGTCGCCCTCACGCATCAGAGCAAGGGCAGCGCTAACGATTGGAAACTTTACAAGGCCGAGTTCGGTTATGCGAGCGACGACGACGCCAAGGCCAAGTCGCTGCAGCCCGCCGAGGGCCTGCTCCCCGCGATCGAGGCCGGCGTCTTCCTGATCTCATGTCACGGCACCGCCGACAAGACCGTGCCGTTCGAAGACAATGCCGTGCACGTCATCAAGCTCTGGCAGGACAACGGCGGCCGCGTGAAGGTTTTCCCCAAGGCCGGAGGCGATCACCATCCCCACGGCTTGCCAGATCCTAAGCCCCTCATCGAGGTGCTAACGGCGGAGGTGAAGTAATGGGGTAGGGGCAGCACCGCGTGCTGCCCTAGTAGGGACGGCTCTCCGAGCTGTCCGTTCCCTGGCAGGGTTGCGCATGTCAATCGGGTCAACGGCGGGTACGCAGTGCCCGCCCTACCTTGAGGCAGACTAGGGCAGCACGCGGTGCTGCCCCCTACCCGATGCAGCTATGTCGTGACGCGGTCCCGACCCTATCTGGATACAGCGGATGCGATGTCATCGCATCCCTACCTCAAGGCAGCCAAACAAAAAGGCCGCCCGGGTGGGCGGCCTTTACTGAGGGTAGCGGGTTCGCTTAGAACTTCACGCTGAACACCACGTTCGCGCTGAGGTCGGCGTTGCCGCCGGACAGGCGCACATAATCGCCGGAGGCGGTGAACGTGTACTTGCCGCGGTTGACCTCGAAGCCGAGGCCGCCGACGAAGCCGGTGCTGTTGTCGTCGCCGGGGGTGGCGAAGGACAGCGGAGCGCCGAGGAGGGTGCCCGACATCGCGCCGCCGTTGTTCTGCTGGCCGATGCCACCGACGCTGGCGTTAACCTTGACGCCGTAATCATTGAAGGCCTTGGTTGCGTAACTGAACTTCAACTCGGCGCGCTCCTCGAGGGTGGTCGAGTGCGATCTGTTCATGGTCAGGTTATTGGTCGCACCGGTCTCGGTGTAGCCTTCCTGCCTAGCGTAGACGTAGCGGACGGAGAGCATCGGGGTCACGGAGAAGTCGCCGCCAAGGTACTGGCCGAGGGCGTAGACCTTGCCGACGCTGACTTCTGGGCTCACGTACAAGCTGTTGTAGTCAGCCGTGGCAGTCTCCGGGGTGCCGGCGGCGATGTTGCGCGTGCCGGTGTTATTGCCGCGACCGCCGGTCAGGCCGACCTTGGCGAAGAGCGTGCCCCAGGTCTTGGTGGCGTAGATGCCGGCGAAGATGAGGTCGGTTTCCGTGCCACCGAGGCCGCCACCGAGGCTGTTGTTCATGTTACCCGACCCGATGAAGAAGCCGCCGCGGACGTCGTCTGACCAGTCGCGATCGATGCCGATTGCTCCGCCGGAGTAGGTATTGATGTAGTCGCTCGAGGAGGCCGAGGCATCGACTTTATTACGGCCCGTGAAGCCGCGGATCCAGAAGTCGGAGTTGCCGAACTGGGCTGGCGCGGTGGCGCCGTCGGCGCAGAGGTCGGAGGTCATCGCGTAGGGTTCGGCGGCGACCTTGGCGGCCTTGGCACCGATGGACTCGATCAGCCTGTTCGTGTTGGCGAGGCGGGAGACCGAGTTGGAGACCTGACGGACGGCGTTGGTGTTCGCTCCGAAGCCGGAAGTGTCGATACCGATGGTGCGGCCACCAATGGAGACGTATTTGCAATTAGCCGGAGTCGTCAGGTAGACGTTCGTCGCGCCAGGCTGGTTGCCGGAGATGGTGGGAACGAGGCTCGCGGAGTCGAAGTTGGCGTTCGTGACGATCTTGTAGACGTTTAGCGTGCCGATGGTGCCAGAGTTGGAGATGCCGCCGGTAATGACGGAGCCGGTGAGGAGATTCAACGTGCCGATGGTACCGGAGTTCGAGATGGCGGCATTTGTTCCAGTAATGGCACCAGAGTTGTTCAATGTAGTGATTATACCGCCACTAACGATTCCGTACTGATAGCCGCTCAACGTGCCGGAATTCGTTAGCGTCCCAATCGTGCCACCGCTCTGGTTGTCGATCCCTCGAGTCCAGACGTTTGGTCCGCCGACTATCCCACGAATGGTGCCACTGTTGTTGAGCGAAGTAATGCTGCTGTTGCTGGCAATGATGAATGCTGTGGCCTCGCTGCTGATGATGCCCGTGTTAGTCAGTGTGGTTATAACTGCGTTGTTGAAGAGGTAGAAGCTGAAAACAGAGGCGTTGATGTTGCCGGAATTCGTCAGGGAATTGATGGTCGTGTAATCGCGTAAATTCACGGCTGAGAAGGCACCATTAATAGTGCCAGAGTTATTAAACGTAGAGATCGGGCTGGTTGGATTATTGTATGCGTCTAAGCCTCCTGAGGTGCCAGCATTAGTGAAGTTTGTCGGCGCGGAATCGTTAGTATAGACCTTTCCACTATCTGTGCTGCCCAACGGATTGGTATAATCCACGGCCAGCGCCTGGGTGCTCAGCGAACCGCTGACGCCTCCGGCGATAAGGGCGAGGGTGGCGGCGGCCTGGAAGAAGGCGCGGCTACGGGAATGGGCGGGGCGACCGGGGCAGCAAGATGCTGGGTTTTGCACGTGTCTTCCGTAATGATTAGCGGCCGCTTTCAATCTTTATCATCTAATCTGACTAATCTTAATACATATTCGTAACAATAATATGAACAATCGACGCCGAGGTTCTTAGGGGTAGGTCTTGGGGTGGGGCGGCTCTCCGAGCGGTCCGTTCGCGGACGGAGGTGCGGATATCGAGCGGGTCAACGGCGGGCACGCAGAGCCCGCCCTACCCGAGGCAGACAAGGGCAGCACGCGGTGCTGCCCCTACCCTGTAGACAGCGGATGCGATGTCATCGCATCCCTACCAGCTTACGCCTCCACCCAGCGGCCCTTTTCCTTGATGAGGTCGACGAGGCGCTCGACGGCTTCTTCCTGGGGGACGTTGAATTTGATCGGGGTCTTGCCGACGTAGAGGTTGATCTTGCCGGGGGCGCCGCCGACGTAGCCGAAGTCGGCATCAGCCATCTCGCCGGGGCCGTTCACGATGCAGCCCATGACGGCGATGGTGACGGAC
>CAIKWA010000110.1 GCA_903831005.1 uncultured Opitutia bacterium
GGTAGGGCAGCACGCGGTGCTGCCCCTACCCGCTGCATCGCTCCGGCCCTCGTGACAATCTTATGCCGTCAGCCGTTCGAGGCACTCCGCGTAGAGCGCCTGCGTCTTTTGCACGACGTCGGCGGGCAGGGTCGGGCCTGGCACGGTCTTATTCCACGGCTGGGTTTCGAGCCAATCGCGGACAAACTGCTTGTCGTAAGAGGGCTGGGCGCGGCCGGGCTGCCAAGTGGCGGCCGGCCAGTAGCGCGAGGAGTCGGGCGTCAGGACTTCGTCGATGAGCACGAGTGAGCCGTCAGGAGCGCTGCCGAATTCGAACTTCGTGTCGGCCAGGATGACGCCGGCCTTGGCGGCGCGTTCAGCGCCCATGCGGTAGAGTGCAATCGAAGTCTCTTGTACGGTACGGAAGACCTTCTCGCCGAGGACCTCGCCGCAGCGTGCGCGGGTGATGGCCTCGTCGTGTCCTTCGGCGGCCTTGGTGGAAGGGGTGAAGATCGGCTGGGGTAGCTTCGAGCCGTCGAGCAGGCCTGCGGGCAGCGGGTGGTCGAGGATGCCGCCGGTCTTTTGGTATTCCTTGAAGCCGCCGCCAGCGAGGTAACCGCGGACGACTGCTTCGACGGGGAGGGGCTTAAGCTTACGCACAAGCATCGAGCGCGGGATCAAGTGTTCGTGGCCGTGCAGGGCCTTGGCCAGCGCGTTGGCGTGATCGGGTACGAGGTGCGTCGGGAAGACGAGGCGGGCCTGGTCAAACCACCAGAGGCTGATCTGCGTGAGGAGGATACCTTTGCCCGGGACGCCGTTGGGCATCACGACATCGAAGGCCGAGAGACGGTCGGTCGCCACAATCAGGTAATGCGTGCCGAGGTCGAAGACTTCACGGACCTTGCCCTTCGCCTGAAGCGGGTAGGGTAGGCCAGTGACGGTCATCAGCGCTTCGGTGGGCAAGGGCGGCGTCTTCATCCTGCCGAGGAGATAGGGCAGGGCGGGGTGGCAGGGCAAGGTGGTTCGTCGTTGAGGCGGCGACTCGCGCGGGCAGGATGCGAGTCGCCTAATGGAACTCCGCGACGCCCATTGCCATTACCAGTTCGCCGAAGTGCCGTACGCGGCGGTCGAGCAGGCCCGGGCGGACGGCGCGGGCCTAGCGATGATCAATGGCAGCGCGCCCGCTGATTGGGAAGACGTGGCCGCCCTGGGTCGGCTCGACCCGCGTAATCGTATGTCGTTCGGGTTGCATCCGTGGGATGTCCCGACCGCGCCCGAGGGTTGGGCCGAGAGCCTGCGCACGACCCTACTCGCACATCCGACGGCGGGCGTCGGCGAGATGGGCCTCGACCGCTGGGTGAAGGATCACGATCCCGCCGCGCAAGAGTCGGCCTTCCGGACGCAGCTCGCTTTAGCGGTCGAGCTCGATCGCGCGCTCACCATCCATTGTGTCAAGGCCATCGGGCCGCTGATGGATATTTTGCGAGCGACCGAACTCCCGCGGCGTGGCTTCCTTCTGCATAGCTGGAACGGGCCGGTCGAGCTCGTGCCCGAGCTCGCGAAGCTCGGCGCGTATTTCTCTTTCAGCGCGCACCACCTCATCCCGCGCAAGGCCGACCTGCGCGTCCAGTTCGTCGCGGCCATCCCGCGCGAACGCATCCTCGTCGAGACCGATGCACCCGCGCTTTGTCCCGCGCCGGAATTCCGCTTGCGCGAGCTTGCGCCGGACGCGGAAGGTTCTGAGCAGAATCACCCGTCGAATCTCGTGCGTAATAACGAAGAGCTCGCGCGGACCATGGGCGTGACGCCCGAGGAGTCTGCCGCGCTGACCTGCGCGAACTTCGCCCGTCTATTCGGGGCGTAGGAGCGAGAGGCGGAGTGCCTCGCCTGCAGCGGCGAGGCCGAACGCCCCGGCCACATGCGAGGCCGTACCGTAGCCCCATTCGCAGTTCGGGTGCAGGTCTTCCCCTTCGGGAATCTCACCGCCCGGGAGGCCTTCGCAATCTGTTGGCTGCGTGAACGGTTCGTCGGACCACACGCACGAGACGCCGAACGGCGCCTTGCCGCGGGGAAAATCAAAATTCTGCCGGAGACGCTTGCGGACCAGCATCATCAGAGGGTCGTCGCGCGAATCGCGCAGGTCGGTCACCTTGATTCGCGTGCCATCGAGGCGGCCCGCGCAGCCGCCGACCGTGACCACGGCTAGTTTGCGGTTCACCGCTTCCGCGATCAGCCCGCACTTCGGCGAGAGCGCGTCCATGGCATCGATGACTACGCCGTCGAAGTCGGCGAGCACTTCGTGCGGGTTGAAGCGGGAAAGGAAGCGTGGGTGGAGCGTCGTGCGAATCTGCGGATGAATCGAGCGGGCGCGCTCGGCCATCGCCGCCGTCTTCGCCTTGCCGACATTACCATCGACCGCGTGTAGTTGGCGATTGGTGTTGGAAATGCAGACCGAATCACCGTCGACCATTGCGAGGTGGCCGACGCCGGAGCGGGCGAGGGCTTCAACGGTCCAGGAGCCAACGCCGCCGAGGCCGACGACGAGGAAGGAAGCGCGCGCGAGGCGTTCCATGCCGGCGCGTCCGTAGAGACGGCCGATGCCAGCGAAGCGTTGGAGGTAGTCCGCGTCCATGGCCTTAATGAAGGGGCATCCGGGCTCCGCTCCAAGGAACAAACGCTTTCCTCAAGGCTTGCTGGTCGTCCCAGCTCGGGGCATCCTGCCGGAGATGTCCGCCCCGGAGAACCCCAGCACGAAGATCCTCCTGCCGCCGGGCGTCCCACTCTGGTACACGGCCGCAAAGGGCGGCGTAATCGGCCTCGTTCTCGGCTTCGCCGTCGCGGTGGTCTTCATCGTGCTCGACCGTCGGAAGGCTAACTCCGTGGAGGCGGCTTTCGTCCAGGCTCGCACGGTGTGCTTGCAGTATCGCGGCGATAAGGGCGTCTGGCCGAAGGATTGCGACCTCACTCGCCCGGGCATGCAGATGGCGGACGCGAAGCTCGCGCCGCTGGCCGAGGCGCTCACAAAGTGTCAGGTCCCGGGTGGCTGGTCCTTTGTCGTCAAGAGTCCGGAAGGTGGGCCAGCGATTCTGTTCACGCCCGAGAAATCAGGCCGGTCCTTCGAGCGAATCCTTGGCGTTATTGACGGCTGGATGGACGACGGCAAGAGCTTCGCGGGCGACCTTCGTTTTGACGGAGCGCAGGCTCGGCTCAGGCTGTCGGTCGAGTAATCGCTTCGGCGCGCTCGCGCAAATCCGCCTCGAAGAGCGCGTCTACGAGCTGGTCGAGATTGCCTTCAAGTACTTGCTCAATCCCATGGACGGTGAGATCGATGCGATGATCCGTGATGCGATTCTGCGGGAAGTTATAGGTCCGAATGCGTTCGGAACGGTCGCCGGAGCCCACCTGGGTCTTGCGGGCGTCGGCCCGAGCTTCGCGTTCCTTGGCGCGCGTCAGATCGAGCAGGCGGGAGCGCAGGACGCGCAGGGCCTTGACGCGATTGCGCAGCTGGGAGCGTTCGTCGGCACAATAGACCATCAGCCCCGTCGGCTTATGGATAATCTGGACGGCGGACTCGGTTTTATTGACGTGCTGGCCGCCAGCGCCACTCGCGCGGGCGACGGACATATCGAGGTCCTCGGGCTTAAGTACGACCTCGGCTTCTTCGGCTTCGGGTAGGACGGCGACCGTGGCGGCCGAGGTATGGACGCGGCCCGAGGCCTCGGTGGCGGGTACGCGCTGGACGCGATGGACGCCGGCCTCGTGGCGGAGGAGGGCGGTGGCGCCCTCGCCTTCGATGAGCAAGACCGCGTCCCGGACGCCGCCCAGGTCGGAATGGGAAAGAGACATCAGTTCGCACTTCCAGCCCTTCTTCTCCGCAAAGCGGGTATAGGCCCGAAGGAGCTCGGCGGCGAAGAGGGAGGCTTCCTCCCCGCCCGTGCCTGCACGTATTTCTACAAGAGCATTACGAGAATCATCTGGATTCACGGGGATGATGGACCGGATGAGCTGTTCGCGGGCGATTTCGACGGCTGGCTCAAGGCGGGCAATCTCCTCGGCCGCCATCGCGCGGATCTCGGGGTCGGCTTCGCTGGACAGGGCGCGGGACTCGGCCAGCTCCTTTTCCAGGGCGACCAGAACGTCGTCGGCCTTCACGGCCTTGGAGGTGAAGCGGAGTTCGGCCCCTAGGGCGGCGGCCCGGCGGTTGTCCGCGAAAGTGGCGGGGTCGGCCAGCAGGCCTTCCAGCTCGGCCAGGCGGCGGCGGAAGCCGGTCAGGTCGGGGCGGAGGGGGTTGGCGGACATCAGGAAGAGAGGTTAATCGGGCTTGGACAGAAGACGTCCATTCGTTATTCAATGGAGTGCGGCAGGCTCCCCTCCGCAAGCCCGACCTTCATCCCTTTTCCGATCGATATGCAGCCCAAGGAACCCGCGCTCCGCGGCACCCACGTCCTCACCTGTGTGTGGGACTTCGATAAGACGCTCTGTCCGGGCTACATGCAGACCCCGCTCTTCAAGGCTTTCGGGGTCGACGAGGAGCAGTTCTGGAA
>CAIKWA010000111.1 GCA_903831005.1 uncultured Opitutia bacterium
CTTCGGCTCGACACCATTGAGGCGGAGGAAAACTAAGCAGGCGCCCAATGCGGTCCGCTTATTGCCATCCAAGAACGGGTGATTTCGGCAAAGATAGAATAGGTAAGCGGCAGCGACCTCGGCCAAGTCGGCGAAAGGAGAATAGCCGCCGATCGTGACCTGCGGGGCCGCCACCGCGGACTCCAGCAGCGAAGGCTCCCGCAAGCCATCCGCGCCGCCAAAGCCCTCCAAAGCGGCGGCATGGATCTCCTTCACGATCTCCACCGTGAGGTGGAAGCAATTCTCGGGCGTGACCTTCACGCGAGCTTACGCGAGCTTACGCATGGTGCGCGCGTAGTCCTTCATCACGCCCCGGATTGTCTTGGTGACGTCTTCCTTGGAGGGACGGGGGCGCAAGGGCGTGATGGTGATCGTGCCGCCTTCGTGGACCTCGACATTGACGTCGTCACCGACCTTGAGGCGTGCGAGCTCCATCAGGGCGGCGTCAAAGACCAGTCCCTGGGAGTTACCCAGCTTGGTGAGCTTTTTGTGCATAGGTAATACATTGTATTACTATTGGCGTTAAGTCAAGTCACCCGCCCTAGGCATAAATGCCCAGACCAATCATCCGGTTCCCGGTCTCCCCTTGAGCCCTGGCTCTCTGCCTTGGGTGGCATCATCGACTCAGCCCTCGATTCAGACCTCTATGCAGTCATCGACTCAGTCCTCTACGATTACTTCGCCCGTCCCGGCGCCCGATCCACCACCACCTTCATCCGCCGCAAAATCTCGCGCAGACGTTCGCGCGGACAGCCGAAATTGAGTCGCACGTGGCCGGGGCCGCCGAAGTCGGCGCCGTTACTGAAACCGATACCGCCCTTTTCGAACTCGGCGTGCGCGTCGTCGAAACCGAGCGCGGTGATGTCGAACCACACAAGGAAGCTAGCCTGCGGACGCTGACGGAGCACGACGCCAGGCATGGACTTAAGTTCCTGTTCAATGAGGTCGAGGTTACCGCGGAGATATTCCACGCACTCGAGGCGCCACGGCTCCCCGTGGTCGAACGCCGCCTGGGTGGCGGCGAGGCCGAAGACATTCTGGTCCAACGAAAGGCCTTGGAGGACGCGGCGGAAGCGCGTGCGTAGTCCGGCGTCCGGGATGATCGCAAATCCACAGGTGAGGCCGGCGATATTGAAGGTCTTGCTCGCGGCCATCAAGGTGACCGTTCGTGCGGCGAGATCCTCTCCCAGCGCAGCGAAGACGGTATGCTGCACAGCTGGATCGAGCACGAGGTCGCAGTGGATCTCGTCGGAGCAAACGGTGAGGTCATGCTTGCGCACCAAAGCGGCGAGGCGGTCGAGCTCAGCGCGGTCGAAGACGCGGGCGAGCGGGTTGTAGGGATTGCAGAGCAGGAGCACCTTGGCGTGCGGCTGCGCGCAGGCGACCTCGAGCTTGGCCCAGTCGAACGTCCAGCGGCCGCCCTCGAACACCATCTCGAGTTTGAGCGGATTGCGCTCGGACAGCACCGGTGCGGTCATGAACGGCGGGTAGACGGGGACGGTCGTGACCACAGACTCGCCCGGCTTGCTGGCGCAACGGATGGCGGCATGAATGCCGGGCACGAGCGAGCACATGAACGTGATCCACTCGGGCTTGACCTCCCAGCCATGGCGACGGCGGAGGTGATTGACGATGGACGCAAAGACCGCATCGCGCTGCGCGGGGTAACCGTACACGCCATGGGCGGCGCGGGCCTGGACGGCGTCTACCACGGCGGGCGGTGCCTTGAAGTCCATATCCGCGATCCAGCAAGGGATGATGTCCTTGTCAGAATACTTGTGCCACTTGGTGCTGTCGGTCCCGGCGCGTTCCGGACAGCTGTCGAAATCGAAAGCCATAGTCTGAGGAGAACCTTGGATTGAACCATGCGACGGGCAAACGCAATCTGCCGACATGTCTTCCGTTCGCGTCATGCCCGCCAACCTCGCCGGATGCCGGGTACGTGTCGGCACCCTCGACGGCTTCACGGTCGCGGTGACCGAGGCCGGCGAACTGATCCTCCGGATGCCGACCCGTTCGGCGGAGTTCCGCCGCCGACTCAAGTCCTGGGGTTGTGTCGTCAGCCCCGGCCGCCTGCCGAAGGTGCGCGCCATCCGCGCCCATGGCTCCCGTTTCCAGCTCAAGGTCTGGCAGGCCTGCCAGCGGATCCGCCCCGGCCAGACCGCCACCTACGGCGCACTCGCCAAGTCCGTCGGCTGCCGCTCCGCCCAAGCGGTCGGCACCGCCCTCGGCGCCAATCCCCTCGCGATCCTCATCCCCTGCCACCGGGTCGTCAGCGCCACCGGGCCGGGCGGCTTCGCCTGGGGTCTTGCCCGGAAACGCCGTTGGCTAAAGGCCGAACGCGATGGGCTGGCTGACTGACCTCGACCGCGGGTTCTTCGACCTGGTCTTCCCTCGGGACTGCGCAGTCACGCAGGAGCCGATGGACGACGCCGAACGCCTTCACCTCTCGGCTGCTGGGGCTGATCAGCTCCCCCGCATCACCGACCCCCGCTGCCTGACGTGCGGCCACCCGTTCGAAGGCATCCTCGAAGGCGACCGGGCCTGCCCCCATTGCCTCGACCTCCAGCCGGCCTTCGCCCGGGCGGTCTGCGCCTTCCGTGCGCGCGGCCCCGCCCGCCGGATTATCCACCGCATCAAGTACGAGCGCTGCCCGTTCCTGATCGACGACCTCGCCCACGCGGCGCTTTCGGACGACGTCTTCCGACGCCACCTCGCCGGGTCGGTGTTGGTGCCAGTCCCGCTGCACGGCGCCCGCCAGTTCGACCGCGGCTATAATCAGGCGGAACGGATCGCCAAGGTGTTGGCGACGCACGTCGCGGGGTGTCGCGCGGAGTTCCTCCTGCACAAGCGCCACGAGACCATCTCGCAGACGCGACTCGGGCGACAAGAGCGCCGCAAGAACGTCGCCGGCGCGTTCGTTGTCGCCGAGGGAATGACGGTTGATCCATCTACCCGCTATGTCGTCATCGACGATGTCCTCACCACCGGCGCGACCCTGCATGCCTGCGCGATGACGTTACGCAAAGCCGGCGCGACATTGGTCGATGCGGCTGCGCTCGCTCACGGGTAGGGACAGCACCACGTGCTGTCCTCAGTGTAAAAGTGCAAACGTGAGAAACATTTCCAGGTGACGGGTGACGGCCACGGGCACCGGGAACTCAGGC
>CAIKWA010000112.1 GCA_903831005.1 uncultured Opitutia bacterium
CCCTGCTCGTCGGCCTCGACGGCGAGAAGAAGATGTCGAAATCCCTCGGCAACTACATCGCCTTCAACCACGGCGCGAAGGACATGTTCGGACGTATCATGTCGGTGCCCGACGCCACCAGGTGGGTCTACTACGACCTCCTCCTGCTCTCGTCTCCGGAAGAGATTACTGCGCTCAAGGCCGGCCACCCGATGGAAGCCAAGAAGCAGCTCGCCACGCGCCTGACGGACAAGTTCCACGGCGCGGGCGCCGGTGCCAAGGAACGCGCCGAATTCGAAAACGTCTTCTCCAAGGGCGGCGTCCGCACGGACATGCCCGAGTTCGCCTGGGCCGCCGTCTCCGGCGGCGCGGCCGAAGTCGGCATTGTCGACCTCCTCGCCGCGACGAACCTCTTCCCCTCCAAGAAGGAGATCCGTCGCCTCATCGAGGGCGGTGCGGTCAAGATCGGCGACGACAAGGTCTCCGACCCGGCCCAGAAGGTGGCGCAGCCCGCGGGCGAGCTGGTCATCCAGGCCGGCAAGCGCACCTTCGTGAAGGTGAAGTGAGGGACGCTTAGGCCTCGCGCGCCAACGGGCGCCGCGAACCGTAACCGCGGAGCACGTTGCGCAGGAGCTGACGGAGCTTGGGTAGAGGATACGGGTGCGGGGCCGGCACGACGGGGGCGCGGGATAGCAACAGGCGCATCCGCTCGGTCGCGGCATCGGGATGGTTTTCGGCGAAGGCACGCACCCGACCGCGTTCCGCGACTTGGCGGGCGAGAGCAGGATCAGCCAAGAGGCGGCGTAAGACTTCGGCCACTGGGTGCTTCGCCTGACCTGGGACGACTTCGCCGAATCCCTCGACCGACGGCTCGCCATAGCAGCCAGGCGAGCGGCATTCCCCATCATAGGCCAAAGCCAGCACGCTGGGCACGCCCTGCATCGCAGCCTCGCAGGCGGTGGTGCCCATGCCGACGAAGGCGGCGGCACCGACGTAAAGTTCTGGCAACGCCGCGGGCGGCAAGGTGCCGAGGAAATCGACGGAGGAGGCGACACCTAGGCGCGCCGCGAGGGCTTCAGTCGCCGGCCGATCCGTCCCGTCACCGACGATTTTAAGGCGAAGCGACGGGTGGGCTTCCCGCAAGGTCGCGAACGCGACGACCAGTCCGCGGACGTAGGCCTTCATGATTCCGTCAATGCGCGCGACCGTCAGCAGATAAGGCGCCGAGGAGGCGCCAGCGGAGGCGACGCCAGCGAACGGCACGATGACTGGTTCGATGCCAGCGACGATCGAAGGCAGGCTGGCCAGCCGGGCGGCGTCGTCGGCGCACGGCTGATTCACCGCGAGAATTCGACCTTGCGCCGACAGGGCACGCAGGACGCCGTTCTCTTTTCGCCCTCGGAGCGCATGCAGGAGTCGACGTGGGTCAGGCCAAAGGTCGGACCAAGTAGGCCAACCGCGGCTGAGTACCGTTCCCGGGCGGATAATCAGCAGCGAGTAATCGGAGTCGGGCAGGCGACGGGCAAGCAGGCTGGCGAAATAGCTGTCGGGCAAGCCAGTGACTTCGATATGCGAAGGCTCGGGGCCGAGCAAAGCCGCTAAGTCCTCCGCAATCGCCTCCGCCATGTCAGGCGTGAACGCTGGGCGGTTGAAAATCGCCGCATCGACATGGAGAAGGCGCGCAACCCGTCGATATTGTTCATCCATCGGCCCGGGCGAAGTGATGATGACCGGCTTAAGCCCGAGCCGGACGGCACATTCGGCCCGGCGCAGGCAAAGGTACTCGCCTCCGCCCACATGATTACCGCTGTAGATAAAGACAGGGCGGCGAAGGCGGGGCGAAAGGAGCATGCGGACGGCGGCAGGACTACATGCCTAAGCCCGCTTCGCTGGCTGGCAAGACCGCCTGTGTACAAGTCGGCGAATAACCCCGCCGATTATGCCCTTCCCCTGCCCTCCGACGGCTCCCTATTATCGCCCTCCCGCATGGCCGACCCGGAAACCATCAGCCGAGACTTCGTGCACCTCCACGTGCATACGGACTACAGCATGCTCGACGGCTGTAGCCGCATCGACCGCCTGATGGAGCGCGCGTGCGACATGAACATGCGAGCGGTGGCGATCACCGACCACGGCAACCTCTTCGGGCTCTTCGATTTCTGGAACGAGGCCAAGCAGCGCTCCAAGGGCGACGTGAAGCTCAAGCCCCTCCTCGGCTGCGAGCTCTACCTCGTCTGGGACCACGCGCTCACCGACAAGCCGGACCGTCGCGAGCACAAGTACTTCCACATGGGCGTGCTCGCCCGGAATTTTAAAGGCTACCAAAACCTCACTAAGCTCGTCTCCGACGCGCACGTCCGTGGCCTGCACTACAAGCCGCGTACCGACCTCGAGCAGCTCGCCAAGCACGCCGACGGCCTGATTGGCTTCTCCGGCTGCCTCCAGGGCGTCATCCCGCAGGCCCTCCTCCGCGGCGACTACGAAGCCGCCCGCAAGGCCTGCGGTAAGTTCGTCGAAATCTTCGGCCGCGAGAACTTCGTCATCGAGCTCATGGACCACGGCCTCGAGGAGCAGAAGCGCATCATCGCCGACCTCCTCAAACTTGCCGGCGAGTTCCAGCTGCGCGTGGTCGCCACCAACGACGTGCACTACGTCGAC
>CAIKWA010000113.1 GCA_903831005.1 uncultured Opitutia bacterium
CATGGCGCCAAGAAGGTGAAAGGTAAGCTCCGCATGGATACACTCGAGGGCCTCAAGAAAGGCGGCTCAGAAGGCTCGGCCTTCGTCGCCGGTGACCTAAAGAAGAGCCTCATGCACGTGCGCGTGACTCTGGATCCTACGGACGATGAATTCATGCCGACCGAGGGGACGCCACTCACAAAGGAACAGGTGAATGCCTTAGCCCTCTGGATCGAAGCCAAGCCCATTCCGGAAGAAGTGGCCAAGCTAGCGCTCGCCGCAACCAAGGCGCCCAAGCAGGCTCCGAAGAAGTAAGCCCATGCGCACCCTCGTCTGCCTTAGCCTAAGCCTAGCGTCCCTCGCGGCGGCGCCCGTTGCGCCCAAGAAGAAGCCTGAACCGGCTAAGCCGCTGAACACGGCGCAGAAGGCCGACTACGCGAAGGTGATCCAGCCGATGTTCGACGCGCACTGCGTCTCGTGCCACGGCCCCAAGAAGGAGAAGGGAAAGCTTCGGCTGGACACCCTCGAAGCCACCCTCAAGGGCGGTAAGAATCCGACCTTCGTCATCGGCAAGCCCGATAGCAGTATGCTGCTAGCTCGCGTCTTCCTCGACCGCACCGCCGGCGATGTGATGCCGCCTAAAGACGAGAAGCCGATGACCGAGAAGCAAAAGGAGGCTCTCTACGCCTTCGTGGAAGGCCAAACTATCCCCGAGGAGCTCGTCAAAGCCGCCCTGGCGGACACGAAAGCGGCCCTGACGGCGGCAAAATCTGCCCCTAAGGCCAAGAAGTAAGTTTTCTTTTGCCCCGCCCCCAACCCCCGCCCTTTATCCCAGATACCCCCATGAAACTCCGTACCCTCCTCACGATCGCGCTGCTCGCTGGCGTCGTCTCCCCGCTCATCGCTGAGCAGAAGCCTCTCCGCGTCCTCGTGGTCGCCGGCGGCTGCTGCCACGACTACGCCAATCAGAAGGAAATCCTGAAGAAGGGCATCGAAGCCCGCATCAACGCCACCGTCGAGGTCGCCTACGATCCGACCAAGTCCACCAAGCCGGTCTTCGAGATCTACAAGAACGCCGATTGGGGTAAGAACTTCGACGTCGTCGTCCATGACGAATGCGCCGCTAGCGTCGATGACCGCCCCTACGTCGCCAACATTGTCAACGCCCACAAGAATGGCCTCCCGGCTGTGAACCTCCATTGCGCGATGCACAGCTACCGCTGGGGCAAGTTCGGCGAGCCCGTCAAGGCAGGCGCCGATAACGCCAGCTGGTACGAAATGCTCGGCCTGCAGTCCACCGGCCACGGCCCGCAGCAGCCCATCGGCATCGTCTTCACCGATAAGGAAAACCCGATCGTAAAGGGCCTGGCTGATTGGACCACCGTCAACGAAGAGCTCTACAACAATGTTCAAGTGCTCACCGGTAAGACTCTCGCCACCGGCACCCAGAAGATCCCGGAAAAGAAGGACAAGGCCGGCAAAATCACCCCCGCGAAGGATGTCACCAGCATCGTCGTCTGGACCAACGAGTTCGGCCCGAACAAGACCCGTATCTTCAGCACCACAATCGGCCACAACAACGCGACCGTCGAAGACGCCCGCTACCTCGATCTCGTGACCCGCGGCCTGCTCTGGTCCGTCGGCAAGCTCGAAGCCGACGGCAAGGCCTCCGCTGGTTTCGGCAAGTAAGCCTCAA
>CAIKWA010000114.1 GCA_903831005.1 uncultured Opitutia bacterium
CAATGGCGTCGCCGTACGCTGGATTGGTGGCGGCGTCCCCGCCGTCTTGGGCTACCTTACCGGCCGCTCCTTCCACCGCGGACAGACGCGCGCCTACGCGCTCTGGATCGTCCTCGGTTCGCTCTTCCTGGCCTGGTTCCTTATCGCCCGCTAATTCATGGACACTTTTCCTGCCACGCTCCTCGCGGCCGCCATCACGGCCCCCATCCTCGTCGGCCTGATCCTGCTCGCGGGCCGCGACCTTCCCCGCAGCTTCACCTCGGGCTTCGCCTTCGGGGGCTTCGCTATCCCGGCCGTCCTCGGTCCCTGGTTGCTCATCCTTTGGTCTAACCCCACCACCGCGCCGCAACAGTTCCAGTCCGAAGGCTTCTGGGGCTTCGGCTTCGCACTCAACGGCCTCAGCGCGCCGCTCCTCGCGATGACCTCCCTCGTCGGCCTGGCCGCGGGCATCAAGGCGCTCACGCAGGAGGTGGAAGGACGTAACACCTACCTCGGCCTGATTCTCTTCATGCTCGGTGGCACGCTCGGCGTCTTCGGCACCAACCACCTCGTCGGCGTCTATTTCTTCCACGAGTTCGCGCTCATCCCGACGTTCATCCTCACGCTTTTCTGGGGTGGCGAAGGCCGTCGTCCAGCCGCCATGCAGATGGCCATTTACCTGACCGCCGGCGCCATGGCATCCCTCGCGGGCATCCTCATCGCCATTGACGCCTCCGGGGTCGAGTACGGCGCCGCGACGTTTGAAAGCGTCGCGCAAGGCCTCCAGAACGCGAAGTCCATCCCCGCCGCCACCGGTGCTTTGGTGCTCTTTGGCCTCGGCACGCTCGCGTCACTCTTCCCCTTCCACTCCTGGGCTGCGCCCGGCTACTCCGCCGCGCCGACCCCGGTCGCGATGCTCCACGCTGGTGCCCTCAAGAAGTTTGGTCTCTACGGTATCATCCTCCTCGGCCTCAGCAGCCTCGACATCACCGGTGGCGCGCTCGGCACTTCGTTCCTCTGGTTCGCCCTCGCCAACGTGCTACTCGTCGGCCTGATCTGCCTCACCCAACGCGACCTCAAGCAGCTGCTCTCCTGGAGCTCCGTCGCCCACATGGGCCCAATCTTCCTCGGCATCTGGGTCTGCGGCGTATCTGGCAAGGCCGACGGCCTCGACGCCGCCGCGTTCCTGATGGTCGCGCACGGCCTCTCTTGCGCCGCGCTCTTCCTCCTCGCCAACGCGGTCCGGGCCCGCGCCGGTACCTACCGCCTCGACGAACTGGGCGGCCTCGCCGCGCGCACGCCGGTTCTCGCCGCGCTCTTCGTCGCCGCGACGATGGCTTCCATCGGCCTTCCGGGCTTCGGCAACTTCTGGGGCGAAGTCGGCGTCTTCCTCGCTCTGCGCGCCCAACCGCTCTGGCTGCAAGCGCTCGTCGCCTCGACCGTCGTCATCTCCGCCGTCTACGCGCTCCGAGCCGTGGCCTCCACTTTCTTCGGTTCGGCCTCCGCGGCGCTCGAGAAGCGCTTCGCCGCCGCGCCCTTCGGCGACCTGGGCTGGGCCGAGCGCATCGCCGCCTGCGTGCTCCTTGGCGCTTCGCTGACGATCGGCTTCGTGCCTTCGCTCATCACCAAGTCCATCAATCCCGTCGCCGCAGGTATCACCACCTTCTCGCAGCATAACGCCAAGGCGCCCGTCAAGGCTGCCCCGGCCGTTCCTACCAAGCGCTAAGCTTTCCGTCCGATGATTCCTTTCCTCGCCGATATTGATCCGGTCTTCAAGGTCCTGGCCCCGCGCCCGGCTGACTGGCTATCCATCCTACCCGAAATCGCCGTCGCCGGCCTCTCGCTCGTCTGCCTGCTCCAAGCGATGTTTTTACCGAAGGCCCTACGTGCGCTCATCCCCATTACCGCCCGCATGGGGCTAGTCCTCGTGGCCATCATGGCACTGACTAATGGGCCGTGGGTTCAGCCGACCGACGTCGCGTCGTTTGCTGGCCTGCTCCGTCAGAACCTCCCCACCGACGGGGTGCGCATGGTTTTCCTGCTCTCGGCCTTGCTGACGAGTTTCCTCGCCGAAGGCTTCCTCCGCGACCGCGACGCCGCCGTCGCCGACTACCATCATGTGCTACTGGTCGTGACCGCCGCGTTCATGCTCCTCGCGCAGTCGAACCACTTCGTCACGTTCTTCCTTTCGCTCGAGACGGCCGCCGTCGGTCTCTACGTGCTCGTCGGTTACCTCCGCCGCAGCGAGGCCTCGCTCGAAGCCGGCGTGAAGTACCTCGTCGCGGGTGGGCTCAGCTCGGCGTTACTCCTGATGGGCATCGTGCTCGTCTACGGCGCGCTCGGCGCGGTCCCAGGCGTGACCGACTCGCTCAACTTCACCCAGATCGGTCAGGCGCTCGCCGCGCAATCCATCGCGCAAACCATCTCACCCCTAACGCTGACCGGCATCGCCCTGATCCTCGGCGGCGTCGCCTTCAAGCTTGGCGCCTTCCCGTTCCACGCCTGGATTCCTGACGTCTACCAGGGTGCTCCGACGCCGACGACCGCTTTCCTCGGTACGGCCTCCAAGGCCGCCGGTGCCTTCACTCTCGTCCTCCTTGCCACCGGACCGTTCGCTCCCATCGCGGTGAAGCTCGCCCCGCTGCTCGCCGGCGTCGCCGTGCTAACCCTGCTCGCCGGTAACCTTGGCGCCCTCGCCACGACCGACGTGAAACGCACGCTCGCGCTCTCTGGCGTCTCGCATGCCGGCTTCATCCTCGCCGCCGTCACGGCTGCGCTCGTCCTGCCCGGCGCCAACGCTTTCGGCTATGACGTCGAACAGGTCATCGTCATCTATCTGCTCGCCTATGTGGTCGGTACCTTCCTCACCGCCCAGGCGCTCGTCTCCCTGCCGGCCGTCGAAGACCACCGCCGCCCGCAACTCGCCCTCCGCGGCCTGCTCCGCCGCTCGCCGATCCTCGCCAGCGCGCTCGGCTTCGGCATCGGCTCGCTCGCCGGTGTGCCACCTTCCGTAGGCTTCATCGCCAAGCTGCTCGTGCTAACGCTCCTCGTCTCGGCCAAGCTCTGGTGGATTCTCGGCGCCGCCCTCATCGGCGTCGCCATCAGCATCCACTACTACTTCTCAATCCTCCGCGAAGCGGTGGTCCGTCCGACGGACGATAACGAGGAGCTCGCCCCGCTCGAAATCCCGGCCGGTACCCGTTTCCTGATTGGCGTACTTACCGCGGCATCGATCCTCGGCGGACTGTTCGTCCTCTTCGGACGTTAACGACCCTTGCCCCGCCCGCGTGGGTGGTGGCGACGGTGGGCATCCGACAAAGCCGTCCGATCAACCGACGTGTAGATCTGCGTCGTGGCGATGTCGGCATGGCCGAGCATCTCTTGGATTGAGCGCAGGTCGGCCCCGCCTTCCAGCAGGTGCGTCGCGAAGGCATGACGCAGCAGGTGCGGCTTCACCGGCACGGAGACGCCGGCCCGCTGCGCCGCCTGTTTTACGCCGAGCCAGAAAGTTTTGCGCGAGATGGCAACGCCCCGGGCACTGAGGAAGAGCGCACTGCCGGTCTTCGGGCGAACGAGCTTGGGGCGGCCGGCCTTAAGGTAAGCCTGCAAGGCGACGAGCGCCGTCTCGCCGACGGGCACGACGCGATCCTTCGAGCCCTTACCCGTGACGCGCACGAGCGCCGAGTCGGCATCGACGGCCTGAATCTCAAGCGAACAGAGCTCGGAGATGCGCAGGCCAGAGCCGTACATCATCTCGAGCATCGCGCGGTCGCGTAGGCCCTGCGGCGTGCTGGTGTCGGGAGCGGAGACGACCTTGGCGGCCTCTTCGGCGCTGATCATGCCGGGGAGCTTCCGACGCAGTTTGGGGCCGTGGGCGAGTTCGGTGAAATCATCACGACGTAGGCCGCTACGGACCAAATGAGCCGAGAAGGAACGTACGGCCGAGAGGCGGCGAGCCATCGAGGCAGCCGCGTGACCTTTGCGGTCGAGCGCGCGCGTCCATGAATCCACGTCGGCGAGCGAGACTTCCGTCCAATTCGTCCGGCCGGCCCGGCCGCAGTGGGCGGCGAAGCGGACCAGATCCGACTCATAGGCCTCCGTCGTCAGCTTCGCCGCACCACGTTCGAGTGAGAGGTGGGCCAGGAAGGCGTCCACCGGCTCTTGGAGGTCGGGCGGCACCGTCACACGGCGGACTCGGGGCGGCTTCGGCATGCGTCATCAGTATTGCCCCGCCCGCGGAGGAGTCCATAAGGATTGAGCATGTCCAGCCAGCGTGAGCGCGCCATGAAGCCGACCGACCTCCGGGGAATCCTCCGGTATGTCCCGATGTTCCGCGACCACGTGTTCGTCATCGCGGTCGACGGC
>CAIKWA010000115.1 GCA_903831005.1 uncultured Opitutia bacterium
ACACAGACACACAGACACACAGACACACAGACACACAGACACACAGACACACAGACACACACACACACACGATCTGACGTGATATTGAAGGACATGATAGCCGCAGACACATACCTGGCCCAGTAAACGGTTGCCAAAGTACAGGAAGGTGTCCTGGGTGCCATTTTGACCATTCAGGAGCTCCTGTGAAAAGTAGTCGAGATTGCTGAGCACGCAAAACACGCCGCCGGAACACGAGCCGGAATCATCAACATTGACCAGAAACTGCCAGAAGGCATCCACATCTTTTGGAGCGCTTTCGGGGTCAAAAATGTTTCGAACAAACAGTTGGGCGGAATCTGAGGCGTGTGAGGAGGAGTGGCTGGGGTCTTGGGTGGGGCGGCGATTGCTATCGCCGCCGTTCGAGACCGAAGGCGGGAAGTCGTCGGGTCTTAGCCAGGGCCGATGGAGATACGCACGTCCGTCCGCGAACGGACGTGATGGCAATCACGTCCCTACCTGCGCGGCCGAGCCGCGAGGGGGGCGTGCGGCGAAGCAGCACCATACTATGTCGTGAAGCGGTCCCGACCCTACCTCCATTCAGCCAATCACCAATGCCAGGTCAGCGCGATCTCGACGTCAGGGTGGAGCGACTGTTTCACGGGGCAGGCGTTGGCCGCACGGATGAGGCGATCGTGGAGGTCGGGAGCGATGCCCGCGGGCATGTGGATGGAGGCCTCTAGCTTAGCGATGCGGCGCGGGGCCTCGGTCGTCATGTGCTTCTCGACGTCGACGCGTAGGCCGCGGAAATCAAGCCCGAGTCCCTTAGCTTGGATGCCGAGGATCGTCATGATGCACGTCGCGAGGGACGTCGCCGTGAGATCGGTCGGCGAGAACGATTCACCTTTACCGTGATTATCGACCGGCGCGTCGGTGTGCAGGACTGTGCCCGACGGGCCGTGCGTCGCGCGCACGCGCAGGTCGCCGAGGTATTCGCAGGAGATTTTTACGCCCATAGTCGGAACGTAGGCGAAGCTCCGGGGCCTACCAAACAAAAAGCCCCGGAGGTCCGGGGCTTTTAGCGGAATCGCCGGAGCGATTATTCGCCGTCCTTACCAATGGCGTCGACCGGGCAGCCTTCGAGGGCTTCCATGCACTTGTCGATGCCTTCCTGGTCCGTCGGCTGGGCGAAGACGTAGGAGTAACCGCCGTCATCCTGGCGGGTGAAGGACTTCGGGGCGGTCTCGCGGCAGAGGTCGCAATCGATGCACTGCGAGTCCACGTAGAATTTGCCCCCGACGCTTTCGGGACGCTTATCGTTCTTATCGGCCATAGGATGTGATTAATTGGAAGGCGGCGGGCGGCTGTCAAGAATCCGCGTCAGTTGGCGGGCAACATGACGATCAACCGGTGGCGGAAGCCATCGCGGCCGGCCAGATAGGCGGCCGAAAGGCGGTCGGAGGTGTCGTACGCGACTTCAATCGTCGCAGCGGGCGGGAGATTGGGACGGAGCCCCGGGCCGGGCTGACGATCGAGGAGGGAGAGTGGGCGGACGACGACCGAGGCGACGGGGAGTTCGTATTCCTGGAGGATGACGAGGCGGATACGCGCGCGGGTGGTGGCGTCGACGCCGTCCCAGCAGAAGAGTCGCTCCATCGCAGCGGCGTCATGCGTCTCGTAGGCCAGACGGAGATCGGCGGCGAGGACGCGGAGGCTGCGCGCATTCCACCAGCCCCAGAGGGCGACCAGCGCAACGCCGAGCAACAGGCCCAGCAGCGCCGCGGAGAGACGACGGAGCCAAGGTTGGCGGAGGAAGAGTTGCAGCACGTGGGAGAAGGGCGTTGACCGAATAGCAGGGTCGGAGATATGCACGCAAGAGCCATGGCGCACGAAAGCAAGCCCTCCTCGGATTCTGGCCGTTACGCGGCCCGGGGCGTCTCCGCTTCCAAAAGCGAAGTGCACGCCGCCGTCGACCGGCTCGACCCCGGCCTCTACCCGCAGGCCTTCTGCAAGATCGTCGCCGATAACCTGACCGGCGACACCACCAAGTGCGTCGTGACGCATTCGGACGGCTCTGGCACCAAGGCCCTGCTCGCCTACCTCTGGTGGAAGGAGACCGGCGACGCCTCCGTCTTCCGCGGCATCGCGCAGGACAGCATCGTCATGAACATCGACGACCTCCTGTGTGTCGGCGTGACCAAGGGCGTCATCCTTTCCTCGACCATCAATCGTAATGCCAAGGCGATTCCCGGCGCAATCCTCGCGGAGTTGATCAATGGTACGGAAGACGTGCTCGCCATGCTGCGCGAGCAGGGCTTCGGCATCACCTCGGGCGGCGGCGAGACCGCCGACGTCGGCGACCTCACGCCCACGCTCACCGTTGATTCCACCGCGACCGCGATCCTCAACCGCGCCGACGTCGTGGACGCCGCGCGCGTCGTCCCGGGCCTCGTTATCGTGGGCATCGCCTCGCACGGTCGCGCCCACTACGAAACCTCTGAGAATAGCGGCATCGGCTCCAACGGCCTGACCAGCGCCCGCCACGAGCTGCTCTCCAAGTACTACGCCGAGAAGTATCCCGAAACCTATGACAAGGCCACCCCGCCTGAACTGGCTTATTGCGGCCCCCACCGGCTCACTGACGCCCTCCCGGGCTCGACCCTGACGGTCGGACAGGCCCTCCTGTCCCCCACCCGCACCTACGCCCCCTACGCCCTGCGCCTGCTCCAGGCCCTCGGCAACCAGCGGGTCAAAGGCCTTGTCCACTGCTCCGGCGGGGGCCAGACCAAGTGCCGCCGGTTCGGCTCCAAAGTCCATTTCATTAAGGACAACCTCTTCCCGACGCCCCCCATTTTCGCCGAAATCGCCCGGGTCAGTGGGACGGAGGCCAAGGAAATGCATCAGGTTTACAACATGGGGCATCGCCTCGAGGTGTTCGTAGAACCCAAGGACGCGGAGGTCGCTTTGCGCCTCGCCGCCGAGCTCGGCCTCGGCGCCCAGGTAATCGGGCGAACCGAAGCTTCGACCCGTCCAGACGGGGCTAATCACGTCACCGTGATCAAAGACGGACAGGCCCTGGCATACGCCTGAGGGGTCTCTGGGCTTGCCTTAAAAGTGTCGGGTGGTCGGGCAGACAGGACTTGAACCTGCAACACCCTGCTCCCAAAGCAGGGACTCTACCAATTGAGATACTGCCCGGTACCCGAAGAAACAGTCTGATTTTGTGTTGCCGTCCTTGTCAAACTGCTAATCTCCAACTGTTCCAACCCGCAAAACACCTCCTACACATGGAAAACGACAGCATCTCTCCCTCCTCCTCCGAATCCAAGCTCCCGCTCATCGTGGGTATCCTCGGTTTCGCTCTCGGCGCCGCCGGTATCGTACTCGGCCTTAAGGCCAAGAGCGCCGCTGAATCCGCCAGCGCGGCCGCCCAGACCGCCACTTCCAACGTTGAAGCCCTTGGCGCCACCGTTGCTGGCAAGGCCAACAGCGCTGACGTTCAGGCCATCGCCGGCGATCTCGCCGCCACCAAGGCCGCCATTGAGAAAAATGAAGCTGACCTCGCCGCGCAGATTGTCGCCCTCCAGAAGGTCGCCACCAAGCCCGTCGCCGCCAACGGCAAGTCCTCCACCCCTCCTGGCCCCGGCGAACATGCCGTCGCTAAGGGTGAGACCCTCAGCGGAATTGCCAAGAAGTCCGGTCTCTCGCTCAAGGCCCTTCAGGATCTCAATCCTGGTGTCGACGCTACCAAGCTCCGCATCGGTCAGAAGCTGAAGACCAAGTAAGCTCGCGCATGTCGGCGCCCTCTCGCTGGTCCGTCCAGCACGAAGAGCTCCACGCCGACTGCAGGGTTTTCCGGGTTTACAAGGAACACTGTCATCACCCTCTCGATCAACGAGAGGGTGATTTCTTTGTGCTCCGTTCCGGCGACTGGGTGCTCGCACTCCCGCTCACCGACGACGGACGCCTCGTGATGGTCCGCCAATATCGTTTCGGTACGCGCGACCTTTCTACCGAAGCGCCGGGCGGCATCATCGAGCCCGGCGAGGATCCGCTGCTCGCCGCCGTCCGTGAGACCGAGGAGGAAACCGGCTTCACCGGAGGCCGCGCCCGCCTACTCGGAACCTGCGCGCCGAACCCCGCCATTCAGGCCAATCGCTGCCATTTCGTATTCCTGGAAGGCGTGCGCCCCACGGGCCGCCGCGAGCCCGATGAACATGAAGAAATCCAGGTTCTCGCTCTCAGCCCTAAGGCCGCGCTCGCACAGGCCCTCGCCAATTCCGCCCAGCATTCGCTCGCCCTCCTCGCGCTCTATCGTCTACGCGACGAGCGACCCGACCTCTTTTCATGACCACTCCCACCCGCATTAAGAACAAAGGCCGCGAGCCCGATCCCGTCCTCGTCGTCGGCTCCGTGGCGTACGATAGCATCGTCACGCCGCACGACAAAGGCGAACGCATCCTCGGCGGCAGCGCTTCGTACGCATGTCTCGCGGCGAGCTACTTCGCGCCGCCCCGCATCGTGGGCGTGGTCGGCCATGACTTCCGCGACCGTGACCGCAACAAGCTCGCCAAGCGCGGCATCGACCTCGACGGCCTGCTCACCGACTCGTCCGGCCGCACGTTCTTCTGGCGCGGTCGCTACCACGAGAACTATAACCGCCGCGACACGGAGGACCTGCAGCTCAACGTCTTCGAGCACTTCAAGCCGAAGCTGCCCGACGCGCACCGCGCCTCGCCGTTCGTGATGCTCGGTAATATCCGACCTGACCTACAGCTCGAAGTCCTCAATCAGCTCACCGCACCTCGCTACGTACTCGCCGATACCATTGATATCTGGATTGAGACGCAGCGGGAGAAACTCGGCGAAGTCATGCGCCGCGCGGACCTACTCGTCGTCAACGACACCGAATCCGCCAAGCTCACCGGGGAATCCAACGTGATTGTCGCCGGCCGCGAACTGCGCAAACACGGCTGCAAGACCGTCATCATCAAGAAAGGCGAGCATGGCGCCGTCCTCTTCCATGAGGAAGGCCTCTTCGCCCTCCCCGCCTACCCCGTGACCGAGCTCCGCGACCCCACCGGGGCAGGCGACAGCTTCGCCGGAGCCCTCTTGGGTTACCTGGCCTCGGCTGGAGCGACCGACTTCGCGACCCTCAAGCAGGCCATGGTCTACGGTACGGCCGTCGCCAGCCTGACCGTCGAGGCCTTCTCGACCGACCGCCTGGCTAAGGCCGGCTGCCGGGAGATTCGGGCCCGCCGCAAGGAGCTCTTGAAACTGATCAAGGCCTAGCCGCGGCGGCGGACCAGGAACCGCCAGAGCACGAAAAGCAGGATACCCGAGAAGACGAGGTCGCCGACCACCAACGGCCAGACCTGCGGGAGCTTCTGCGCAAACAGGGCGTAGACGAGGAAGCCTGCCTGCAACAGGATGACCAAGGCGAGGAGGGGGACGAAGCGACGGAGCTTCGCCAAGGGATCAGGTTCGCTCATGCGAAATGGCGGCGGTGGGCTTCGGCTAGGCCGAGCAAGGTTAGGTGCGGCTCATGCAGCACGCGCGTCTGCCAGGAGGCAGGCAGGAAGACGGCGGCGCCACCGGTGACGATTACCTTGGGCATCGGCGAACCTTGGCGGACGAGCTCGGCACACACGCCGTCGAGTAAGGCACCGATCATGCCAGCGAAGCCCAGGGCGCAGCCAGCGCGCATCGCATCAACGGTCGACTTGCCGATGGCTGGTCCGCCGAGCAGCGAAGCGGCATCGAGGGCCGGGAGGAGTGCCGTCCGCTCGTGGAGGTACTGCGTCATCACGCCGAGACCTGGGGCGATGATGCCGCCCGCGTAGCCGCGCTCGGTCAGAATGTCGACGGTGGTGGCCGTGCCCATGCCGATGATCACCGCGGGGGCGCCCGCCACGAGCTGAGCGCCCACGCAATCGGCGAGACGATCCTGGCCGACCTCGGCCGGCTTCGGATAATCAAAGCCCAGGCCTTGCACGTTGTCGTGACGCAGATGATAGAACGGGCGACCGCTACTCAAAAGCGCCGGCGCAATCGCCGCGGTCACCTTCGGGACGACGCTGGCCAGAGCGATACCCGCCGACGGATGGGCGGCGAGCAGTGCGTTCAAGGACGCCGTGTCGAGTGAGGCGGTGGGCAGCTCGCCATGGGCGAGCAACTGGCGACCATCCACAACGCCCCAATGCGCGTGCGTGTTGCCGACATCGAGGCAGAAAAGGGACACAGGCAAGAAAGTGGTTGGAAGCGGACGCGGGCGCAAGCGCTCAGGACTTACGTAGCGTAACCTCTCCAGAGGAAACGATGGTCTTACGGCCGCCGCCGGTACGAAGGATTAAGGAGCCCTCTTCATCAATGCCGTCGACGATACCCGCGACCGGATCGCCGCGCAGGCCGACCCGAACGGACTTGCCGGCGAGGACATCGTGGGACGCCCAAAGTTTGCGGAACGAACGTGACCAAGTGCCTTCCTCAAACTGCTCCCAGGCCTGGAAAAGTGCGGCGATCACGCCTGCCGCCTCACGGTTAACGTCGATGGGTTCGCCGAGCGCCGCTTCGAGCGAGCCCGCGGTGGCACGGATCTCGGTAGGGAAGTCCTTCGGCTGGCCGGTCAGATTAAGGCCGAGGCCAAAGACGAGCTCACGGACGGAATCGGCATCAAGGCGTGCCTCGGTGAGCATGCCGGCGACCTTGCGTCCGTCGGTTGACTGCAGGTCATTCGGCCACTTCAGGCCGAGTTTGAGACCGAGCGACCGCTCGACGTGAGAACAAAGCGCGAGACCCATCCAAAGCGTGAACGGCTTGAGCCGCTCCGGCGGGATGAACGGACGGAAAGCGAGGGACAGGTAGAGATTACCGGACTGGGCGCTGTGCCACTTACGGCCAAGCCGCCCGCGTCCGGCGCGCTGCGAACGGGCGAGGACCGCGAACGGTGCTTCTTGGCCGGCAGCGAGACGGCGTTCGGCCTCGGAGTTTGTGCTGTCGACCTCGACGAGCAGCTCGACGTCGGGCGCAACCTTGAGGCGACGTAAATGGGCGTCGAGCAACGCCGCGTTGATTTCACGCGGGACCGACTTCAGTTCGTAGCCCTTGCGGGTCGAAGCCTTGAACGTGAAACCGTCGGCGCGAAGGCGTTCAAGCCGGCTCCAAATCGCGACGCGAGAGACGCCGAGCTCCTTCGCAAGGCGGTCACCGCTAACCGGCTCGCCGTCGGCCTCGAGGAACGCGAGGAGGATACTGCTGTCGAGGGCGGCCATGGAATCAGAGCCAGTCGAGGCCGAGGTCGCACCAGGGCGCGGCGTGGGTGAGACCACCGCTGGAGACGAAATCCGGCGCCAGTGCACCGATGAGGGGAAGAGATTCCAGGCTGACACCGCCGCTGACTTCGGACCAGGCCAGGCCACGAAGGGCGGGGATGGCTTCGCGGAGGTCGGCGAGCGGGAAGTTATCGAGTAGGACAATGTCCGCGCCGGCGGCGAGGACGGGCGCGATCTGGTCCGGCCGGTCGACTTCGACTTCCACGAGTAGGTCCGAGCGGCTTTCACGCGCACGGCGGACCATCTTCGTGATCCGTTCGCCGGCCGTCGCGCCGCCTGCAGCCAGATGATTGTCCTTCACCATAATACGGTCGAAGAGCCCGAGCCGGTGGTTGTAGCCACCGCCTTGACCGACCGCATATTTCTCGAGCATGCGGAAGCCTGGTGTCGTCTTGCGCGTATCGAGTAACTTCGTCGGCGAGGAACTCAGCGCGAGGACGTGCTCGCGGGTGTGCGTCGCCACGCCGCAGAGACGCTGCAGGAAGTTGAGCAGAATCCGCTCGGCGGTCAGCAGTTCGGCGGCGGGGCCTTCGACTTCGGCCACCGCGGTACCGGCAGGCACGAACTGACCATCATAGGCGAGCGGCTTGGCCTGACAGCGCCCGCCGTAGGCGGCGAAGACCACGTCCAACAAGCCCAAGCCGGCTAGGACCATCGGGCGACGGGCGACGACCCGGGCGCGGGCACGGGTGCCACCAGCGAGCAAGGCGGCCGACGGATCACCGGTGCGCAGGGGGGGCTGCGCGAGGCCAAGGCCAGCGAGGTCCTCGTCGCGCGCGAACTCCGCGAAACGGAGTAACCATGACCGGTCCAGCTCGTCCCAACGGAGACGGCGGATTAATCGGTCGGTCTGGCCGGGGTCGCGCGGCATGGGTTCACCTTACGACCCGACCCCCGTCGGGCAAGGGGGTTAAGGGAAGAACTTCTTGAACTTCGAGCGCCACGATTCGGAGACCGGGGTGGCTTCGTCGCCGCAGGCGGCGGCGTAGGCCTTGAGGGCTTCCTTTTCCTTATCGGTCATCTTCTTGGGTACATCGATGTCGACGCGCACCAATAAGTCGCCGGAGGTCGAACCGCGGAGCGGTGGCATGCCTTCACCGCGCAGGCGGAAGATTGTGCCGCCTTGGGTGCCGGCCGGAATATTGAGGTTAGTCTTCCCCTTGAGCTTCGGGACGACGATTTTGCCGCCGAGGGTGGCGATGGAGAACTTCACCGGCACGCTGCAGGCGAGGTCGTCGCCGTCGCGCTCGAAAAGCTCGTGGTCGGTGACCGTGATATAGACGTAGAGGTCGCCGGCCGGGGCACCGCGGCGGCCCGCGGAACCATTACCGGTCGAGCGCAGCTTCGTGCCCGTGTCGACGCCAGGCGGGATGCGCAAGCTGACGTTGGATTCGGCCACCATGCGACCTTCGCCGGAGCAGGACTTGCAAGGCTTGTCGATGCGTTCGCCTTCGCCGGCGCAGCTCGGGCAAGTCTGTTTCATCGAGAAAAATCCCTGAGAGCGGACGACCTGACCATGACCATGGCACGTCGGACAGCGGGTCTTCTTGGCGCCGGCTTCGGCGCCCGAGCCAGAACACTTTGCGCAGGCAACGTGCTTGCGATAGGGAATCTTGCGCTCGACGCCTTCAGCGGCCTCTTCGAGCGTGATCTTCAAGTCGACGCGGAGGTCCTCGCCGGCGTTGTCGGGTTTTTGGGCGCCGCCACCAAACACATCGCCGAAGCCACCACCCCCACCGCCGAACATCTGTTCGAAGATATCGCGCGGGTCGGCACCGCGGAAACCGCCGCCAGCGGGACCGCGGCCGGCACCACCGCCCATATTGGGGTCGAATGCGGCCTCGCCGTGTTGGTCGTAGAGCTTGCGCTTGGCTTCGTCGCTGAGGATCTCGTAGGCGCGCGAGATCTTCTTGAACATCTCCTCAGCCTGCTTGCTTCCTTTGTTCTGGTCCGGGTGAAACTCCATCGCCTTCTTGCGATAGGCCTTCTTGAGCTCATCCGCGGACGCCGACTTGGCGACGCCCAGGAGGGTGTAATATTCGTCAGCCATCGGTCGGATTTACTGAGCGACGCCGGCGGAGACGAAGACCGCCGCCGGACGGACGACGCGGTCATGGAGTAACCAGCCGGAGCGGGCGACGCGGAGCACGGTACCTTCAGCGATGTCGGCGCTAGGCTCGGAGCCCACAGCCTCGTGGCGGGAAGGGTCGAAGGGCTGGCCCACTGGGCTGATTTCGACAAGCCCTTGGGATGAGAGAATCGAGCGCAGTTGGCCGACCGCCATGCGGAAGCCTTCGGCGACGGCGCGGCCGTCGGTCTGCTTCGCGGCCGAATCGAGGCCAAGGCTGAGGGAATCGAGGGCGGGCAGCAGGTCTTCGAGCAGGCCGGCCGTCGCGAACTTGCGGAGCTCGATGCCCTCGCGATGGTGGCGGCGCTGCTGGTTCTGCTGGTCAGCGTTGCTGCGCAACACCGTGTCCTTGAGCAACGCGACCTGGCCTTCGAGTTCAGCGATGCGTGTCGCAGCGTCAGGCTGGTGGGGTTCAGAAGAAGAGACGGGTTCGGTCATAAGATTATTTTTCGCCGAGGAGTTTCTCGGTAATGGATTTACGCACGCGCTCGCGCGCGAGGTCGAGGAGGAGTTCCGGCTGTCGCTGGGCGGCGGTCTGCACCGCTTTCGTGCCCATCGGCCGGGAGACTTTTTCGTCGAAATTGCGCTCCGTGATATCACGCGCCTCAAAGACGTAGCCGAAGGGCTGGTCGAGGACCACCTTGCGTTGATTAGTGCCGTCGCCGGAGATGACCGTGATACGGTCGACGCGAATGCGGAGATACTTGATGAGGAAGGGCTGCTTAGTGCCGGGCGGGCCAGGGGCCGGACGAGGCGTGCCGGCTGACGGTGCAACCTTGAGGCCGTTGATGATATCCTTGGCGTTGTTGTCCGCCAGGAAGTCCGCCTTGCCGACGATGGTCAGGTGCTCGATGTCGAGCTCAGCGGTGTTCACCGTCTGGCTACCGCCTTCGAAGAACGTGAGCAGGTCGAAGTCGACCACGAGTCGCCGAATTTTAAGAAAGCCCTTCTCGGTCCAGCGCGTCGGGTTGGTGATCGTCAGGCCTTCGTAGGCGATACGGCCAGCGAACAGGTTCGTGTCGTTAGAATCCACCGCCAGATGGGCGCCGGATTTGGTGGCGAGGGAGGTGTCGAGTAATTTGGGCGAAAAACGGCCCAAAGCCCAGACTCCCAGAAACCCGACCACGACCAGGAACAGGGCGATACCGCAGAGCACGGTGAGGAGCTTGCGCAAGGCGGTACCCAATCGGGTGCTTGGTGAGGAGGTGGACATCGGCTGACGCGGAATTCGAGCAGTAGCCGTGCCATCCAGAAGGGTCAACGGCGGAGGCAAAAGTACGGTATTATGGGCGATTTTCTGGAAATATGGGCATAAAAAGACCCGCAGCGGTGGGCAAGCGGGTCCTTCTGTCCCGGGGTGTGACGCCCAGGTTCGCGATTACTGAGCCAAGACGGCAAAGCCGAGCTCATCGCCCGCGCGGACTTCGGGGACGGAGGACTGCCCCGGGACGATGGATACCACCGCGGAATTGTCGTCGGCTTTGATGATTTCGACGATGAAGTTGTGGCCGGCCTTGGTCAGTTGAAGCCTGGCACCCGGGTCGCGTTTCTCGATTGCCGTGAGCTCGAGGAGCGAAAGGTCGGCGCGGAGGGATTTGACGTTCACGCGCGTGCTGTCGGGAGCAGCCGGAAGGGTTTCCTTCTGCCAAGAGAAGCGAGTGGCCTCGCCGGTGCCGGCGCCGGCAACGGCAACGGGGGCGTTCTTCGCGACGGATTTACAGCCGACGAAGCCGGCGGCGAGAGCGAGGAGGAGCAGAGAGCGCTGCATAAGATTGGGGTAAAAAAGGGTCATTTCTGGGCAGTTCTTAGTCAATCCCTTAATGCTTGCGGAGGGGCTTAGGGTGGGCTTCCTCAATGGTCTAATGAGTCAGGAAGCCCCTAAATTAATGCTTGGTCTGCCTAAGGGCAGCCTGGAAGAGGCCACTCTCCAGTTATTCGCCCGAGCCGGTTTCCCCGTGACCAAGAGCAGCCGCTCTTATCGCCCCTCCTTCGATGATCCCGCCCTCGACGGCCGCTTCATCCGCGCCCAGGAAGTGGCTCGCTACGTCGAACATGGCTTCTTCGATTGCGGGCTCACCGGTCAGGACTGGGTCCAGGAGAACAACGCCGACGTCGTCCAGGTCTGCGAGCTGATCTACAGCCGCGCCTCCGCCCAGAAATCCCGCTGGGTGCTCTGCGTGCCCGAATCCTCGTCGGTCAAGACCGCCAAGGATCTCGCCGGCAAGCGCGTCGCCACCGAACTCGTCGAGACCACCCGCCGCTGGTTCAAGGCGCAGGGCGTCGAATGCGAAGTCGAATTCTCCTGGGGCGCCACCGAAGTGAAGGTGCCTGAGCTCGCCGACGCCATCGTCGACATCACCGAGACCGGCTCCTCCATCAAGGCCAACAAGCTCCGCATCGTCGCCCAGCTGATGGAGACCACCACCGTCCTCGTCGCGAACAAAGCCGCCTGGGCCAATCCCGCCAAGCGCGCCAAGATCGAGCAGATCGTGCTCATGCTGCAGGGCGCCCTCGCCGCGCAGCACATGGTCGGCCTCAAGTTCAATCTCCCGAAGGCGAAGCTGGACCAAGTCGCGGCCGCCCTCCCCGCCTTGCGTAATCCGACGGTCTCGCCCCTGAGCAACGCCGACTGGATCGCCGTCGAGACCATCATCGACGCCCGCCAGGCGCGCGAGTTCATCCCGACCCTCAAGGCCGCCGGCGCCGAGGGCATCGTGGAGTACCCGATCAACAAGCTCGTCTACTGACGCACGCCCATGGCTGACTCCGTCCGCGTCGGTCTCATCCAGCTCACCGCCGAGGACACGCCCGCGGCGAACGTGCGCAAGACCCTGCCCCGCATCGAAGAAGCGGCGGCCAAGGGCGCCAAGATCATCGGTCTGCAGGAGATGTTCACGACGAAGTATTTCTGCATCACCCAGGATCCGAAGAACTTCGACCTCGCCGAGCCGATCGAGACCGGACCGTCCGTG